>CAXGHT010000050.1:0-1654 GCA_964010235.1 uncultured archaeon | reverse complement strand
TTTGAGATTGCTTTCCAAAGTTTTTGGACTCCTGGCCAGTGTCTTTTTGAATCAACAGTTCTTACAAATTGATCATGAGAGCTTGAAATACTTTTGAAAACTGCTTCAACGTTTTTTGCATTTCTGTCAACGAATTTCTTTGTTGGAATTCCTTCTGCCTTTGCTGACTTGTAATTCTTCAATCCGTGATCGTCTGTTCCAGTTTGAAATATAACTTTGTTTCCCTGTTGTCTGTAATATCGAGCTAGGAAGTCTGCTAATATATTTTCGTATGCGTGTCCAATGTGTAAATTAGCATTCGTGTACGGAATTGCAGTGGTAAGGTAAATGTGTTTGATTTTATTCTACTTCTCCTAACTCAAAAAGTATAAATACCTTAAAAAGCATTTTGATTGTATGTGGTATTGGTTTACAAATAAGCTTCATGAATGGTTATTGTTTATTCTAGTGATACTAGTGGTTGGATTAATCTTTTTTCCAGAACCAACTACAAATTTAGGTGGTTATGCTGCCTCAAATGTTCGTCCAGTTGCAGAACTAGCGCTTTACTTTATGAGAGGAGTATCTGATATTGCTGGCGGAATTTTAGATGCGATGTTCTCGTAACACCTAAAATCTTAAAAATAAGTAAATTCAAAGTATTTTATGAAACATTACATCTTTGCAGTAACTATCACCATCTTAGTTCTTGGACTTTATTTTAATACTGATGTTACAAAAGAATTTATTTCTGGATTTTTGAGTAGATTTGCCGATATTCTTTCTGTATTGAGTACTAAGTAATTTATTTATAGGTCTCCCGTGTTAGTAGATTATGAAGCGAGCGTATGAGGAAGTTAAGAATTATCATGTTGGTGCTACTCGAATTCATCTTGCGTTTATGTTTGCCGCCCGAATATTAATGCTTCTTTCCATTCCTTTGTTGTTTATTCGCGTTTATCGTCCTTTTGCTATTGGGTTGATTCTTGGTAGTTTGTTGTTAAATAGTCCAATTATTAGACAAGTTTATTATGTAAATTTTAAGAAACGCAAGAAGAAGAGTCGTAAGAGAAAATAAGACTATTAGTAATACTTTTAAGTTTTTGATAATAAGTGTATTAAAGCTCGTAGAGCTACATAAACAAAGGAATACAAAATGGTAGACTTCAAAACACTCGGTTCCGAAGATATTAAATTCGGAAAAAACAACTTCATTGAAGTGGCACGAAAAGTGGCAATTTCTGACGAAGGTGAAAATGAATTTATCTCTGTTTCACGGGGATTTTTTAACGAAGAAGGCGAAAAGCGTTATTCAAAAGGAAAGAATATTGCTCTTCCATCCGATAAAGATTTATTGGAAAAGGTTGCAGACCTTTTGAAAACTGCTTAGGGGCTTAATTGCCCCTTTATATTTTATTTATTTTTGAAGCTAGGATAAAGTCATTTATACTTAATCCATTGATGGCATGAGTGTAAGTTGTTATGTTAACGTAACCCCAACCCAGTTGAATATCTGGGTGATGGTTTTCTCTTTCTGCGATTTTACCTACTTTGTTTGCAAATTTCTGAGCAGATTTGAAGTCTTTGAATTTGAATTCTCGATACAAGTGGTGGTTCTTTATTGCTTTCCACTTTGGAGTTTTTTTGAGATAGTTCTTAGTTTGACTTGGTTTGA
>CAXGHT010000049.1:0-1677 GCA_964010235.1 uncultured archaeon | reverse complement strand
CTGCTTCAGAAACTTTTGACATTCTAAAAGAAAGACTCAAATATGCGTTTTATCAAGATACTTGGAATTCTGATGCTTTTGCAGAATTGGCAAGAGTGGCTTCTGGATACAAAGACATCAGAGTAGGGATTACTTTGCTCAAAATTACTGGAGAACTTGCTGAGCAGGACTCTTCAAAGAAAGTAACTCTTGCGCACGTTAAAGAAGCATCCAAAAGAATTAGCACTTTAAAACCTTCTGCAGCAAACAAAACTTTCAAAGACGAAGAAAAATTAGTTTTGGAAGTTTGTGAAAAACATTCAGGAAAAACAACTGGAGAACTTTACAAAAAATATTCAAACGCGGGTGGAGAAAAATCTGAAAAAACATTTAAGAGAACTCTTGATTCACTAAAAAGAAAAGGACTAATAAAACTAAAACCAACAGGTGAAGGATTTCAAGGACGTTCTTCGATTATTGAATATTTGGGTCCTGAAAAAAAGCTTACTGAATTCTGAATTTGAAAGTTATTTATACAAAGAAGCATTTTGTTTGATATGCTCAACAAACTAAGATTATTTTTTCACAGTAAAGAATGGAAACTGTTGTGGTCTTTCTATACTTTTGAATTTTTGTGGGGAGTGACAGCAATTTGGATGCCAATTTATGTATTATTTTTTCAGGAGCGAGGTTTAACTCTTGGTGATATTGCAATAGTATTCATTGCTTTTCGTATTGGAAAACTAATTTTTGAAGTTCCAACTGGTGTTGTTGCAGATGTATATGGTCGAAAATTCTCAACATTATTGGGAGTAGTTTTATCATATCTTGTTTGGATTGCGATGGCATTTTCTTCAGGATTTGAAGCAATATTAGTATTATATTTCTTAATGGGTGTATTTGTAACTTTAATTACTGGTGCCGAAGAAGCATGGGCATATGATTGGTTAAAATATAACAAATCAGAAAAGTTATTCACTAAATTAAATTCTCGTGGTCAAATAATCGCTGGAGCAGGTTATATGATTGCTCCACTAATTGGTGGTTTATTAGCTACAAAAATTGCATTGAGCTCAATAATTATAATCTCTGGAATTCTGGGACTAATAATTACTGGGCTAAGAGTTCCAGTTAAAGATGAACATTTTGTTCGAGGACCTCACGTGAAACGTTCAGATTTTTGGAGAACCTTAAGTTCAGGTATGACTTTCGTTAGAAAAACTCCACTTTATCTATATTTGATTGTTGCAGCAACATCAAGCTCAATACTTTTTGCAGTCTTCGATGTGATTGAGCAACCTTTCTTGTTTGACATTGGAGTATCATATGAATTAATTGGATTAGTAATTTCTGCAATGGCGGCAACAGTAATGATTGGTCCAATGATTTCTCTAAAAATGGAAAATAAATTATCCAACATAGATAACATCTTGGTATTTGGAACACTTAGTTCCTTGTTGTTTATTTCTGTTTATTTTATAAGGAATAATTCTCTGACGTTCGTTATTCCAATATTGCTTTTTGCATGGTTGTTTTATAATGTAACAACTCCTTTTTTCTTAACAGAAACCAATAAATTAGTGCCAAGCAAAGTCAGAGCAACGGTTGGATCTGTTAGAAATATGTTTTATTCGACAGCTCACTTAATTGGTTTTGGGTTGGTTGGAATTATTTCAGAAGCATTTGGCGTAGCTGCAC
>CAXGHT010000048.1:0-1932 GCA_964010235.1 uncultured archaeon | reverse complement strand
GATAGATATGTCTATCTTGCTCGTAAGATTGCAATGCGATTTAATCTAAAAATTCCTGAAAACTTGAAAAGAAAGTTTTGTCACCACTGTTATATTTACTTTAAGCCCGATAGAGTTACTGTTAGAACTAATGCAAAGAATAAGGCCATTGAGCATACTTGTTCTGCGTGTAGTAAAGTGACTCGATATGGTTACGGACGGAAGAAAAATAAATAGAAGCGTTGTTTTTGTAGTTGGACTTTTTCTTGGAGGATTGATTGTTAGTTTTTATGTGGGTCCAGCTTATGTTGCTCTTGCAGATTCTGGCGTAGATGGAATTGAAGTTGTAAATGATCGAGATTATTTTGATCGAGTTTTTGAGCTGATTGATTCCGCAGATGAATCTATTCATTTAGCTATGTTTGAAATTAAATATTATGAAAAATATCCTGACTCTGAGGTTAACCAATTGGTTGAGAAATTGATTGAAAAGAATTCTGAAGGTGTTGATGTCAAAATTATTGTTGACCAATTTCTGACAGATGAGCGCGCTGTTGAAATATTGAAGAAAAGTGGTGTTGATATTAGATGGGATTCTACGTCAGTTACTACGCATAACAAGCTTATGATTGTTGATGGTCGAGTTGTATTAATTGGTTCAACCAATTGGAGCTATTATTCGTTCTCAAAAAACCACGAGTCAAATGTTATTTTTCATGATGAAGAAAGTGCTGGAAAGTTTGAAAGATATTTTGAGGAATTGTGGCTAAGTTAAGCTAAAGTTCGTTCATTAATTTCTTTCTTGATTCTTTTCAAGAAGTCAGGCATCTTAACTCCGAACTTTGGTTTTGAACCTCTTGGTCGGACTGCCAGAGTTTTGTTTGCTTTTTCTTTTCCGCCAATTACAATGATGTATGGGATTTTTTGCTTTTCTGCATCTCGTACTTTTAGTTGAACTGTTTCTGAACGGTAATCTCCTTCAACTCTTATTCCTGCAGAACGGATTCTTTTCTCAATTGATTTTGCGTATTTTTCAAGTTCATCATTGAAACTGATGACTTTTACTTGCGTCGGAGCCAACCAAGTTGGGAATGCTCCGTTGTAGTGCTCGATTAGAATTCCAAACATTCGTTCAAATGAACCTAAAATTGCGCGGTGAATTATGATTGGGTGTTCTTTCTTGTCGGCTTTGTTGATGTAAGTTGCGTTCAATCTTGGTCCTAAATTGAAGTCTAATTGGATTGTTGCAAGTTGCCATGATTTTTTGTTTGCGTCTTCAACATGGAAATCAATCTTTGGTCCATAGAATGCTCCGTCACCTTTGTTGATTGAGAATTTTAGTCTGTTCTTCTTCATAACTTCACCAAGAATTTCCTCTGCGCGATTCCAGGTTTGAATCTCTCCAACATATTTGCTTGGACGTGTTGAGAGTTCTACTCTTACTTTCTTGAATCCCAAAGTATCATAAACATATTTTACAAGTTCAACCAGATTTGAAAGTTCTTGGTCTAGAGAATCTACAGTACAGAAGATGTGTGCATCATCTTGCGTAATCATTCGAACTCGTGATAATCCTGTTAATGCTCCGGATGCTTCATTTCGATAAACTGTTGCGAATTCTGCGTAACGTTTTGGTAAATCTCTATATGAAAGCGATTCTTGCTTGAAAATTGTTGTGTGAAGAGGGCATGACATTGGCTTAACTGCTAGCTTTTCATTTCCTGATTTTGTCAAGAACATGTCTTCTCGATAGTTGTCCCAGTGACCTGACTTTTTGAACAGACCAATCTTTGCAATGTGTGGCGTTTTGACAAATTTGTAATCATTCTTGTTTAGTAAATCTCGCAGAAAAGTTTGAAGTTCGTTAATTACTACTTCGCCCTGCCAAGGTAACAACGGTAGACCTGAACCAATTATTTCAGATTGCTGGTATAAATTTAGTTTTGGTCCAAT
>CAXGHT010000047.1:0-1933 GCA_964010235.1 uncultured archaeon | reverse complement strand
GCCAATCCTGCAATGATATTTTGCATCATGAACGGTTGGTAGGATTTGAATCCGCTGTAAATTATGTTTTGTAAAACTGAATCTAAGTTTTCCAGAGTTGCCTTCTTTCCAGTTTCCAATTCATACAACTTCATCTCTGCTTGTAGATGCTTCAAAACAATTTGATTGTCTGAAACAGTTCCAGCAGTAGTCATTGCTAAGAAATCTGTAACTGGGAAGACTTTATCTACTTTTGAGATAATCATGTGTCCCATTGTTACTCGATTGTCTGTTGCAAGAATTACACCGCGATTATATCTCATAGCAAGTGTCGTTGTTCCCTTCTTTGGTTCAATTTTTTGGTTACTCATTAATGTCACCTAAAATGATAATAATAGACTTGATTTGGAATTTAAAAGGTTTTCTAATGGAAATTTAGTAGGTTCTGGCAAAGTACAAATGCTTTTTATTTCGTTCATATCCTAGCGCCTGTCCAGGAAGTTTCTTTTCCATCTCTTGACCTTTCTTATTACTTCCGTTCCAAGGAAGCCTAACTATTCCACCCTCAGTTTCTAATATCTTCTTAGCTTGAGCAAGTGTTTTTGCATTATGAATTTGCTTTCTGAAATTTCTTTTGGATTTGCTGTAAATTGATTTATCAATTTGATTCAAAATTCCAGATACATATTTTATTGCTCGCGACTCTGAAATAGAAACTTTGTTTCCATTATCTCTTCGAACTACTGTTATTTTTTTGTTGGCTAAATCTCTTGGACCGATTTCAATTCGAACTGGAACTCCCTTTGCTTCCCAATTATAGAATTTTTCTCCTGGCCTTTTCTTTGAATTATCTATATGAACTCGTATTTCTGATAAATTCTTTTTAATAGCTTCAGCTTTTGCCAATACTTTTTTGTCGGTTCCAATTGGCACTATTACAATTTGGAAAGGTGCCAGTGCTGAAGGGAAAATTAATCCTGTATCATCTCCATGAATTGCCAAAGATGCACCAAGTGATCTTTCAGATATTCCGTAGCAAGTTTGCCACGCATGCTTTTCTTTTTCATCAGAGGCGATATATTTTATGTTAAATGCCTTTGACATCTTTTGACCAAGATTTATTACTGACGCCAATTCAATTGCTTTACCGTCAGGCATAATTGTGAAAAAATCATAGTTGTATTCTGCTCCCGCAAAAACATCCCAATCAGGAACTCGTAGTAAGACATAAGGAATTAACATATCATCAAAGAATTTCTTGTAGACTTTTACTCCTTCTTGAATCTGCTTGTCGGATTCTCTTTTTGTTGCATGAACAGTATGTGCTTCTTTGAATTTTGTAATTTCTCTTACTCTCAGTAATGGCTTTGTCATTTTAGTTTCCCATCTAAATATTGGAACTGTTTGATATATTCTAAGTGGTAAATCTCTCCAACTTCGAATCCATAATGAAAACATAGGATACATTGCAGTCTCGGAAGTAGGTCTGACAATTAGTTCTTCATCTAACGTTCTTCTACCAATTTTTGTTACCCGAAGAGCTTCGCCTTGGAATCCTTTTAGGAAATCTGACTCTTGTGCAAACACTGAAGAAGGTATGAAAAGAGGAAAATATGATTCATTGTGATTTGTGGCATCAAGCAAAGTTTCCATTCTTTGAATCATTAACTTCAACGCTTTGTAACCGTAAGGTTTCCATGCTCCCACTCCTTTTATTGGATATCTATCATCAATAATATCGGCATAATGCATTACTTCGTCATACCATTTTGGGAAATTATCCTTGGAGACGTTGAGTTCTTGAGCCATACTTTAGGTAACTTGGCCAGATTTATAACAATTTTGAATTGTAGTCTCAATCTGTGGAATTCTTAAAAATAATTTTCATGTATTTATTTCATGCGAATAGCAGTAATCGGAGATATGCATCTAGGTTTCGATCATCACGGACTCA
>CAXGHT010000046.1:0-1983 GCA_964010235.1 uncultured archaeon | reverse complement strand
TTGATTACATATTGCCATTTCAATCCGTTGGGTTCTGGAGTTCCAGTGTTTGGAAAAATGCTTGGGTCAAAGGCATCAACATCAATTGTTAAGTAAACATTTTCTTTTAGAGTTTCTAGAATTTCTGAAATTTTATGTTTTTTGTTTATGATGTTGTGCGCGAAAAATATTTTTGTGTTTGTGTTGCTTGCGATGTTGATAAGTTCGGGAGTGATTGAACGAATTCCTACTTGAGTAAATTTTGTATTTGTGGTTTCTAGAACTTTGTTAGCCATTGAAGCGTGAGAATATTCTTCATCTTTGTAAGATTTATCTAAATCTGTATGTGCATCTATTTGTAAAACTGAAAGATTGGAATATTTTTCTGCGCAAGCTTGAATACTTCCGATAGAAATTGAGTGTTCTCCTCCGATTATGGTTGGAAATTTGTTATCTTCTAAAATTTGCGAAGTTATTTGTTTTGTTTTTTCTACAATTGATTTTGCTTTTGATTTATTTGAAAAATTTTGAATCTTAAGAGTGTGAATTCCTAAATTATCTAATGAAAATAATGCTTCTTCATCAAATGATTCTAATTGCAATGATGAATTGATAATGGCTTCTGGAGCATTTTTGGTTCCTTTTCCATAAGTGCAAGTTCCTTCATATGAAACTGGTAAAATTGTTATTTTTGCTTTTTCATATTCCGAGTTTTCTCTAAATCCTAAAAAATAATTTCCTGAAAATGTGTTTTTGTATTTACTTTCCATAAAAATCTCAAAAAATGGAAGTTTTTAAGTTGAATGGTTTATTTCATTGGTTGTGTTTATTTATAGTCAATTATTTAAAAGAAAGTGTCATTAAGTTAGTATTATAATTGAAAGGAGGTAAAAATATATGGTACTTGATTTTGCAAAAGAAGCGATAGAAAACGCAGGAGCGCATAGTATCAACTTTGATGAGTTGAGAGCTGGAAAGGCGAACATTAAAGTTTTTGGTGCTGGCGGAGCTGGGTGTAATACTATCACGTGGTTGTTCAATAAAGGAATTAATGGCGCGAGTGTTTATGGTGTCAATACTGATGCTTTGCATTTGAGCATAACTAAAGCCGACGAGAAACTTCTTCTTGGTAAGGAATTAACAAGAGGACTTGGATGCGGAGGTTTTCCTGCAAAAGGTAGAGAGGCTGCGAAGGAATCTTTGTCCGAATTGAAGAAAGCGACAAGCAATGCTGATATGGTTTTTGTTTGTGCTGGAATGGGCGGAGGAACTGGAACTGGTTCTGCACCCGTAGTTGCTCAGTTAGCTAAAGAAGCTGGAGCGACAGTCATTGCAGTTGTTACAATGCCTTTTGAATGTGAGAAAGCTAGAATTGATAAAGCTGAATTCGGTTTGCAAGAACTAAGGGAAGTTGTCGATACAGCAATTGTTATTGATAACAACAGACTTGTAGACATTGCTGGTAATTTGCCGATGGAACAAGCTTTCGCGGTCGCGAACGAGCTAGTAAGTACAATGATAAAAGGTATAGTGGAGACTATTACTTTGCCTTCATTGATTAACTTAGATTATGCTGACGTTTCGTCGATTATGAAAGGTGGTGACGTTGCAGTTATTGGTGTTGGTGAGTCTGATAGTTCTATGCGAGTTGATGAAGCTGTTAAACAAGCTTTGACTCATCCTTTGTTGGACGTAGATTATCGAGGAGCAACTGGTGCATTGATACATATAACTTGCGGACCTGACTTTAAGTTGGACGAATTCTCTGGAATTGGTTCTTTGGTTACTGAAAACTTAAGTCCGGAAGCACAAGTGATTATCGGAGCAAGAATTGACAAGGGATTTGGAAACAAAGTCCGAGTCATTACTATTATGACAGGAGTTAAATCTCCTTACATTTTAGGTAAAGAAATGCCGATGAGTAATGCAGAACCTTCTCGTGAAATGTCTGATTTAGGAATAGAAGTTTTCAGATAATTCATAAATTAGTTTAATTTATTTTTT
>CAXGHT010000045.1:0-2145 GCA_964010235.1 uncultured archaeon | reverse complement strand
GACCGTTATGGCTGTTGCTCCAACGATTAAATCTAAGTATCAGAAAACTTTGGTTCAAAGGATTCAGAATGTTGAATATTTGTTGGGCGGATTTGCTCGTAAAGTTTTTGAGTTTATTGATGCAATGTATGTAACTCCGGGTGCATTTACTGCTTATCGAAAAAAATTCTTTGATAAGTTTGGCGCTTATGATGAGAGACACATAACTGAGGATCTTGAGATTGCACTTCGTATAAATTCCAAAGGTTATCGTTTGGCAAATGCAATTGATGCTTCAGTTTATACAATTACTCCTCAAACTTTCAAGGAACTTTACTGGCAAAGAATTCGTTGGTTCCTTGGATTTATTGATGCGTTTATACAATATCGAAGAATGTTATTTGGATTCAGACACGGTTATCTTAGTGGCTTAGTTATGCCTGCTGCAGTTATCTCCATCTTCTTTACAATATTTATTGCATTCTCTATGATTAAAGAAAGTTTATTGATCGCTTATTGGTTTTTAGTAGATGGCGGGACAATTGGTGTTGCCGAGTTGAAGGTTTCAGTGTTGAAGAATTTGCTGAATCTTTCACCGTTCGCATTTAACTTCTCGGCTATTGAATTTGCAGGATTCTCGATAATTATTATGGGATTACTTACATTTTATTTGGCTAAGAAATATTCTCTTGATAAATCCGAATACGGTGTTGGATATTTGATATACATCTTTTTCTATATTGTTGTCTTTGCATCTTGGTGGGTTGGAGCAATTTGGTATAAATTGTTTGGAAGAGTACTTAGATTTGGAGGCGTTACTTGGAATAACAGCGTACTGAATAAGTATCGTTATAAATTATTCCCTCAAAACTAAATATGGCAAGAGTTAATTATTCTCGAATAACTGCTGCGCTTTCAATTACATTACTTATATTCTTCTCGGGGTTTGTTGGAGGTTATTTTCTTACTTCAGGTAAAGTTAGTCAACTTACTGAATTGCAAAATGAGATTTATACTCAGTCATTGAGTTTAGATGCATTATTTGATTTAGCTTCTGAAAATCTTTGTGATGCTAAGGGATTAATTCCTATTAATAATCAACTTAATGAGTTGGGAAATAAACTTACTATTATTGAAGAGGATACTTCTCGTTCTCTCGAGGCTCAGTTACTTGCTGAGCAATATATTGCTCTTGAGGTTAAGCACTTCCTTTTGATTAATGAAATTAATCAAGAGTGTGGAAAGCAATATTCTACTATATTGTACTTCTTTTCTCCAGATCGGACTGAATGTTCAAACTGTGCAGCACAAGGTGCATTGTTAACTGAAGTTAAAAGTTCTACTCCTGAATTGATGATATATTCATTTAATTGGAATGTTGATTCTCCAGTTATTGATAGATTATTGTTGGATTATGATATTGACACAATTCCCACTTTAGTTATTAATGGTAAAAAGTTTGAGGGTATTTTAGGTACTCAAGAAATAATTAATAATTCTTAATAAATTCCCACAAATGAATAGCCAAGTCTATCTGCTGAGAGTATTAAGTCATCAGCATTCTTTCCGATTACATTTATACAAAATCCTTCTGAATTGACTCTGTTTTGATTTCCTATTTCGAATTCGATTACTGGATATTCTAATGTTGCATCTTCACAAGTTTTTATTGGTACATTTGGATCAATTGGGTTTGCATCTTCCGTGAATGCGTTCTTACTTACTGCCCGATTTACAGTTATTAGCGGTAATAATCTGGTTACCTCTCCGATTGCCACTGCCATCTTTGCATAGCTAGTATCTAAATTTGGACTGTATGTTGTGTATATTTTTGTTGCATTCCGAATCTTCTGATTTAAATCGGATTCAATAAGGATATCATTCATTGTTCTTGGATCTAAACGGAAAGATATTGGTTGAACTTGTCCATCAGAACGCTGTAAATATACTCCAAAGAAACCATCGCTTTGTTCATAGAATGCTATTTCTCCGTGGAAGAATGATGGTTCTGGTGCAGTTTGTTGTGGTTGTTCTGGTCGGTTTGTGTATAGACCAAAGATAGATGTTACAAGTATGAATATGACTAGGAACGTTATGAAGTCTGCTCCTTTGAACTTTATTTTCATTATAGATTATTTAGAGATATACTAAAAAAGGTTTTGGTAA
>CAXGHT010000044.1:0-2169 GCA_964010235.1 uncultured archaeon | reverse complement strand
TATTTTATCTGTGTTAAAGTTTGAAATTGATCCATCTCTCTTGCGAACTTGAGCGATAGAATTCTCTATTTGCGATTTTGCCTCGTCCATAAATCTCCCCATTCAACTAATAGTTCGTATAGAATATAACTTCTGTGGCAGAAAAGTTTTAGATCTGAGATCTACTCTAGCTAAACTTTTCTGACAGTTTTTAAATCCTGATATAATTGGACGTGATCGATCTAAGAAACACAGGATAAAACTTGGGATGTATTTAGATAATGAATGAGGATTTGCAGGTAGGGCATTTATCTACCAATTTTTCACCTTTGAATCCACAATTTCCACAAACTGGTATTTTAATAATCGGCTTGAATGAGTCAATAACACTGCATGCTTTCTCAATGAGTTTTTTGATCTGTGTTGCTTTAGTGCCTTCTGGTATCTTTAATGACACCAACAAACCTCCATTCAGAATTTTAGTAATTTTATTGCATTCAACAATTTCAGCGCTTTTTGCAGTAAGTTCTGTTATTATACTGCTACCAAGTGTAATTCCCTGCGAGTAAGTTTCATCATCAGTGATTTCAAGGATACGATCTTTTCCGAACTTTTCTTCATCAAGAGAAACAAACCTGGAAGATCCATCACTTTCGGTAATGCTTATCATAACGTTTACAGAAAGTTCCTTGGATTTTTTTGAGGCAGTATCTACTGCAGTTTCAATTACTTTGTGTAAGATTTCTTTTCCTTCTTTATCATTCTTAAATCCCAATATACCGTATACTGCATTATGTAAACCGATTAGGTTGACTATCAAAGAGACAGAGCTACGCTGCATATATTGTGTGCTATCACCAAGTACTGGATTAATACCAAGTCTTACAAGATCAGAGATACTTTTTTTGCGTAAAGCCATAGAAGTTAAAGCAGGTTTCATTAACAAAGCAAGTCTTGCTCTAAAATAAGTTTCGTCTTTGTTTGATTCAAATGCCAAACGCGGCAGATTAATAGATAATGAGCACAGATGAAGTGAGGTAACGTTCGTATTTTTTGAATGCATAATTCCTTTTTGTGATACATGATGTTTTGAAAACATTATCTTACCGCCAAGTGTAATAATTTCAGATAATATCTCTGACATGTTAGAGACAGCCCCCTTCTCATAATTGATAACAAGCCCGATCATTGGAATTGGTGTAAGCTGTGTATATGTTCTGTATGCAGAAAGTACAGCGTTGACAATCTTTTGTTCCGTTCCGAGATGGATTACAAATGAAACCATCGTTGGTGCCTTGTTGTATTTCAGGGTTGTAGAAGATTTTACAAAGGCTTCAACAATTTTTTGCTCTAGTTCAGGCAGTTTTTTTGAATATTTTGATAATAAAGAGATCAAACCGTCCATCACTACTTCCTGAGAAGCCTCCTTTGAGATGAGAGAGATTATCATGGATAGTGCGGTGGATAGGTTATCCAGCGTCTTAACTGATGGAATTCTACTGACGCTAAGGGATTTTCCTCGCGGATTGATACCATCTTCTATCAGTTCTTTCACATTTATGAAAATAATATCGGGTAAAAGTGACCATAAGCCAGGATATGTTATATGTAGATCGCCTGAGAGGTGCGAGTCTGCTACATCTTTTGGAAGTGTGTTTGTGAGAAGGTGTTCGGCAAACACAGTTTGACCTGTCTGAGATAATAGCCCCTCTACGCCATTATCTAGCTTTTCCGCGTTTGAGATCATTTCTTTTACTTCAAATACAGGAAGCCCAACTCGTGCAAGTTTGTTTCTATAATCTTCAAGACCGTTTTCTAAGAGTACAGAGTTAACTAGTTCACGAATAAGTGAGCCTGTCAAATATGCTGTCTGATATTTGTAAATGCGATTTTCAACCTCTTCTGTTATTTTTTGCGCCAGCTCAAGTGGTAAGCCTCCCTCACGAACCAGTGATTGGATTATTTTTTGAGAATTAAATTCCTCAATAGAATCATGTGAGGTTCTTACATACATTTTGCCACTTTCAATAATTGATCTTTCTTCAATCTGCCGTGCGAGGCTTAAGACAAGTTTGCCTAGATTCGTAATGGTGTATCTCCGCTCTGACTTGTTTAACGCTACAAGAGATTGTCTTAGTAATTTTCTTAAATGATATGCAAATTTACCACTCTCTTTTTTTGACTTAAAAC
>CAXGHT010000043.1:0-2250 GCA_964010235.1 uncultured archaeon | reverse complement strand
AAACAATAATCTGTAAAAACACGAGTAACTTCAGTCATTATTCCCTTTCCCCAATGTTCTTCAGCAAGCCAGTAACCCAATGACCCTTTATATCCCGATTTTAGATTATGTAAACCAATTGATCCAGCAAGCCTGCCTTCTACTTCAATTACTAAATTAAATTTGTTCTTTTTACCGTATATATTACTATTAATCCATTCAATTGCATCCTTCTTTTTGTAAGGATAAGGAACATTTTGAAGATTCTGAACAATTTTTTTATTATTGATTAATTTAGCTAAAGCTGAAACATCTGATTTCCTAAATTTCCTTAAAGTAAACTCTAAGCCCGACTCTGTCTTACCAGTTAGCATAAAATAATTAAGAGGCTCACATTAAAAAGGTTTAAGATTAAATCAAACCAACTCACACCGCAATCTTTTTAAACATCATCAATCAACTCAAATCACGGCATTAAGCCTAATAGGTAAAAATATGGCAGAAAAACCACACATTAACTTAGTTGTCATTGGTCACGTTGACCATGGTAAATCCACAACAGTTGGAAGACTCCTGTTTGAATCAGGAGCTATAGACGAACAAACTATATCCAAATATAAGCAAGAAGCAGCTGAAAAAGGAAAAGCTGGATTCGAATTCGCTTATGTAATGGACACAGTTAAAGAAGAGCGTGAACGTGGAGTTACTATTGATCTGACTTATAAGAAGTTTGAAACCGATAAATATTTCTTTACAATTATCGATGCACCAGGCCACAAGGACTTCATTAAGAATATGATTACTGGTACATCACAAGCTGACGCAGCTGTCTTAGTAGTTGCAGCAACAAATTCCGTCCAAGAACAAACAAAGGAACACGCGTTCCTAGCAAAAACTCTTGGAGTAGGACAATTGATTGTAGCAGTTAACAAGATGGATATGGTTAGCTATGCTCAGGACAAATACGACGCAGCAGTATCAGATGTCAAAAAGCTTATCACAACTTATGGTTGGAAAGCTGATGATGTAGAATTTGTCCCAATCGCTGCTCTGAAAGGAGACAATATTAAGGATAAATCAAGTGAAATGGCTTGGTTCAAAGGACCAACCTTGCTTGAATCTCTTAACAAATTGAACCCACCAGAGAAGCCAACAAACCTTGATTTGAGAATGCCAATCCAAGATGTTTATACCATCACAGGAATTGGAACAGTTCCAGTCGGAAGAATTGAAACTGGAGACATGAAGCTAGGACAAAAGCTTGTTGCAATGCCTTCTGGTAAAGAAGGAGAATTGAAAACAATCGAAATGCACCACGAACAAATGCAAAGTGCAGGTCCAGGCGACAACGTCGGAATCTCTATTCGAGGTCTTGGAAAAGGCGATATGAAACGAGGAGACGTTCTAGGTCCGGCAGACAATCCACCAACAGTAGCTAAAGAGTTTACTGCGAAGATTGTTGTACTGAACCACCCAAGTGTATTAACAATTGGATATACGCCAGTATTCCACATTAATACATCGCAAGTATCTTGTAGAGTTACAAAGATTTTGAAGAAGATTAATCCTAAGACGGGAGAAACTCTTGAAGAGAACCCAGACTTACTTCGAAACGGAGACGTTGCAGAAATTGTTTGTGTTCCAACAAGACCAACTTGTATCGAGAAGAATTCAGATTTCCCACAACTAGCAAAGGTTGCTATCCGAGATATGGGTAGAACAGTTGCAGCTGGAGTCTGTATCGACTTGAAGAAATAAAGTATAACTTATGAGGCTCTTCGGAGCCTCTAATACTTTTTCTAAATTTTTTTATACTTCCTAATTATAATATCTATATGTACAAAGCAATTTTAGTTGTCGGACCTCCAGGAGCAGGTAAAGGAACTCAGGCAAAAATGATCGCCAAGAAGTTCGGTTACAAGCATATTTCAGCTGGAGAAATACTACGAGGCTTAGATAAAAACACAGAACTAGGAAAGAAAGTATTCGCTTTAATCGACAAAGGCAATTTTGTACCTGCAAAACTTACTGTTGAAATAGTTCTTGACCATCTAGAAACTAACTTCAAACAAACAGATATTTTTCTGCTGGACGGCTTTCCAAGAAATGTAACTCAGGCAAAACTCATCAAAAACAAGATAGAAGTCACAAAAGTCATAGCATTTACTGGTCGAAATTCAGTATTCAAAGAAAGACTTATGAAACGAGGACAGGGCCGAGCAGACGACACAAAAGAAGTAATAAATCATCGCTTTGAAGTGTACAAAAGAG
>CAXGHT010000042.1:0-2305 GCA_964010235.1 uncultured archaeon | reverse complement strand
TTCCTTTGAATTTTTCCCACAACTCTTCTGCAATGTGCGGAATTGCTGGAGAAACTGAAACTATCCAATCCTTTGTAATCTTTTCTATACCATCAAGACTCCCATTATTTCTTCGGATGAAATATTGAACATCATTCATCATATCGTAAAACATTGCTTGGAAGTAGTGTCGAGGATTATCATTTTCCAAACTTGTTTGTGCTTTTTCTAAGTTTGTTTGGAACCGAGATTCTAACCAAGTTGTATCGGCTTTCTCTGGTTTGTTCTTTGAAACTTTATTCATCAATTCGTAGAACTGATTAAGTTTTGTGCTGAGTGCTTGGACATCTTTTTCTCTCCAATCTAATTGAGATGATAACTCTGCAGCATAAATACAGTATGCTCTAAATAAGTCTATGAAATATTTGTCCTGTACTTGTGCAATCGGAATTACATTTCCCAATGATTTTGACATCTTTTTCCCTTCTCGAATCAACATGTCATTGAGAGTTATTTTTTTTGGAACTTTCTTTGCTCCAAATATTGCCTCATGGTTAAATATCATCATAGTTAAATGATTTGAAAGATGATGAATCCCTGTGTGTCTTTGGTCAAGAGGATACCAATATTCAAATT
The DNA here is from genome assembly GCA_964010235.1 of uncultured archaeon. GTDB lineage: Archaea > Nanobdellota > Nanobdellia > UBA10117 > ARS21 > JAAZWY01. Next base: position 1,690 of record CAXGHT010000042.1, on the reverse strand, counting down.
CGGACTTCATTGAATTTAGAAGTTTTGTTGAAATTCCAGTGGTTTTTGAAATTCCTTTATCTGAGCCTTTTCCTAAGAATACATAATCCCAGAAATCTATTGTTAATTGATTTGGTTTGATTTTATTTTCTCGAATAGTATTGATTACTGTGTAAAGCGCCATGTAAATTGTTGAATCTGAAAGACTTTCAATAATCCATTGCTTGTCGAAAGGCAATTGAGTTCCAAGACCTCTCTTTCTTGCGACAGGCTTCTTGTCAAGCCATTCAATTGTGTTATCGAAAAGTTTTCGATAATGCTCAGGAATAATTTCAATTTTTTTGAATGCATCTCTTGTTCCATTTTTCCATTTCTCGTTTCCGTAGTGAAGGAACCATTGCCCAGATAGAACTGCAACACTTACTTTGCTCTTTGATCGTGTGGTTGCTTTTCGACTTGTTTCATAAAAGGTGAAACCGTTATCATCAGTAAGTAATCGTTCAATCACAATTGGTTTTGCTTCAGAGACTTTCATTCCAGAGAAATCCATACAATTTTCATTCATTATTCCTTTATGGAATTCTGCGGCGTAAATTTCTTTTGTGATTTTGTCAATTGCATCTGTTTCGCTTTGATCTTGGATATCATTTTTTTCTGAAAGTTCTTTTGCAGGCATATCTGTATAACCTTCCATTTTTATGATTGGGATTGGCTTAATTGATTTGTACAAACCTGCTCGTTGTAAATCTCTCAATCCGATAAAGTCAAAAGGTGCGGATGCTGGAACACTATAAACTACTCCCGTACCCACTTCTCCGTCGACAAAACTTGCGGGTAGAATTGGGACTTTTTTATTGGTTATTGGTGTGATGACTTCTTGATCGATTATATCGTCAACATCAACTTTAGTGGCTGAGTCTATCTTTAATTTTTGATATTTGAGTTTTTCGGCAGCTTCTTTGCTCACAATCCATTCTTCATTTCCAACTTTTAGATTTACATAATTTTCTTTAGGATTTATCCACAGATTCGTTAGACCGAAAAGAGTTTCTGGACGAAGAGTTGATGCAACAAGATACTTGTTTTGCTCGTTTTTGAATCTGAATTTTATTGTTGTAAATTCACTGATCTCTACAGGATTAGTATCTCCATCTTTGATGTCGTCGGTTCCAACTGCATTTTGGTCTTCAACAGAATAAAGAATTGGAAAATCTCCTTGAGTTAAATATTTCTTATCGTTCAAGTGAGTGAATTGCCATTCAATGAATTTGTTGTAATCTTTGTCGGTTGTTGTGAATTGCCGACTGAAATCCATTGAGTATCCGGCAAGCTTGAAATCGTTAACCATGGTTTTTGAGAAATATTTCATTACGTTTTCTGGCTCTTCAAAACTCTTCAAAATTTTACTGATTTTATTACTGTCCTTTTCGTGATATTTTATGTAATATTTGTATTGATCCAATGCTTTTGGATCTTTGCTCTTGATTTGCTGAGCTACTGCGAGCACTGGTGTTCCAGTTACGTGCCAAGCAATGGGGAATAGAACATTATATCCTTGTAATCTTTTAAATCTTGAAATAGTATCTGCAACAGTATAGGTTCGCCCGTGACCAATATGGAGTGGTCCCGAGGCATAAGGATAGGGTACAGCCATAAAATACTTCTTTCTCTTTGAATCTGGTTTTGCGTCGAATATTTTTTCTTTGTACCA
>CAXGHT010000041.1:0-2328 GCA_964010235.1 uncultured archaeon | reverse complement strand
TCCATTCTGATAATGTTTAAACCAATATCACCAGGATATGCTCGATCTACAATAGCTGCAGTTGTTCTTTCTCCTTTAATTTCAATAATATCTCCAGAATTAAGACCAATTTGTTTCATGAAAGAACTATCTATTTTAACGATACCTTTATTGACATCATCTTGTACAGCTTCCATAACTTTTAGCTTAATTTCTAGTTTTGCCATCTAGTGTTTCAGAGGTTAGTTGATTTATAAAGATATCGGAACTATAGTTAGCGACATAAGTAAGTTATAAACTTCTGCGTAAAAATATGGGTTGTCCAAAATTTCTCTAAAGCTTCCTGCATTGACTCAATTGTCTTGAAATACTGTGACTTTGTCACAGCATTTCGAGTAACTTTCCAACAAGTTTCGATTGGGTTAAGTTCAGGTGAATACGGTGGTATATACTCAACAGAAATCCAATCTTTGTGCTCTTCCAAAAGGCTTTTCACAACATCTGTTTTGTGCCATCCGGCATTGTCAAGTATGAATACGTACTTTTTGCTTGGGTCAAGCCAAGCAAAAAGACTTTCTAAGAAACAGTAAAAAATAAAGCTATTTTGTGCAATGTGGAACTCATAATAAAACCTGGATGAGCTTGTAAGTGCAGCAAATACGGTTAACTTCTTGTTAGACCAAAAGAATGCTCTTTTTGGTTTCTCACCTTTGGGAAACCAAATTCTTTTGTAATTTGTCTTTATTTGGAAGCCAACTTCGTCAATTGATACTAATTCATGGCCCACATACTTCGTTTCGAGTTTTTTTTAAACTCGTCACGAAAGTTATCCACTTTATCTTGGTCGTGACGAAGATGTTGTGGACGTGGCGTGATAAGAGAAAAACCAAGTTTGTGCATTATGCGTTCAATATGTCGCATGGAAAAATCCTCGCCAATCTCCTTGTGAACCAGCTTCTTGACTTGTTTTGTACTCACAGAACAATACTTATTATTCGCAGATTTGATCTTTGCAAAGATTTTCTCTTTAAGTTGACTAAGTGTTTCCTTAGTCAACTTCGTTGGTCTTCCACTTCGTGGAAGAGTATCCAATGTTTTACCCCGCTTGAAGCGTGTAATCCATTTGTGTACAGTTGGTTGGCTACACCCAATCAAGTCAGAAATATCCTGCTGATTTTTTCCTTGTTGGTGTAGCTTTACAATTATTTCCCTCTCTTTTGTTGATATCATAAAAGAAAGGAAAGAAGTACTAGTATTTATAATTTACTTTTGTCGGAGACTATTACTCGGAAAGATTTAAAAACACCTACTCAAGAATATACTTCATGGCAAAGAAAACTAAAAAGAAAGCTAAGACAGCGGCAAAGTCCGAAACTGTTTCAGCAAAAGAGAAAAAAGCATCAAAGAAGAAGGCTGCGGCAGAAAAATCTTCTGAAGCTAAGACAAAGAAGAAAGCAGTAAATGCTATTCTTGCTGGAGAGAAGGTAATAACCGAATCTTCGGATGAAGCTAGAGAGTTTTATAATCAATCTAGATTTGGAACTTTAGCAGAAGATGGAAAAGTTGAACTCTCACTTCTTGAAGGCCTCTACTTAATGGAGAGAAGCAGATTAGTTGTTAAGAGTGAATCTGGCAGAAAGGTTTCATTTGAGTCCTATGTCAAGAAAGCGAGGAAAGTTGAACCAAACTTCTGGATACGTTATTCTGTATTTAAGGATATGAGAAACAGAGGCTACATCATTAAAACAGCTCTAAAATTTGGAGCAGACTTCCGTGTTTATGACAGAGGAATTAAACCTGGAGAAGATCATGCTAAATGGGTTGTTTTTCCAGTACATGAGGGAAGTACATTAACTTGGCATGAGTTTTCTGCGAAGAATAGAGTTGCTCATTCAACTAAGAAACGTTTATTGTTGGGAATCGTTGATGATGAAGGGGATGTAACTTACTACGAGACTCGATGGATGCGCCCTTAGTCATTGTTGCAAAGCTGCTTTAATGAACTTGTAACCTTCCTTACAGCCGAATGGATATTTTAAGAACCAGTGAACACACTCAACAACTGTATTATTAGCATATTCTAGAGGAACAGATTCAAGCAGTACTAAGGTATCTCCCTTGCCATCGCTGTTACCTGCCAGTGTGTAGTATTGGACGCTCGAATCTGGTTTAACTTCATTAAGTTCTTTCATGAAATTGTTGTCTTCTGTTAGAGAAATAAAATCAAGATGGAATTTTGATTCACCTTGTTGAACGAAATAATATGGAATAACCCCTAAATTGTATAGCCCTCCATTGTTTGGAGTACCTAACATGATAATTTTTCTCACAGAATTAGGATTTTCATTG
>CAXGHT010000040.1:0-2529 GCA_964010235.1 uncultured archaeon | reverse complement strand
GCAGAAGTAAACTCAAAACTTCCACCATTAAATCGGTAATAATTCTTTATCCGAAACCTTTTTAATCAAAATAAATCAGACCTATTTTACGGTCCGATGGTCTAGTCTGGTTATGACGTCCCGTTTACACCGGGAAGATCCCAAGTTCGAATCTTGGTCGGACCATATAATTTTTGTCACTTGCTATATATCTATAAAAAACTCCTTAAAAAATTATGAGGAGAATCATAATACTATTACTAATTTTACCAACAGCCACAGCTCAAATTGAAATCACAGAAATAATGTACGACCTCCCAGGAGCAGATGGAAAACGTGAGTGGATTGAAATACACAACGCAGGAAATGAAACAGATATTTCAGGCTGGAGATTTTTTGAAAACGGACAGCATCACAAATTCAAAAACTTTACAGACAACTTAATTCTTGCCACTGATGAATATGTAGTAATTGCAAACAAACCTGAAGCGTTTCTCAACGACACAAATTTCACTGGAAAGATTATAGACAGTTCATGGTCATCGTTAGCAAATTCAGGTGAACCATTAGTTTTACGAACTTCAAAAGACGGACCAGTTGTAGTAAACATAACTTATTTGCCAACAAATGCTTCAGATGGAAATGGGGCATCACTACAATTAATCGAAGAAGTTTGGCAAGCTTGCGAACCAACGCCAGGTCAAGAAAACTTCTGTTACGAACCAGAAGTTGAAGAAATAACCGAACCAAACCAAACGGAGGAAACAAATGAATCAGAATATATTATTGATTCAATTCAATCAGATTTCAAACTAATTGAAGAACCAGAAGAAGTTACAGAACCAATTATAGAATACAATAATTCAATTGAACCAGAAATACAACTGTTAACTGTACCTACAACTGAACCAACCAAAATCCAAGAACCAGAAATCAAAAACAAGTTAGTAAAACTTGTATACGAGTCAGAAAACAAAGGACACATCGTAACGGGATTTTATCTATTTCTCCTAGCATCATTATTCTTCAACATAATGTTGGTCATGTTCAAATAGTCAAATTTAAAAGCTTACACTCAAATCAAAATTATGAAGCAAGTTCAAATCAAGAAATTAGTCAAAGAAGGACACATTCAGATTCTAATAAACTTACAAGTCCAAGGAAATAATTCAGAAGCGATTGACAAAGCCACAAGAAAACAAATTGATGAGATAGTTTTACTTGGAAAAGAAATTCGAGCAAGAATATCCTCTCCAGAATTAATTGATCAACAAAAAAATTGGTTCTCACAATACGCAGAAATTGAAATGCTATTACCAAATTCAGATATAATTTTCGACCTTTTACTTGATTACATGATTACAAATATTGAAATATTGGCACCAAAGAAAATAGAATTAAAATCAGAAACACATCAAGACAGATTAAATGATTTAATTCTAAAATTCAGAGAATCTGAAAAAACAATCCTTATCCTTGCAGCCCGAAGAAAAATGCTTGAAGCTGAAGTAGAGGAATTAAAGAAACCTAAATCAAAAAAGAAAAAAAGCCCAAAGTCTAAGGAATAATTACGACTCTGAGCTTGTCTTTTACTGGAGTTGATAATATTGAACAAACATCGTTTGCACTCAAATTAGTACCAATCTCATTACATTTTATAACATTACCATCAGCATCCGAGGAAACCGAACAGTAAGTCGGCAGTTCTAGCTCCTTTAACGTTTGAGCTTCTCCAAGGCTCTGACCTATAAAAATCCCGAGTCCTAGAGATACAAATATACTAATCACAAAGATGACTAGCAGCTTGTACATTGTTATTTCAAATCTTCCTGGTTTTCGTTCTTTCGCCATTTTATAACAACTCGACTTTGAAGAAATTTCATTACGTTGAATTCATTAACTTCATATCTGACTTCCTTACCTTCTCCTTCTTTACGAACCAATCCTTGCTCTTCAAGTTCTTTAACTTTCTTTGAAGCAAACGATTTATCCGTATCTAGAAGTTTAGCTAAGTCTTTATTCCGATTCTTACCAAGAGATATAGCCGTAATTATTTTAAGATCACGAACAATCTTCTTAGTTTCACGAGAACTATCTTCGTCAGACATGTAAATCTTAAGAAAGATACGAATAAAAATGGTTTGTTCAATAGAAACTACAGCAAAAAACCGTAAAACGGAAAAATGTTCCAAAAATGGAAAGAATCACGTCTAACGAAAAATGACAATAATGTTTTTAAACCAATTACACATAACTAGATTACTTAGACATGGAACTATGTTCTATGTCAACAAGGTGATTAAAAATGCAGAAACAATTTGTCTTAAAGGCAAGAGAAACTGTAAAGAGAGTCGCAGCAATTACTGCTGGGGCTACATTGTTAGGAGCAACTGCAATGGGCGCAGTCGCTGCAGCAGACCTAGGTGACTATCCAGCACCATTCGTCACAGACGGAGATTTGGTTGGATTAGTTGTTGTAGGATCAGACGCAGCAGCAGGCGACATCGTAGGAGCAGGTGACATTATTTCTACACTAACACAAGCAGCTGT
>CAXGHT010000039.1:0-2701 GCA_964010235.1 uncultured archaeon | reverse complement strand
TCAAACTTATTTTCAATCTTCTGAACCGCATTCAAAATATTCAAATACTCTTTTGGCGAAGAATTTTTCTGCTTTAAATCCTCACGAAACTTCTTCATTTCCGCTTGCAAATCTTTAAGAGGTTTTATTGGAATTAATTCATACTCTTCGCTCTTATCTGCCATAAAAGTAGATGTGACTGATTGAATAAAAACCTTGCTCAAAACCGTCCAAAAACAACCCTTAAAAGTTTTCTTCCAAGCTAACAGTATGTCCAATCAAAACTTTCAGCCAGTATTTATTTTGCCTGAAGGACACACAAGAAATCAGGGAAGAACAGCGCATAAAGCCAACATCGCAGCAGCAAAAGCATTAGCCGATACAGTAAGAACAACGCTTGGTCCAAAAGGAATGGACAAAATGATTGTTTCAAGTGGCGGAAGAGTTACAATAACGAATGACGGAGTCACAATTCTAGATGAAATGGAGATTGAACACCCAGCAGCAAAAATGTTGGTCGAAGTCGCAAAAGTTCAAGAATCCGAAGTCGGTGATGGAACAACAACAGCAGTTATACTTTCTGGAGAATTATTAAGCCAAGCTGAGAATCTTCTCAACAAAAACATCCATCCAACAGTAATCGCAAAAGGTTACGAAATCGCAGCAAGCAAAGCGCAAGAACTCCTAAATAAACTTTCAGAAGATATCTCAATCAAAGACAAATCACTTCTAATTAAAATTGCAGCAACTGCAATGACTGGAAAAAACGTGGAATATGAAACCAAACAAAAACTTTCCAAAATGGCAGTCCAAGCAATAATGGCAGTAGCAGAACAAGAAGGAAAACAAATTACAATAGATTTGAATGATATCAAAATCGAAAAGAAACCGGGTGCAGACACAGAAAATTCAGAACTAATTGAAGGAATTGTAATTGACAAAGAAAGAGTACATTCTTCAATGCCTCGAGAAAATAAGAACGCAAAAGTTCTCTTGTTAGATGCACCGTTAGAAGTAAAGAGCACAGAAATTGACGCAAAGATCCAAATCACCTCACCAACCCAAATTCAAGAATTCATTGAACAAGAAGAAGAAATGCTTCGAAAGATGGTTGACACAATAAAAAGTTCAGGAGCAACAGCAGTGTTCTGTCAAAAAGGAATAGATGAAACTGCGCAACACTTCTTAGCAAAAAATAATATTTTCGGAGTACGAAGAGTTCGAGAATCAGATATGAAGAGATTAGCAAAAGCAACCTCTGGAAAAATAATCACCTCACTTAGAGATTTAGAAAAATCAGACTTAGGAAAAGCTGGATTAATTTCAGAAAGAAAAATCTCCGATGAACACATGATTTTCGTTGAAAAATGTTCCAAAGCAAAAGCAGTAACTCTGCTTGTTCGCGGAGGAACAGACCACGTAATCTCAGAAGTTGAGAGAGCACTAACTGATGCAATCGGAGATATTGCAGCAGCAATTTCAACAAGAAAAGTTGTAGCCGGAGGTTCAGCAATCGAATTAGAACTATCAAAACATCTAAGAAAATATGCAGAATCATTCTCAGGAAGAGAACGATTGGCAGTAACAGCATTCGCAGATGCACTTGAAGTAATTCCAATAACTCTTGCTGAAAATGCAGGTCTTGATCCAATTGATACTTTGGCAGAACTGAAATCCAAGCACGACGCTAAAAACAAATGGGCCGGATTGAATGTCATGACTGGAAAGGTTGAAGACATGTGGAAGAAGGGAGTAATCGAACCAGCAAAAATTAAAACTCAAGCAATTTCAAGTTCAAGCGATGTTGCAGTAATGCTTCTAAGAATAGATGACATCGTCTCAGCACAAAACGTAGCTCCGCAATTACCTGACGGAACTCAAATGCAATAATTTATTTTCTAAACGTTCCACCTGTTGCTGAAACACCAGAGAAATCAATTTCGTAAAAGAAAACCGAACTGTTTGGATAAGTTGTTTGATTTTGAATTGCACATTCTGAAGTTAGATTAATAATCAACGTTGCCTGACTATTAACTCCAAGATCTCCACCACAACCAACAGTACAATTTGCCGAAGGTCCAAAGAATTTCTGACTACATATCACATCTTGTTCATTATTTTTCAGTATAAAATTAGTTGTAGGACTTGTAGATTTTTTCGTCAGAGGTATGGAAGAACTTCCAGCATTCTTAAGTATAAGAGTAAAATTTCCACTATTTCCATATCCCTTGAATTGAGCATGAACCGGTTCAATTTGAGAATTCAAGTTACTATTCAAAGTTTCAAAATGTTGTTCTGAACTTCCTTGAAAGCTCGACTGAATTCTGAGAACCCAGAAAAAAGCAGCACCTGCTGCCGCAACGGTCATCATCATAAGTAAAATAACTGCGATAATCGGAGTTATTCCTTTCTTGTTCCGAATGCGTAGTTTCCTCAATTTCATTCCAAAAGTCTCCTAATTCTTGCAAGCATAATAACTGCAACAAAAAGGATAACGCTTATGACACCCAAAAAAAACGTGCTTAATGAAGTCCAACTCAACAAACTCAATTCCAAGCTTGCTGCCTTATATGTTAAATAAATAACTGAAATAATCCAAAAAGTTAAGCTCGCTAAAAGAACATGTTCCGTAATGTCTGGACGATCAACTTTTGATTTGCGCATCATGAATAATAATACTCTGCGGATTATAAAAAAGTATCCTAAGAAATGTTTATATTGT
>CAXGHT010000038.1:0-2702 GCA_964010235.1 uncultured archaeon | reverse complement strand
CAAAGTAATTTTGATCTCTCAGTATTAGAACCTTATTTTTACATAAAACTAAAATCATACATGCAAAGAATGTCCGAAAAGGATTATGATATGACGGAAAGCATGTTAAACAAACTCCTTAGGACAAGGCAAAGTAAGATAATTCGTCTTGCAGATTCATCAAAACTAACGGCTGAAATTTCACAGAAACTAACTGTAGAAGAATGTGATTTTTATAATCAAATTCATAATGCTAGCGCAAAGTTTTCTAAAAAAATTATAGGTAGTAAAAAATGACGACGGAAGAATCTCTAACAGAGTCAGCACTTTCAGACAAAGTAAAAGAATTTTTGACACAGTTCAAAGACACCACAGGGTCTTTTTCATATGTTGAGCAAATTGATCAAATGATGCCTAGACGTGCGAAACATATTACCGTAGACTATAACGATCTAGTATCTGTTCCAGCTATTGAATCAAAATTTATGGATAGTACGGATGAAATTCTGGATGCATTTTCTAGAGCTATTAAAGAAATCTTAAAGGAACGTTTCCCAGATTATGCAGAAAAGATCAAACACGAAATACGTGCTCGTATAGCTAACTTTCCAGCTCAACGAAGTTTACGTCAGATTAACTCCGAAGTGATAACCAAGATGACAAGTGTTTCTGGAATGGTAGTAAGGGCATCAGAAGTAAAACCATTAGCTAAGGAGGTAACTTACAAATGTCTTGATAAACACGTCTCAAAATTTACTTTAATTGATGGAATGAGTTTGGATAACGCTGTGAAGTGCCAAACTCCAAAATGTCCGCATAAAAATTTAGCCATAGTACCGGAAGCAAGTAGGTTTATCGATTTTCAAATTGTTCGGTTACAGGAATTACCTGAGGATCTTCCACCTGGGCAATTACCTCACTACGTGAGTGTTAGTATGAAGCAGGACTTGGTTGATTATGCTCGTCCTGGAGATAGAATTGTTTTAACAGGAATAGTTCGAATTGAGCAGGAACGCGTATCTGGAGTTGATAAATCTGCAAGCGCGCTTTACAGATTACGAATGGATGGAAACAATATTGAATTTCTTGGTGGTAGAGGTGTAAAAAGCTCAAGACGAACGGAAAGAGAGCAAATTTCCCCAGATGAAGAAAAAATAGTAAAATCTTTGGCAAAAAACCCTGATATCTATTCAAGACTAATCAATTCATTTGCTCCTCATATTAGAGGACATGAGTTATTCAAGGAAGCAATCCTTTTGTTGATTGTAGGTTCAACACAGCGTGCACTCTCAGATGGCACCAAGGTTAGAGGGGACATCAATGTTTTTCTTGTGGGAGATCCAGGTACTGCAAAAAGTGAGATGTTAAAATTCTGTGCGAGGATTGCACCTAGAGGATTATATACTTCAGGAAGAGGTTCCACCGCAGCTGGTCTTACTGCAGCTGTTGTAAAAGATGCTTCTGGAATTTTTATGCTAGAAGCTGGAGCAGTAGTACTTGGAGATCAAGGTTTAGTTTGTATAGATGAATTCGACAAAATGAGACCAGAAGATAGGAGTGCTCTACATGAAGTAATGGAACAGCAATCTGCCAGCATAGCGAAGGGTGGTATTGTTGCAACTCTTAATGCCAGAACCTCAATCTTGGCTGCAGCAAACCCAATATATGGAAAATATGATGCATTCAAGAATATATATGAAAATGTAAATCTCCCTATACCACTTCTTACAAGATTTGATTTGGTCTTTATTGTGCAAGATATTCCTCATCCTGAAAAAGACAAGAATATTGCCCAACATATCATGAGTCAACATGGATCTTCTGGAACGGATACCACTTCACTTGTGGATATTGACATTCTTACAAAATATTTGGCATATGCAAAACGAATAGAACCCGTTCTTACCAAAGAAGCTGAGAGTAAGATAATGGAATTCTATCTTAAAATGAGAGCCATTGAAGGTGAAGACAAAGAAAAAATGCTCACGATAACCCCAAGACAGTTGGAAGGACTAATTAGATTGTCTACTGCGCGAGCAAGGCTTTTGTTGAAAAACCAAGTTGATGCGGAAGATGCAGATAGAGCAATTTACTTGTTTAATGAAATGTTGAAGAATTCAGGAGTAGATGTCAATACAGGAAAGATTGACATTGGAGTACTCCAGGGACGTCCTCGTAGCGAAATTTCCAAAATAACTATGTTTATGGAGACTCTAAAATCTCTTGAGGGCGAACCCAAGTCACCTGTACTGGAACAAACATTCATTGATGAGCTTGTCAAGTCAGAGAAATTTACTGAATTAGAAGCTAAAGAATGGATTCGTAGAATGGTCCGAGAAGCTTCTATTTATGAGGCAAAGCCCGGTTATTACAACACGGTATGAATATTGATGAACTATCTATTGATCCACGCTTAATCGATTTCTTAAAATCAGAAGGTTACACAAAACTTTACCCTCCGCAAGAAAATGCTATCAAGGCAGGAATTCTTGACGGGAAAAATATTTTGGTTTCTACACCCACTGCAAGTGGAAAAACACTCATTGCCACTTTGGCAATGATTCAACATATCATAAAGCATAAGACAAAAGTTGTTTATCTTAGTCCTTTGAGAGCACTCGCTGCTGAAAAGTTTTCAGAATTTAAGAAACTGGAAACTGTGAAACTAGATCGTAAAATCAAAGTAACAATTTCTACAGGAGATTTTGATTCAGTTGGCAACT
>CAXGHT010000037.1:0-2808 GCA_964010235.1 uncultured archaeon | reverse complement strand
AGATTGTATGATAATCTTGAAAGCTTTGCAAAAGTTTTGAAAGCTCGAAAAATTAAGGCAATTGATGTGCCAGTAGTTTCGAACTTACCAAAAGGTGTTCGGATTGTTGGTTAAATCTCAACAACTTCACCTTGTTTTGGAGCGAATGCGTCGATTGACAATTGGCTTTTTAATTCCATTGCGAATCTTTGACAATGTACTCCATGCATACATAATACCTTTTTTGGTCTCAAGTCTTTTACAAGTTTAAGAAGTTCATCTCGTCCCGCGTGAGAACTTAGTTCGAAATTATACATTGGACATTTAACTTTTAAGTCAACATCTTCAGTTACGTATCTTCCAGTATCTTGCAAATATCTTCCAGCAGTTCCAGGAATTTGGTATCCTGCAGTAATTAATGCAGATTTCGTATCCGCATAAACGTATTTCATATAATGAGCTACTGGACCTCCATCCATTGAACCTCCAGTTGTAACAATTGCACAAGGTTTCTTTGTAACCGTTTTTCTTTGTTCGTGAGAATTAACTAAAATTGCCTTTTTCATGGCTCGTTTTAGTTGAACTGAATTTCTTAGGAATTTTGGATTCTTTGCTGAAATCTCTGTTGCAGTTCTACCCATTCCATCTACATAGATTGGGAAATCTGCTCCGTATTTTTCAAGAATCATAATTAATTCTGGAGCTCTAATTGCGAAGCTTGGAATTAATGCAATTCCACCTTGCTTTACAGTTTTCTTTACTTGTTCTGCAAATTCTTTTTCAATCTTTGCTCTTTTATCTAAAGATCTTGAACTGTAAGTTGTTTCCATAATTAGCAAATCTAGTTTTTTCAATTTCTTATAATCTGCTCCACCAACTAGTTGTGTTTGTTCAGCTTTGAAATCGCTTGTGTAAAGAATTTTCTTTCCAGACATTTCGATAACTGCCATCGCTGAACCAGGAATGTGTCCTGCATCAACTAAGGTTATTTTTGTATTTCCAACTTTGAATGGTTTCTTGTATCCAACTATTTTCCAAGCGTTAAGTACGCTTTGAATATCACTTTTTCCAAAATTTCTTGGTTTACCTTTTATTTTTCCAACTTTTAGACTGTCGTATAAAACAAGTTCAGCTAAATCTTTAGTTGCTTGTGTTCCGAAAATTTTAGGTTTCTTTTTTTGTGCGTTCCAAAGTTCTGGAACTGAACCACAGTGATCTAAGTGACCGTGGCAAATTACTACTGCATCAACAGGTTTTTCTGGTATAATTGGACCAATACCGTCTGAGACATTAAATCCAAATTCAAGTGAAATACGGTCTTTACCGTTGTCAAGAATCATTGCATTGTTTCCAACTTCTCTTAATCCGCCGTTACATCCAATTTTAATTTTTGGGTTTGCTGGCCTTTTGCCAGTGTTTACCCGCTTAGCTCTTGCTATAGCAGGTTTTCTAGTTCTTTTGTTTTGTGTTTTCATTTGTGTTTCTAAACAAAATTCGCCTTAACGAATTCTGATTTAATTATGATATTTTTAGTTTTTGGCCGTTTTTAAGCCTATGTTTTTTGATGAAACCTTTAGAGGCTTCGATGACGTATTTTGCCTTTTCTTTTGGAACTAATGCTGGATGAAATCTTGGTGCAGATTCAATCATGTCAACAATTTTTCCATCTTTGTTTAACCAGATAATATCTAGATTTTGAAAGACAAAAAATGTGTGTAAGGTTGAAGACCAAATACTTTCTCTTAATGCTTCAAGAATATATGCTTCGTGTTTTAATTTACGTTTGAAAATAAGTCCAAAAGAAAACTTGCCAAGGTGTTTTCCTTCGGCTAACTTTTTAGTTCCTCTTTTGATTATCATTCAATAAAATCTTCAAGCTTTAAAGTTGCTTTTTGTCCTGCTGCTTTCAAATATTCGTTTGTTAGAATCCAATAAACTAATCCTAAAGATTTTGCACCTTTGTTATTACAAACGATTGCTACATCAACATTTCTTAAAGTGTTGTTTGAATCGCAAAGTGCTAATATTGGAATGTTAACTTTGTAAGCGTCCTTAACTGCGTTCTTATCTCCTCTTGGATCTGCAACGAACATTAGTTTTGGTTCCATGAAAGTCTTCAGTTGAGAATTTGTAATAATTCCTGCCGGATATCTTCCAACAAAATATTTTGCTCCGATTGTTTTTGCGAATTTCTTTGCAGCTTTCCAACCGTTTTCTCTTCGACAAACAACCAGAATATCTTCTGCTTTGTATTTTGCCAAGAATTTTGCGCCTTCGCTTAACTTCTTATCAATTTTTTCAAGATCAAGAATAGCTACGCCGTTTTTAGGATTAACTTTGTGAATGTATTGTTGCATGAACTTTGTTTTGAATTTAGTACCGACTTGGATACCTGATTCAAGATAAGTTTCAACTGGAACTAATGTTTTTTCTTTTGCCATTTTATTCTACCTTTACTGGGTTTGGACGATTTACAGAAATAGGAAGAACGCCTGCTTTGAATTCTTCTTTTGCAAGAATAACTGTGTTGTACGCGTCCTTTTCTCGTTTAATCAGTAAAGGTGCGCCCATTGATAGTTGCAATGCTCTTGCTCCAATTATTCTAGCGACTTCGAATTTCGTAAATTCTTTCATTTTATAGTTTCTTCAATAGCTTTCTTAAATCTTTCCCTTTGGCAATGGCTGTGTCTACTGCTTCTAACAATTCTTCGTTAGTAAGAGGTTTTAGGCCTCCTTTTTGCATGGCACAAATATTTCCGTTGTCAATGGTTCCGATATGAATTCTATCTTCCATTATTTGTTCCTCTCTTCGAGTTGGATCAACAATTA
>CAXGHT010000036.1:0-3058 GCA_964010235.1 uncultured archaeon | reverse complement strand
ACCTTTCAATGAATTATATACGCAAGGAAGTGTTGATGAAGATAATGGAAACTTAATTGGAGCACTATCAAATTATTTGGCATGTATTAAAAAGAAAGACCACGAACCCGCAAAAAATAGACTCGCCGCAATTTCAGGAATGATTCAATCACAATTCAGGCTTGCAAATAAATTCCAAAACATTCCAACTGCAATTGAACAAGACTTAATGAAATATTTACAACACATCCCTAATTCAAGACCTCTAGCAACCCAAATAGACAATTTGTTTGAGACAATGAACACAAAAGAATCTTTTCAAGATGAATTAATAGAAACTTGCAAAGAACTCGTAGAACAATCAATGACTGTTGGACGTTCAAAACGAACAAAGATTTACAAACCAGCAAGAAACATTATGCAGTCAATTAAAAGATATACTGAAGTTGGAAAACACAAGATACCAAATATAAACTTTAACAATGCTACAAAACAGTCTTTTTATAATTTGTCTGTTGGGAAATAATATGGATTTAGTAAAATATGGCAAAGTACCAAGAGAACAAACAATAAAATCTGGATTCTTAGCAATATTGGATAAACAAGACTCATTATCAAGCGAATCAGATTACAAACTACTGGTTCCTGGAGATATTCTGCCTTCAGAGTCAAATGCTGCAATACTGCGTGGCGGAACTCTGGCAGAAATCCAACTTGAAAATAGATTATACAAACCAAAGGACGATGAATTAATAGAAATCGGAGCAAAAATTCAAATTGAATTAGATCCAAGACATATTTATGAATTCATGAACGAGCTGATTACAAGACAAGATCTAACTTCCGAAAGGCTTGAACAAAAATTAAACATTGAAACAACAGTACACAAACAAATCTCTGAAGCCATAACTGGGATGTCGGAAATGTTTCCGGATAATAAAGAAATCATGTCAGAATATATGGAAAACGAAATAACAAATGCGCTTACTGCATACGGGTTAAAACTAAGAACTACAATTATCGTTAACAGACCAAGTCTCGAAACACAAAAGTTAGTTGAAAGAAACAAACTTGAAGTTAAAAGATTGGAGAGTAAGCAAGGTATTTTTGAAAATCTATCAGTCCTCTATTCAAAAGAAGCTGAAATGATGAACGCCAAAATAAAAGCAAGTGAAGAATATATTCAAGAGCAAATTAAACATGAAAGAGATATGGAATTTTTTGACAATCCATTAGCAAACAAATTTATCAAAAACATGGGAAAAGATGGAAACATTATTCAAGTAAAGGACGGAACAGTAAATATACATATCGGCAAGAAAAAGAAAAATAACAATTCTTAAAAACAAACCAAAACACCAGAACTCATGCTTGGGTAGCTCAGTATGGTAGAGCGCTGCATTGGTATCGCAAAGAATCTTCGCGGATTGACTTGCGCCAATAATGCAGAGGTCAAGAGTTCAAATCTCTTCTCGAGCAGTCATTTTTTCAACAAACTTAAAAGTCAGAATAAACTATCTCAAATATGCAGAGAAAGATAAATAGTTTTGACAAAACAAAAATCAATTACAACATATCGAGACACTCAAAAGAATTCTTAATTTTTATTCACGGAGCAGGAGGAGATTTGTCAGCATGGAATAAAGAAAGAACATATTTCCATAGAAAAGGAATATCTACTTTGGCAATTGATTTACGAGGACATGGAAAATCCGAAAGACCAAACAACTTCGAAGATTATCAATTAAAAAAATTTGCAAGAGATATAAATGAGATTATAAAAAAAGAAAAGATTAACAAATTTATTGTGGTCGGACATTCATTTGGCGGAGTAATTACAATCAAGTTTCACGAACTTTTCCCAAATAAATCAAAAGCGTACATTCTTATTGGCACAACATACAAATCCCCAAAAGCTCTGAAGACATTGTTCAGACAGACACGATTCACCAACTTAATCAACAAAGCACTATCTAAAAAAGGTTCAAAAAAAGGTTCGCACGTAGACTTCAACAAGTTTGCAGGCACTAAGGATTATAGTCCAAGAAGAATATTATCTGACATCACACATACCTCATTCAAATCATGGTTCTTCACATACGAAAATCTTTCAAATTTCAATCTTACAAAAGCACTTCGTAGAATTAAACAACCAACGCTAATTATTGAAGGAGAAAAAGACAGTATATTCAAAGTTCCAGTGGCAAAAAGAATACACAAACTAATAAAGCACTCAAAACTTGATATTATTCCAAAAGAGAATCATATAATTGTCATAAATAATCCAACCGCAATCAAGAAAGAAATTTCAGAATTTATTAAAAAACAGAAGTTTCCAATTCATTAACTTTATCTTCTAACAAAATGATAAGCATCAATCACAAACACAAACAGCGCAATTAACTGAAGAATAATTTCTGAATAAATATAACCGTAATAAAATATTATCGGTGCAAAGATAAATGCAGGAATAAAATTGTAAAGAACTTTTTCAACACTGCGCACCTGAACTTTCAAAAGCCGAGAAATCCAAACAACTAACTTATCTTTCATAAATTTATTCCGCGTCAATATTTTTTATAGTTAGTGAATTTCAAACCTCTTTTATTTGTTAGTATAAGAAAAAATCTATGACTAAAGAGTTAACAGATCGACTATACGAACAGAACGAAACTGTAAGAAAAATGACTCTAGAAAAACTAGAATCTGAATATAGAACTGTTCTAGAAAAGTTGGTTGAATCAAAAGATAACTACAATGATTTATACGGATATTATTTCAGTTTAGTTGTAGAATTATATTCAAGATATGTCTTGGAGAATCCAAACGAAAACTTCACCAGCGCAGAAGAATACCGAAACTCTTTACAAAAACGTATTGAAAAGTCTACTTCAACTTAACAACTTTAATCTCAAAATCACAAGTTTTACAATTAAATGAAACTCCAGGTTTTCTTTTATTTTTCCCAGTATTCAAATTTTTAATAGTAAGTTTTCGACGTTCAAAAGGAATCTCAATTTCACCAGAATGACCTTCAGGACAAGTATATTCAATACTTGCAGTCAATGAATCCTCATAT
>CAXGHT010000035.1:0-3079 GCA_964010235.1 uncultured archaeon | reverse complement strand
CATTTTTTTTCAAAGTCTTCATCCAGGAAATTAATAGTTTTTTTGCTTTTTTACAATCAATCTTACAAGGTGTAAGACTTGGAACTAAATAGAATAAGTGTTCTGGTATCTTTTTTGTTTTTTCAATTTGTTTTCCAAAAGTATAACTTTTATGATGTGTATCTGTTAATTGATGTTTCTTTTCAGTTGGTGTGCGTTTACGAGTGTATTCTGCAGTGCAACAAGCAGGATAACTTAAAATCCAACCATTCATTTCATGACTCCTCGACTCTTTGTTAAATTTATCTAAGTATTTTTGTCTTGCAATTAATAATGAACCTCTTTTACCACCACTATAGGTTTGATAAGATATTTTTGTTTTGTTAAGTAAGTTTTCAATATTTTTTGTTCGATAAATTATAGTTCCACGTTTTAGATTTTCTAAAACTAGAAGAAGTTGAGCTCTATCTAATTTTTTAATTTTTAACCATTCTTTGGTCTTGTAAAACTCTTTGTTCATGATTACTCACAACTTTCTTTTGCTAAAGGATATTTATCAAGGTTTTGAATTAGAGATGTTTAAGTGATTAAACTTTTATCTCAACCTTAAACTATCAATAGGTTTTGGACTAATTGTTTCAATTCTGAATCTTTTATGAATGTGTCTTGCAAGAGAAATTGTTGCAGACTTTTCTCCATGAATAACTATAACTTTTCTTGGTCGAGGTTTCAACTTCTGCATATAATCCATTAATTCTTTGAAATCTGCGTGACCTGATAACGAGAATGAAGAAACTTCCATTTTTACATTAAGCTGCTCACCGTCGAGCATAACTGTACGCTCACCTTTTTGCATTCTGTCTCCAGGACTATTATAAAATTGATAAACTACAAACGCAACTGAATTTTTAGGATCATCATGAAGTTTCTTCAAATATTGAACTGAAGGTCCACCGACAAGCATTCCCGAAGTTGCGATAATAATTGCTGGTCCACCATCGATAACTAATTGTCTTTCTTTTCCAGATCCAACTTGCTTGAAGAACTCTGCCGCAAAAGGATTCTTACCTGCATTAATCTGGTCTCTCAACGCAGTACTTAAGAATTCGGGATAAGCTGTATGAATTGCAGTAATATCCCAAACCATACCATCAACATAAACAGGAATGTCTTTTATTTTCTTTTCTTTGAATAGTTCTGCAACCAATACCATTATTTCCTGAGCTCTACCGACTCCAAGAACTGGAATCAATAATTTACCCTTCCGATTAATAACTTTCATCGCATGTTCCTTAAATTCTCTCTCAGATACTGCTCGATCAGGAGATACTCTTTCAGGATGACCATAAGTTGCTTCAGTCATAAACGTCTCAACTCGAGGGAAAGTATAATGTGAACCGTTCAATAATTTCGTATTAACTACTTTGTAATCGCCTGAATAAAGTAAATTATGAAATCCATCACCGATGTTAAAGTGACACATCGCACTACCTAAAATGTGACCTGCGTTGTGTAAAGTCAATCTAACATCTGGAGTAATATCTGTAACTGAACCGTATTTCAAAGCAATAGTATTTTTGACAGTTTGCTTAACCTCTTTAGAAGAATAAATTCCTTTATTTCCTTGTGCAACTGCGATTGAAGTGTAATCTAATTGGGACATTGCCATAATATCTCTGGTTGGAGCAGTACAATAAATCGGACCGTCATATCCGTATTTGAAAATATATGGTAAAAATCCACAGTGATCTAAGTGCGCGTGAGAAATAACTACTGCATCCAATTCAGCCATATCAAATTCTGGAACATTAATCCGCGGATAAGTTGAAGAATCGTTAGTTGCTGGATTAATTCCGCAATCAATTAGAATATTACTTTCAGGAGTCTGCATTAAGAAAGCAGATCGTCCAACTTGTTGAGCTGCACCTAAGAATGAAATTCTAACCCACATTTCAGAATCATCTCTCGCACGTTTGAATTCATAAATCCGCTCCCCAACTTTGTTCAAAAACTTTCGTCTTTCAGTTGAGTCTTCGTGGAGAACTCTTCGAATTAAATCAGTAATTTTGGATTGAATAATTGCATCTCGTCTTACATCTGGACTCCAAAAAGTTTCTTCCTTAATCTTTCGAATCAACGAACCTTTTTGCCCAATAACATCGTTAGGATTTTTTGCATCAATAATCATAACACTTCTAGCAGGTTCAAATAAAACTCTTGTAACTCCTGCAGATTTTGGAACAAGTTCCTTAACAATCTCCTCAGCTTTCTTTTCAGTTGTCAAAAGACTTGGATCTAATCGTAACTCAATTCTCTTTTTGAATTCATTAACAAGTTCTCTTACAGTCGGAGTGCCCTTCTTGAAAAATTCCTTACTTTTAGTGTAAAGAATTATATTTGCACCTTCATAGCTCTGATTAGAAATCTGTTTACTTTTAGGTATTTTATTTATGATTTGTTGTATTACTGTTGCCATAATTGGTGTAAATATTTATTCGTTAAGAATCATGGATATGTTCTTGTCTGGTAATCTTCGGTATCCTTTCTTATCAATTACTGCAATGCTTATTCCATCACCGCTACCTGAGTCTCTTCGAACAGCTGAATGAATTGAACGGACTGCTAAATCAACTGCCTCTTGCTCGGACATATTTTCCTTGTAACTATCTTGCATTAATCCAAGTACAAACATCATACCTGAACCTGTTGCAGTATATGGATCTTCTATTGAAGCTCCGGAAGGATCTAATGATTTTAATCGGAATGAACCGTCTTTGGTTAAACCCGCAATAATATTTTGAAGCATGAATGGGTTCCAAGATTTGTAACCGCTGTAAATTATATTTTGCAAAACTGAACTTAAGTTTTCCATAGTTGCTTTCTTTCCAGTTTCCAATTCATATAATTTCATTTCTGCTTGAAGATGTTTTAGAATCATTTGATTATCTGAAACAGTTCCAGCAGTTGTCATTGCTAAATACTCTGTAACTGGAAAAACCTTATCTACTTTAGAGATAATTATATTTCCCATCGTTACTCGATTGTCTGTTGCAAGAACTACACCGCCATTATATCGCATAGCTAGTGTTGTTGTGCCTTT
>CAXGHT010000034.1:0-3179 GCA_964010235.1 uncultured archaeon | reverse complement strand
GGAGTTATAAAAGATGCTGTAATGGAACTGTCTTCTAAGGACAGAAAACTCATGCCAGGTGTTATACGTGGCAAAAGACCTCCAACAAGAATTAAAAAGGAAGATAGGCTTGAAGCTCTGCTTTGTCCTATAGTTAATAGAAAGAAATTGTATATTAAGAAAACACATACCGAACTTGTGGATGAAATGTTTCAATTCCCAAAAGGAAAGAACGATGACCTTCTTGATGGTCTTTGGTATGCGTGTGTTAGTTCAAGAGCTCCATTAAGCAGAAAGTTTGATGTATCTGACTTTGATGAGAGAATGGATAAGAAAAAGGGTAAAAAGATTAAAAACAAAGTTATAAATTGGATGACGGGACAAAAAGCAGCGTAAAAGATAAATCTGTCTTCTCAAAAAAGTCTGATGCTGGTAAAGGAGATTCTCCTAGAAGAGGCATTTCAATTAAGGATTGGGAAAAGAGATTTAGTCGAGTATTTAAAAAAAATAAAAAAAGTACTTGACAAACCTGCCATTTTGGCTTATATTATATATATTATATATTTAGGAATATAATTTGCCTCAATACGACATAGACGAGCAAAAAGATAAAACTGAAAGATCTAGAGAACTCTGGCGCAGGTGGCGTGATGCCAGAATTGAATGGGATGCGGAAGCAAGAGATTCAATAGACTTTGTGCTCGGAAATCATTATACCGAAGCAGAATCCGATGCATTACAAGCTGTCGGACAGGCAGACTTTGTTATAGACAGAGTTTACGCCGCTGTTGATAAACTTAAATCTTTACTTACTTCAAGATCTCCAAGATTCTTAGCTGTAGGGAGGGAAGACTCTGATAGTCGTTTATCTGCAGTATGGCGTACTATTATGGAATATGTCTGGGATATCTCAGACGGTTCAACTCAGTTCAAGCAGGCTGTACATGATTACGCGGTTGCTGGATTGGGTTATTTTTATGTATATATAGATCCAGAAGCAGACTACGGAAGGGGTGAAGTAAAGTTTACATACCTTGATCCTTTTAGGGTTTACGTTGACCCAGCGTCACGAGACCGATATTATGATGATGCATCAGGTCTGTTACTTTCCACCATATTAACAAAATCACAGCTTCTCGACCTGTATCCCTCCCTTATTGAATTCATAGATGAAATAGAGCCAATGGATGATGAAGAGGACTATCCTTCTTCTTCAAAGAAAAATTCATCTACATCGTTTACACCAGATGTTGTAAAAGATAAGGATTATATGGGCGATGGAAAATACAGGATTATAGAACATTTTGAAAAGATTAAAGTACCTTTTTACAGAATATTTGACACAAGAACAGGTGCTGAAAAGATTGTCACTATTGAGCAATTTGAAAAGATAGCACAGGAAAATGCAGAAGCTTTTGAAAAGGGACTGGTACAAGCCCTAGAAGTACAACAAACAAGAATAAAAATAACTTGTTCTGTTGGAAGCTATGTCCTCTATGAAAGAGTCCTAAACACAAATGCCTACCCAATAATACCAGTCCCTAATATTTGGACTAATACACCATATCCAAAATCGGATGTATCTAAGGTAAAGGATTCACAGAGATTATTAAATAAATTATTCAGTTTAACACTATCGCACGCACAAGCCTCTGCAGGACTTAAACTTTTAGTTCCAGAGGGCAGTGTTGATGATATTGGCCAGATAGAGCGTGACTGGGCTAATCCAAATGCGGTTATACCATATAATCCAGAATTTGGCGAACCACACTTCCCAGCTCCACAACCTTTGGCAGGTGAGTTCTACCATCTTATAGACCGTGTTGAACACTACATAGATTTGAATTTTGGAATACCAGAACTTATGCAGGGATTTAAAGAAGCGGCACCAGAAACAGTTCGTGGAACCGCAATGCTTTCTGAAATGGGAGAAAGCAGGGGGAAATCAAAGCTTCGTGATATCGAAGCAAGTTTGACAAGACTTGGAACTGTAATATACAATTTTGCGAAAGGACATTACGAATATAGCAAGACATTCAGAATTGTACAGCCAAACAATGATTTGACTGAATTTACAGTCAATAACAAATTATACGATGACAAACGACAAGAATTAATGTCAATAGAGAACGATATTACTATCGGTCAACATGACGTTCGGATAATATCGGGTTCAACAATGCCAAGCAACAGGATGCAGGAATACAATATGTATCTTGAAGCCTACAAGTTGAATCTGGTTGATGATGTCGAGGTCTTAAAGAAAACAGAGATCTTCGACAAAGAAGGCGTTCTTAAACGCAAGGGACTGATTGCTCAGTTGCAGGGTCAGTTGCAAGGTGCTCAAGGGCAGATTAAGAAACTTCAAGGCGACCTACAAACGGCAGAGCGTGAAATGCTTCATGCCAATAAAAGGGCCGAACTGGAGAAATTCAAGGGAGAACTTGGCGAGATCGAAAAAAGCTCTCGATACAAGGAAAAGACCAATATCAATAAACTTGAGACAGCAATTAACAAAGCAATTGCGCGAGAAGAAGTCAAAATACAAAGAAAAGCAATGGCTGAAGAGAAGGGTGCCTGAAAAGGCGTTGAGGCTACTTAATATCAGTGGTTCTGTTTCTTTGAACATACGAGAGTGTGTAGTCAATAATAGAAAAAATCACAAGGAGGTAACTAATGGAAGACCTACAGCAAACCGAAGGACAGGTTACAGAAGAACCTATTTCACAAGGTGAACAACATGAAGAAGCAAGTTCAGACTGGGAAAACGAAACAAAAAAGTTTCAATCAATGTATGACAAGCGTGATGCTGATTACAGGAGACTTGAAGGTGAAGTTGAACAGTACAGAAAACTTGGAGAGATGTTGAAAAACAGACCAGATGTTGTTGACGCAATGAGGAATAAGTTGTCTGGTGAACCAGGAAATTCGACTAAAAAGAATGAACCTAAACTTGAAGAAGGTTCGTTCGACCCGTGGGAAGCCTATTACAAACCTGACTCTGATTCGTATAAAATGCGAGTAAAAGAGAGTCAGAAAATGGTAAACACTGCCGTCGGACAACAGATGGCACGTTTCCAGACCCAAGTAGGAATGAATAACCTGAAGGGTGAACTTGCAGCAAATTACAATATGACAGATCCGCAAGAACAGAAAGAGTTCATGGATTTTGCGATGCGCCCAAGAGATCAAATACCTTT
>CAXGHT010000033.1:0-3398 GCA_964010235.1 uncultured archaeon | reverse complement strand
TTTGCAGCACCAATGGTCAGAGTTTCAGATACAGCATTTAGAATAATGTGTTACAAATACGGTGCGGGTTTAGTATTCACTGAAATGACTTATGCCGCCGCATTAGCAAGAGGAATTGATAAAGTAAATATTGATCGAAGACAAGAAAAGTCAGTAGGAATTCAACTGGCGGGAACTAAACTTGACGAAATTGAAGCAGCAGTAAAATTCATTGAAGACAAAGTTGATGTTTTTGATTACAATCTAGGATGCCCAGTTAGCAAAGCACAAAGACAAAAAGTAGGAGCGATTCTACTTGAGGAACCAAGATTAGTAAGAAAGATACTAAGCAAATTAGTCTCATCAACAAACAAACCAGTATTTGCAAAAATTCGTTCAGGTTATTCAGACAAAAATATTAATTATCTAAAAATTGGGAAGATTGCTCAAGATGTTGGTTGTACAGCAGTAACGCTTCATCCAAGAACTGCAGCAACAAAAAGAGGCGGTGGCGCAAACTGGGACCATATTAAGAAATTGAAAAGCAAACTCGATATTCCCGTAATTGGAAATGGTGATGTTAATTCTCCCGAAGATGCATTACAACTAATAAGCACAACTAATTGTGACTATGTAATGTTTGGAAGAGCGGCTGCAAAAAACCCAGCAATTTTCAAACAATGTAATGATTTCATAAAGACTGGAAAGTACAAAGAAGTCAACCAATTAAAATTAGCAAATGAATATATTGAACTCACTAAGAAATACAATACAAAATTTTCAACAATCAAGAGCCATATGACTTATTTTCTTAAACCACATGCAGGAAAAATCAACAAAGCAAAAGACCTTAAAAGCCTGAAAACGACATTGAAATCACTATGAACTTAGTAGACGTGCATTGCCACTACACATACAAGAACTTTCAGAAAGACATAGATGAAACTATCAAGCGCATGGAAAAAGCCGGAGTAAAAAAGGTAATTACTAACGGTTTGAATCCCCAAGACAACAAAGCAGTTCTTGAATTATCAAAGAAATACAAAATTGTAGAAGCCGCACTAGGAATTTATCCAACAGAAGCCGGAAATCTTTCTGACAAAGAACTAAAAGAAATCCTTAATCAAATTAAAAACAATAAAAATAATATTATTGCAATTGGCGAAGTGGGTTTGGATCACCACTGGACAAAAGACAAAAAGAAGCAAGCTCGACAAAAAGAAGTTCTTAGAGAAATAATCAAACTTGCAAACAAAATCAAAAAACCAATCATAGTTCACTCAAGAAACGCAGAGGCGGAAACTGTTGAAGTAATGAAAGCAGCAAAAGTACCAGTTATTATGCACTGCTTTTGCGGAAAGTTAGAACCAACAGAAGAAGCAATCAAAGCAGGATTTTATTTCTCAATTCCAACAATGATTGTTCGAAGCAAAACATTCAAGAAACTGGTAAAGCGAGCAGGATTAAATAAATTATTAACTGAAACTGATGCACCATTCTTAGCTCCAAAATCAGGAGAACGAAATGACGCATCAAATATAACTCAATCAATTACAAAGATCGCCGAAGTTCTAGGAAAAACTGAAAAGGAAGTTACACAAAAGATTTATTCAAACTACAAGAAACTTTTTACTTAAGAACATTTTTTTTACCTACAAAGAATTTTGATTTACTATTTCCCCTAAAATCCCAAAGTATCAACAATAATAATAACATTACAATCGCAGCAAGTAATGAAAACATAAATAATCCCATAAGATTAGTATTCATTAATAATCCAATTCCCCAAATAAATGAAAGAGTCCCAAAGAAGATCCACATTCTTCTGTTTGCAAATAACATTTTTGTTCCTCCAGTTTCAGGAACGAACATTCGTGTGTTTTTCAGTAATTGGACACTGCCTGGAAGGCCAAGGCTTCCTGGAATAATAAACAATGCGCTGAATATGGCAGATATCGGAATTGCTGCCCAAATCAAATTCCAGATCAATATATGCATCAAGTAATAAGTAACTGCGCTTTCATAATAACTGTGAACTATTGAAACTATTGCAGAGAAAAGAATCAAAGAAACTAGAAGCGCGCTTCGATAAGTGGTTTCATATCCTCCACCAGAACGCCAGCCCTCCTTTAAGAACGGTTTATAGCTTCTCTTAAACTTCAAATCAAAGTTCATCAAATCCAGAAAAAGAATACTACCGTTGCTCAACACGGCTGTAGCAATAATCAAAAAATAGTTCGTAGGATTGTTGTTCTTTATCATTTCTGAATTTTTGTAATACAGGAACTTGCTGAACAACTTGTAAACAAAAATTAGGAATAAATAAGAAACTGCAACAGCCAAAACAAAATCATAAAGCGCCTCTGAAATACTTACTGCCTTGTAGAATTTTGAATATGAGATTGCAAAACCAAAAAATATTGCAGAAAGTAAAATCGGTTGCATATTTACATCAACGTTCAACGCCGATAAATTAAACTTGCGCTTTGTAGATTTTCTGCGACGTTTCACCATAATAAAATTTACCTTTACTCAATTATATATCTTCCCAAAGCATATAAACTAAAACTATCAATAAAACTCATGGGCGAATTAAAACAAGTAATTATAGTAAATATGGAGCTTGGAATGAGCCGAGGAAAAATCGCAGCCCAAGTTGCACATGCTGCAGTCGAAGCATCACTTCTTTCAATAAATAGAAAAGAATTTTCAGAATGGAGAAAACGAGGCATGAAAAAGATTGTATTAAAATGTCCAGATTTGAAAACCTTACTTCAAGTACATCGAAAAGCAAAACGAGAAAAACTAATAACTTATCTTGTTACAGATGCTGGACGAACAGAAATTCCTTCAGGATCAAAAACAGCACTAGCAATTGGACCAGATACTCCAATAAAGATTGATAAAGTAACTAAAGATTTCAAGTTTTTATAAATTCAGAAATAACCCATTCATTTCTAACTTCTGGGTGAAACATAACTCCATAAATTTCCTTTGACTTATGTTTGATTGCTTGAACGCTTTTCTTGCTCCGAGCCAAAATTTTAAATTCAGATAATTTTGAAATTCCGTTTGTGTGTAGAGCATAGGCTTTGAATTTCTTCTGACCGAACAAATTGCCTTTGACTTCAACCATTCCAATTTCTTTCTTTGGAACAATTTCTCCGCCAAAAGTTTTAGAAATAATTTGAATTCCTGAACAAATCCCGAGAACTGGTTTGTCAAAATCTTTCAACCACTCAAATTTATCTTCAAGATATTTATTGTCTGCAACAGCAGTCCCACAAATAATTATTTTATCAAACTTAGCAGACATTTTCTCAGCATTAGTAGTATCAGCAACCTCATAATCAACATCACCACTAATCAAATTAACAATCGGATTTACAAATTCCAATTCATTTAGTTTCTCTGCGCAA
>CAXGHT010000032.1:0-3463 GCA_964010235.1 uncultured archaeon | reverse complement strand
GGTCTAAACGTGTTTAAACAGAAATGGTTATCAAAAAAACACTTAGAAAGCTTCTGAGAAGAAAGCGAAGAACTAAAACAGTAGAAAAAGAAGAAGTTGATAAACACAAAGTCCTCAGAAGTTGGGAAGACATATATGGAGAACTAAGTGAACATCCTCTTACTCAATCAAAGATCATTAATGAACAACTATTACATTCTACTAATGATGCTTTGAATGAGATAAACAATAAGCTAGATGGTTTGGATGAAAGAGTGGGCGCTTTAGAACGTAAGAGACCCGCTGCCAGACGCAAGGATGATAAACTCCCTTCGGTCGTTATTCCTCGTGCTAATTTATCAAACCAAGAAGAACAGATAGTTCAGCTTATTGAATCCCAGAATGAAGTAGATGCAAAGACTGTTGCACAGAAGTTTAATATCTCTCGATCTAATTCTAGTTTGAAATTAAACAAATTACATAATTGGGGTTTCTTGGCTAAACGTTTAGATGAGAAAAGTGTGTTCTTTAGAATAAAGTAGTTGTTAAACACATGTTTATAGTTCATCCAAAGGTGAACGAACCTGCTTAAGATCTTTATTTGATAGATGCGTGTAGATTTGCGTTGTGTTTAGATTAGAATGTCCTAATAGTGCTTGGATTTTTCTAATATCTGTTCCGTTTTCTAGAAGATGTGTTGCAAAAGAATGCCTTAAAGTATGTACATGTACGTTTTTGTTTATCTGTGCTGCGTTAGATACTTTCGCTACTATGTTTTGTATCTGCCTTACTGATATAGGTTTATCTTCATCTCTTCCAGGAAACAAGTACTTATTCTCATTACTTATGTAGCTATGAAGGTCTCTACATAGGTCTTCCGATAAGATGATCATACGATCCTTCTGACCTTTACCTTTACGCACCCATCCTATTCGTTGAGCGATTTCCAAGTCATTTACTTTAAGCTTTTGAAGTTCAGAAAGTCTTAATCCTGAGGAATAGAGTAGTTTAATCATCAGTTTATGCTTTGGATCCTTTGCAGAGATAATCATACGCTTTATTTCACTTTTAGTCAACACCACAGGTAGCGTTTTTGGTATCTTTGGTGACTTAATTTTGATGTTTTTCCCTAGGACTTCCTTGTGATAGAATACTAGTGCTGCTCTTGTCAGTGCGATAGTCGATGGAGCATAGTTATTTTGGGAAATGATACCGCCCAAATACTCTTTTATTTCTCTCTCAGTAACTTCTTTGGGATGATTAGTTAATGTGTCAGCAAATTTTTGATTGTGGAACATGTAGGATTTAATAGTATCTGCGGAAAAACCGCGGATCTTTAATTCAGATTCCAATCTATGCAGCATATTATTAATTGCGTTTAATGTTAATAAATTAGCCCTTTTTATACCCTATATTTTATCCATTTACCCCCACCTAAAGATGAAAATAGGGGCTTCGTAAAGTGTTTATGGTGGAGAAATTTGTGTGAAAAAATTCTTAGCAACTCTCAAAGCTTCTTTACCATATTTCTCAGTTTTCTTATCAAGTATGTGTTCTGATTCAATCAATAACTTATTGAGTTGAATATATTGATCATGTTCTGATCCCGGAATTGCTCTTCTACTCGAAAATGCTTTCTTTTCTAGAGTATGTACTTTGTTCATATGAGTTCTTGCAAAATGTTTATTGTATTTACTAACTCGCTTTAATCTAAATAATTCTAGTTGCTTTATCCACTCCGATAAGTAGTTGTATAATTCTCGTTTAGACATGTAGTAGTAGGGGGTCGGAGATTAATAAGGATTATCTCTTGATGAGCATTAGTTCGTATAATATACATTAAACGCACTCAGAATTTAGAAAGTGAAATTTTGGAAAATAGGTAGGATATTTTTACAAATTTTGGATTTCTGAAAAATTTCTGAAATTTCCCTTAATTGTTTTCAATATTGTAAATAATATATATAAATTTTAATAATTTCTTAAAAGTTTTAATAAGAATTTGGGTTATTTACGCTCTAAAAAATAAGCAAAAAATGCAAAAATAGCATATTTAATTTCAATATTGAAAGAAATTAATTGAGAATCTTATTTATTTTCAATATTAACAATAAATAGGTAAAAAAATTATTTGTAAAATTCAATAGTTTTTTTTAAACCAGTTTCTAAGTCAGTTTTTGGCGCCCAGTTTAACTCAGTTTTGGCCTTTGTAATGTCTCCACAGGAGTAAAATAGGTCTCCGTAACGTGGTTTTTCTAGAATTATCTTTGATTTTGAGTCACATAATTTGATGATTAATTCAGCTAAATCTCGAAGTTTTATGCTCCGTCCTGAACCTATGTTAAACACTTTTTCGGGACCAGAATAGCTTACGGCGGCTATGTTTGCATCAACAACATCGTTAACATAGACAAAATCTCGCTCTTGATTTCCGTCTCCTGTTATGATTAAATCTTCATTGTTCAATGCTTTCTTTATGAAAATTGCAATAACTCCAGCGTTACCTTGACCAGGACCGTACACATTAAAGTATCTCAGCGAAAGCCCTTTCCTTTTTGAGACCAGTGCCTCACCTTCAACTTTATTATTCGCATAATTAGATTCCGGATTCAATTCATCGTCTTCTGAAACTTTTCGATCATATTCACCATAAACTGCGGCACTACTCGAGAAGATTATTTTTGCATTAGATAGATTTACAACATTCTCAGTTCCCTCAACATTTACTTTATGATATTCATCAGGTTTTTCTTGACTTTCTGGAACACTAATCTTTGCAGCAGCATGAAATATTACATCAATATCTCCAAGAGCCTCAGATAAGTTTTCCTTGTTCAAAATATCCTGCTTCGAATTCTTATCATAAGACTCACAATTTAATCGTTCAACAATCTTACTTCCAATGAAACCTTCTCCACCAGTAACTAAATGTTTCATGAGTTTGCCTTATCAAAGAAATTAATAAATACTTCTATCAGATAGAACTAATATGGTTAAGAAGAGTCTTCGAGATATTCCGCTTCAAGAGATAACTTTGCGTAAATATGAGTCACCCTATAGTCTTGATGATCGAGAACTTTCTCGGAAATTTCTTTTGTCGATTGGGTTGCTTCAACCAGGTGAAAGTCGAGATATAATTGTAGATATATTTGAATTGTTTGTCAAAGCTCGGAAACTCAACAAACCTTTGGAAGTTGATTTTATTGTTAATGAGCTTGAAGGTAAATCCGGAGCTTCAGCACCAAATGTTTCTCGGCAGATTAAACGCCTAAAGGATATGAAACTGATTGAGAAAATTCATTCAGGCTACCGAATAACAGAGTTCGGAAAGATAGATAATATTGTATCAAATTTTGTAATTCCCTTTGTGATAAATCAGAGTTCGGAAAGATTAATCGAATATGCAAAAGAACTTGACAGAAGATAAGGTTTATAAAGCAAATCTGGAGGAGAATAGTATGTCAAACAGATTTACAAAAGACGA
>CAXGHT010000031.1:0-3468 GCA_964010235.1 uncultured archaeon | reverse complement strand
AGAATTACCTAAGACTCTGAGGTCTTTGTTTATTGTGACATTGTCAATTCGAGTAAAAGTAGCGGCATTTGGGAATAAATAATCAGAAATTACAGAATCAGCAAAAGAAGCATTCTCGGCTGTGATGTTTAATAAATCTAAGTCAACTCGAGCGCTACCTTCCTCAGTGGCTATCCAAGGAATCCAACATAAAGCATTATTAGTGGAACAGGATTCATTCCAAACATATTGTAAGGAAGCATTATCAGTAGTTTGAGCTGTTACTTCTTGAGAAGAAGCGAGTCCCAAAACTATAAATAAAAGAAATAAAAAGAAGAGCTTTAAAAAAAAGCAGAAAGCCGCGAGATGCGACTCTCTTCGATATACTAAGAAGGTGTGTGTCATTACTTATACTTATATATTAACTTATTTATATACTTTCCTATTTTCTTAGATATATCTTTATATAATTACTGATTTAATCACTTATAAAAATACTTATATTTTGGGCTTTCTTAGAAAAAAACTCTTGGGAAAGAAATTGATAAGTGTTGGCGGAAAAGAAATATTTAAGAGGCCTTAAGTTTCTTTTTAATAAAAATTCTACTTGTTGGGACATGTTTAGATTGTCTTTTTTACAATATTTTCCGGAGTTTTTGATTAGTTCTCTTCAATTTTATAAGTTTTTCTTCTTCTTTCTAATAAAGTGGAAGATGACTCCAAGTAAGACTAGTAGGCCAAGGATTTGAGGTGCGATTAGTAAGAAAGTTCTGGATGTTACCGTGGTTTTGACCCTGTTAAATAAAGTAGCTTGGGTTGTAATTGAGCCGAAGACTTTCTTTTGTTCTAAGAGTTTATTACAGACTTCAACTGCGTTGTTGGCTAAGCTTAAGGCTTTAGCTCCAAATCCAGCTTGGGCAGCTAATTCAGCTTCGGTGATGTATTCAGATAAGTCTAAACATTCGGGATTGCCGTTAAATAGCTGTTTAGCAAAATCTATCTGTTCAATGGTTATAGCTGTACCAGCTGTTTCTTTTTCTAATAAATTGGCAAATAACTTGAATTGATCATTAAATTTGGGATTTGTAATGGAAGCATTTATAGTGATTCCATAAGTACCAATTGGAGCATTTGCTGTGTTAACGGTTAACAATATCTCTTGTTGAGATTTTTGAAGTAGGCTGGAGATTCTAGTAGTGCTTAGAGTTGGTATAATTTCTGGGGCGTCTGAACTGACAGCTAGGCTGATTCCACGTAATTGTATACTGGAAGGATTTGTGACTAGTAAAGGAATTTGGACTACGTCGTCTTGATAAATAGTTATTCCTTCTGGAGCTATGATATTTAGAGTAAAAGGTTTAGCACCTCCACCACTAGTGCTTGGGCCTGAGGCTCCGGAAGGTATGGTTGCAGATTCTGAAGCTTCGACAGTGTAAGTGAAAGTAGTGTTGCTTAGTTTTTGATTATTAGCTTTGTCTGCAGCTCGAACTCTCCAATAATAATCTCCTCCATCTAGAGGGGAAGACCAGGAACTGAAGGAATTAGTGTTGGAGTTTTCTGTAGTGGTAAGTGTAGAGAAGTCGGCGAAAGTGGAGATTTCTATAGAGTAATTATCTAGATTAGTGTCAGTGCTGGAATCCCATTCTAAAACAGGGGTAGTGTCAGTGGAGGAGGTTTCATCTGCGGGAGAGGTTAAATTAAAATTAGCAGGGAGGGTTTGATCTATAGTAAGGGTTCTTAGGTTAGAGAAGGTGGAGTTATATTCTGAATCATTAGCAGCCACTCTCCAATAAAAAGTGCCTTCCCCAACTATAGTTTCGGTTGTGGCAGTGGTGTTTGTAGTTTCAACTAGAGTGTAGTTTACCATATTTATATTTGTGGCGGAGGAATCATTCCAGATTTCAAATAGGTAATTTGGTGTGAAGTATTCGGGATCTGTGGCGTTGGACCAATCAAAAGTTATTGAAGTGAAGTTTCTGTAAGAATTGTTTTCGGGTAGATGTAAATCTGGAGTGTTGGGTTTGAAGAAATTGTATTTCAAATTAGTAACCCAACCTAATACATCTGTTCTTCTAACTAAAGTTGAGAAATAAGAACCAAAGGATTGGGTTTTAATATCTCCATCTGTGGCGTTGATCGTGATATAACCTGTTTTGTACCTAATTACATCTCCTTCGGTAGTATCATTGCCTTCAATAGCTAAAGCTAAAGGAAGTGTTAATAAAAATACCAGTATTAGTTGGATTAATTTTTGCATTTTTGGAATTTTTGAATCTTTTTGGAAAAGCTTCACCAAAAGAACCCTTTTGAAAAGCGTTCACGGAAAAACTTTCTATTTAGATCCTCCATTACACTTTTTGAATATTATTTTTAATTCTTCCTTTATCTTACAATTATTATTTATTTTGTATAAAGTTAAATTGGCTATTTTTTTCTTATGGACTAGATTTATTTTTTCTAATTTTTTTAATTCTTTAGAAACATAAATAGGGGTTATACGGATTTTTCGAGCTAGGTCTCTTAAATGATAACTACGATTATTAAACAAAAGCAAATCTAGAATTTTTATTCTGGTTTTTGATGTGAATAAATACTGTAATGTATACATTTTATGTACAAATGTATAGTTTTTGTTTATATAAATGTTATTGTTTGAAACTTTTAGAAGAATTTTCTTAAAAAGAACATTCAATAAGAAATTAATAAGCGTTCGCGAAAAATTTATTTTTTTTTATAAACCACATGTAATGGAAAGAATTCGTAGTAGTTATTTTCATCAAACCAAGCACACTTAAATGATTTTAGATCTAATTTGGTTCTGGAGGCGATGGCAAGGGCGTAGATTGTTAATTGCTGAATTGGTTTTTCTTTATCTGCGTCGGGTTTGTAGTCTAAGATGTGAATTAAATTGTTTCTGATTTGTAAGATATCTATATGACCGGTTACGGGTGTTTGATAGTCTTGTGGGTTAATTGTGAATCCTTTGCTTTTGAAGTAAAGTAAATCGTCTTTTGTGAAGTAGATAGGGACTTCTGTGGCTAGTGTGGTTGTATCATTTGTTAACATGAAATCTTGAATTACTTCGTGACGTTGCTTATTGTTCTTTGCTAAGTTTAAGGCGAGTGCTGTGAGTTTGTTTGCTAAATTGGATTTAGATAAAGTTGTAATCTTGAGGTGTTTGAATTTTATCTGAGAAGAGCGATCGCTATGATTTTGGATGTGGTGTTCGGGTTTGAAAATATGATGTGGAAAGGCACTGGTTGGGATTTTTTCTAGGTAGGTTTTGATTGGGAGGAATTTTGAATGATGGTTGAATTTTGTATCTTGGAAAAGTTGTTTGAGTTTGAGGGTATGTATTTGGAATTTGTAAGGAAGATTGTTGTGCATGAAAGTATGGCTTTGGATTAGATCTTCGGGGTTTTGGGTTTTTGTTCTGAGTCTGTGGTAGGGAAGGAGGGGTTTGAATTCTTGAATCCAGTTGGAGATGGT
>CAXGHT010000030.1:0-3588 GCA_964010235.1 uncultured archaeon | reverse complement strand
AACCAATAATATGTGACATTCTTAACGGTTCCGGAATTACTCCGTGCTTGGTTGTAAGCTGTAGAATTTTGGCTGCTTTTGCAGGTGTTATTCCTGCGCATTGAAAGAAGATGTTATCTGGTTTGTTTAAAGTTTTGTTGTTAACTATTGCTTCGTGTATTTTTCCTGCTTTTTCTATTAGATGCCATTTGTGTTCCCAGTGCGATACGTTCTTTATTGCCCTCTTTATTTTATCATAATGAGGTTTATGTCTTACTACGGAAATTACAGGGATATTTGTTTTCTTACTTATTTTGTGTATATCAATTACATTGAATCCTCCAAAAGTTATTCCGTCTGTTAAAATTACTCTCAGTTGACTTTTGTTCTTGCTTTTGTTTATCATATTTATGAAACAAGATGTTGAATCGTCGCCGTCACAAGTTAGATGTGTTGTCAGAAGTCCGTCCATAAACTTTCCTCCGCGGAAGATTGTTCCAATTGCGAGAATTTTATCACCGGCTTGAGTTCTTTTATGTGGAAGATCATCTATACCTAGAACTCTTAGTTCACTATTAATCTTCATATAAGGTCTAAAAGGTATTAGAATAAAAAGCTTACAGCTTTTGTTTAGCTAGTGATGCAAACTCTTTTGTTAAATTTGTAATTGCTGTGTTCCAAACTGACTTTGCGTCTTTTGATTTTGTTCTTACAGTAAAAATTGCTTCTCCTACTTCCGGGTGTGTAACTTGGAATCCTGAGGATTCTACGTCTTTTTCTTCCCAAATCTTATCGTTAACTGCGTTCAAGATACCTTGATCAATAGGCTTGAAACTAATCTTCAATAATGTCTTTTGTTTGGATAGGATTTCCATTGTGGTTTAAGTCTGGTTAGTAGGTTTATAAAGATTTTGCTTTGGTTTCGGCGCTTAGATTGTCGAAAATCTGGCTCAATTCGTTGCCATTAATCATTGTTTTTGGGTAGAAAGGTTGATCTTCTACGATTCTTGGGCATGCTGTATTAACAAAACAATCAACTTCGTGATAATTCATAAGATCATTTGGAGTAATGGTGTCTGAAAGAAGGATTACTGCCTTTTTACCAAGTTTTTCTGCTTGTTCTTTCATTCGTTTTGCCATATTCAAATAGACTTGTCCTGGTTTGGTTGATACGAGCATTCCGTAACACTTTGCTTCTTCTGCGTGATGCATTCTTGCTGCTTGTTTTGCAAAGAATTTTCGTCTACGTTCCTCTGGAAGAAGTTCTACTGTTTGAGTTAAAGGATTTGCTAGCCAAATTGGTTTATCTGAATTAAATGCGATGAATAAAGGATGGAATTCTCCAGTCCCTAAGAATATGAAAGCATCTACATCTTCCTCAATATCGATTGCTGCTGATGCGTCGCAACCTAAAAGTTGTCCTGGATGGAATGCGTAAATTCCTTGTTTTGGTTTGAGATTTTTTGCTGGAGTTCCAATGTGAACGTTCTTTCCTGCTTTTTCAAGATATTCTTTTGCTTTCTCGAGATTTTTAATGTGTTGAACTGTTGTTACGAGTCCGATTTTCTTTTCTTTTACTGTTTTGATTATATTATCTAAAAGTGGCTCAATGTCTTCTTTTATGTATGCTTCAATGAATAGTGTTCTCATGGTTTGTGGGCGAGTTTTACGATTAAAAGGGTTTCGAACAGCCTTTTTGTAAAAAACGCTGGCGAAAAAGAATATTCAAAAAAAGAAAAACAAAGACCAGAGTTTATCTGATCTTTGAAAAGATTTGCACTGCCATTAACAATGCGCCGATTAGCGTTAACAGGAATGCAACTACTACAAAAATTATATTTATGTAAAGAATGGCTTGTTCGAAGCCTGCAATTCCGTCAAGCCCAGTTCCAGTCACTGAGCTAAGTAGCAAAAACATTGCACCAGCCGCGATATAACTAAGCTCCTTTCGTACAGCATCAACATATCCGCTATACTTAAGCAACGCTAATCCTAGGAGGAGACCGATTCCGGTTCCAAGTGTTCCTTCCATTCCTAGAAAAGCCATAACTAGTCTTAAGGGTGATTTTATTTAAAGGTTTTGTAGAATTCAGTCTTTAATGTTGTACGCGAAAGCATGACCAATTGCTACCAACATATCATATTCTTTTGGTAAATTTGTTGGAATATCGCATGATCCAAAATTTGAACCTGCCCAGAAAACGATTGTTGCTCCAGTTAGTTCTTCTAATTGGGTTTGAAGTTTTGTTGCGTCGTTCTTTAGACCGTCAGGTAATTGAATTACAATTGTCTTTGCTTCGATTTTCTTTGCTTCGTCGACAATTTTCTGAATCTCAATATCATATTTTTCGATCATAGTCTTAGTGTTTGAAGTTTGATTAAAAGTGTTGTTATTTAGCTTAATTGATAGTTAATGGGTCTGTTGGCGGATTTGAGTATACTTCTTTTCCATCAGCTCTGTGGTCTCCGTCAGTATCTGCAACCACTGGATTTGTTCCATAAATACATTCGTAATAATCGCTTAATCCGTCATTATCAGAATCTGCATTTTTGTAGAATGCGACTGCATTTGCTGCATCCGGTATGTTGTCACAATTTGCTGGTATTTCAAATCCTTGAAAGAAATTTGCATTTGGACCAAATACGAAGAATGTAATAATTAGAATTGCTACGCCTATCACAATCATTGAAATGTAGTGATGGTAATCAAATTTCTTCATATTGTATTAATGTTTTTGTTTTATTTAAATGTTAGCTCTTCGGAGGATTTATAATGGCGGGAGAAGGAGTTTTGTTATGAAAGAAATAACTGCTGAAAAACTGGATAAATATTTGAATCTTACAGCGCAGGCTCTTGAAAAAGTCAAACTTTCTGAGGATTTGTCTTCTCGTGAGAAAAAGATTGGAGAAAAATATTTGGAAATGGCTCGCAGTTATTTATCTGATGCAAATCACTTCAAAGAAAGCGATGATTGGGTTAATGCTTTTGCGGCTGTAAATTATGCTCATGCTTGGTTGGACGCTGGCGCGATAGTAAAAATCTTTGATGTTGATGGTGATGATGTCTTGTTTACTGTAGATGCCGACTAAGTTTTTCTTTTAGTTCTCTTACTTCCCATTCTAAATCTGAAATTAGTTTTGACTTTTCTCTGTCTGATTCCGATAGGAGATTTTGACTTCTTGCTTCAGTTAATTGTGCATTTAGTGTCGTTAGCTCTCGCTCTACTTCCTCCAGACTTTTGTATATTCCTTCCAAGTTTATTGTCTCTGTTGGTTCTTCAGTTTCTTGTTGTGATTCTGTAGATTGTTCAGGTCCGTATAACTTTCCAGTTGATGCGTTTAATTCTGCTTGCTCAAGGTCTGAACTGATGTCTATTTTGGCTTTTACTATACATGGCTTTTCAAAGTCTCTTGCAATTACTGCTCCGAAGGATGAAAGATCTTCATTCTTGAAAATTACTCCTGAAGATTGAAGCATTAGTGGAAGTATTTGTCCGTTGAAAGAATCTGTTATTAGAATATTGTTTGGTTGGAATTTGTGAAAATCGTTTGGTGAATTTATTATTACGGTTTTATTTGTAACAAATCCTGATGAAGCAGGTAATCCTC
>CAXGHT010000029.1:0-3648 GCA_964010235.1 uncultured archaeon | reverse complement strand
AATAAATGCACGAGGCAGGATTCGAACCTGCGAAGACACTAAGTCACAGGGTCCTTAACCCTGCCCATTTGACCGCTCTGGAACTCGTGCGTAAACAACATTGAAGAATACTCCTTTTAAGTTTATCTCTGTACTAAGTTTATGAAACAATTATTTACCTCTGAATCGGTGACCGAAGGGCATCCTGACAAAATTTGTGATCAAGTTTCAGATTCAATTTTAGATTCTCTTTTGGAACAAGATCCTGAATCGCGAGTTGCTGTGGAATCTGTTGCAACGAAGGGTTTGATTTTTGTAACTGGAGAAGTTACAACCAAAGGTTATGCAGATATTCAAAAAATAGTTCGTGAAACCTTGAAAGATATTGGATACACTAATCCGGAGTTTGGTTTGGACTGGGAAGATTGCGGAGTTATTGTTTCTTTGAATGAACAAAGTCCAGATATTTCTCAAGGAGTTACGGCAGAAGAAGGATTGCATACTGAGCAAGGTGCTGGAGACCAAGGAATGATGTTTGGTTATGCTTGCAATGAGACTGAAGAGTTAATGCCTTTACCAATTACTTTGGCACATAAATTAACTCATAAGTTGGCGGAAGTTCGAAAGAATAAAGTTTTGCCTTGGGCTCGACCAGACGGTAAGGCGCAAGTGACTGTTGAATATGAAAATGGAAAACCTGTTCGAGTTGATACGATTGTTATTGCTATTCATCACGATGACGGAATTTCGCATGATGAGATAAGAAAACAAGTAATTGATAATGTTGTTAAACCAGTCTGTGGCGATTGGTTGGATTCTGAAACTAAATATCATATTAATGCTACTGGGAAATTTATTATTGGCGGTCCAGAAGCAGATGCAGGTTTGACTGGAAGAAAAATCATTGTTGACACTTATGGTGGGATGGGTCGACACGGAGGAGGAGCATTTTCAGGTAAAGATCCGTCTAAAGTTGATAGAAGTGCGGCTTATGCTGCGCGGTTTATTGCTAAGAATTTGGTTGCAAATGGTTTGGCTGAACGATGCGAAGTTCAATTAGCTTACTCTATTGGTGTTGCTGAACCAGTTTCTATTTCAGTTAATACTTTTGGAACTGGAACAAAGTCTGAAGCAGAGTTAGTTGAGATTATTCGAAAAAATTTTCCGTTGAAACCTGCTAAAATAATTGAATATTTTGAATTGAAGAGACCAATATATCGAGAGACAGCAGCTTATGGACATTTTGGTCGGTCTAAATTTCCTTGGGAAAAAATTATTGAATTAGATATTTAGCAAATTTGTTTAATGCTTTAACTCGCATAGAGATTTTATTCTTTTCTTCTATCGGAATTTGTGAATATGCTTTTTTGCTTCCTTTTGGAATAAAAATATAATCGAAACCAAATCCTGAACCGCTTCGAGGAGTTTTTGATATTGTTCCCTTTATTGTTCCCTCAAAGAACTTTTTTGTTTTTCCATCAAAGTATCCAATATGAGTCACGGCTTGAGCATTACGATCTTTTCCTAATGCAGTTACCATTTTACATATTCCTTCTAAACCTGCCGCCTTATCTAAGAATTTATACAATGCTCCAGGAAATCCATTCATTGAATCAATGTGTAGTGCAGAATCATCAACGAAAACTGGACGCTTTAATTTTGAATAAGCTTCATCTAGCTTATGCCCAATTACTTTTCTTCCATCAATTGACTGAATTTCATCTAAATCTAAATTTTTATTATCAAAAGCAAAGGGCAGAATTTCTCTTGCTTCTGCAAGTTTGTTTTTGTTTCCAGTTAGAAAAATAGGTTTTTTCATCAATATATCTTCAAGGTTTTTCATCTTAAATCTTTCTCCATTCAATTAATTATTTGTTTTTAATATACTTACTTCTTCAAATATTTTTCTTGGAACTGAGGCCATCGCGCTTATGTGAGTGTGTGGTACAATTGAATCTTCACGACTTCCACAATTTAACATAGTATCAAGAATTCCATAATTTCCAGCATCATATAACCTGCCATTATGTGAAACTAAGGAGCGAACTTCATCAGATCTTTTTGCTATCTTTTTATCTGTAAGAATTTCATAAATGGTTCCATCATAAATTCCAGAAGCATCCGGCCCTGAACCATATAAAATATCATCATTGGAAGCCATATGGTATGTCGTTCTATCCGCTATACTTTCTTCAGAAAAAGTTTCGAAAACACCATGGTTTCCACAATCATATAACTCTTCTTTATGTGAAACTAAGTCAGTAATAAACCGCTCGGTCATTAATATATTTTCTTGAGAATAGTGAGGAAATGTTGGATCTCCATCTGCCTCTCTTAGTATCTCTTCTAAAGCATCTCCAGTAAATCTTTCATAGAGGCACTCATCCGCACTAGATTCATAAAATTTACCGTTGTGAGATGCGATTGCGTGAGATTGGTGTGGCCGACCATATAATTTATCTATTTTTGAATAAGATCCATTTCCTGAAAGAGTTTCTTCTACTTTCCACCAAGAGTCATATAAAATATTATCATGTGATGCCAAAGATTTGACAGCAATTATACCGTCTCGTTCAGCTATTTTAATTGGTTGATAAAAAATTTCATCTAACAGAAAAATTCCTGATCCATAACCCGTTTCGTCAGTTGCTGCATATACTAATACATTATTTTCCATCTTAAATCTTTCTCAATTTATTCGAAATATAGTTCTCCTGCAGGCTGATAATTCATTATGTTATTGATTTCAGAATCAATTTCTCTTTCTGAAAAATCCTCCATTTCGGCAACAATGTGAGGCAGTGAATTATACCGATCATTATGAGCGCAACTAATTGTCTTATTTTCAGAAGGGTGTAATCTTGAGTTATAATAATCTTCATAATCTAAATCAAATAAATAATCTATTAAGTTAGGATGATAATTTGATAGTTTTTCTTCAAATTTAATTTTCAATTTATTTTTGATTAATTTATGGTTTTCATTAGTAAGATTATACATATTATAATCAAAGTCAGTTTGCCAATCATTTTCAATTTCATTACTATTTTCGCTCGGATAATTGTATAATTCAAATACTTCTTTATCAAATTCAGTTATGAACGATTGAAGATCTACGTCATTTGAAGTCGAATTATAGAATTTTGATTTATATCTAAGTATGTCGATTAACGGGTCATAAAAGTTATTCATTTCATCAAATGCAATTATGCGATTGGACTCATTAGTCAGATCATATGCATCAAGAACTTTATGATAATGATTTTCATTCCAGGAGATTTCAGGATTTTTATCAGTTCTTACCCATCCTTCTGAATCAACTATCTCTTCAAGATATTTTGTTCTTTTCATATTGACACATAATTAAACCCTTATTTAATAATTACTCCCCCCTTAAGGTGGTTGATTAGTAAGCTTTAAGTAACATCAAAAACACCATAAAGTATGGAAGAAATACTTGAGAAAATTGGACTTACCAACTCCGAATCCAAAGTTTATTTAGCACTAATTCGACTTGGAGCTTCTTCTGCAGGACCTCTAATAAATGAGGCAGGAGTCTCAAGTTCAAAGATATACGAGCTTTTGGATAAATTGATAGAGAAAGGTCTGGTTACAACCTATTCTGAAAATAACAAGAAGTATTACAAGTCAGTAGATCCAAAAAGACTG
>CAXGHT010000028.1:0-4051 GCA_964010235.1 uncultured archaeon | reverse complement strand
ATTCAAGATTGTATAAAATGTTTTCTACACAATTCCTAAACGATTCAAACTATATCCAATCCAAAGTACCAGTAGAAGATAGAAAGCCATCCATCCTTTAGTTGCAGGAAATTCTCGTGCAAAAGTCTTCCAAACTTTATTGTAATATTTCATAAACTTTGGAGAGAACCAAACCATTAGGTTTCCAGCAACACTATCTAAAAGTAAAAGGTAAAAGATAATTGCTTCAATGGTTAATACCATAAAGAACAAATAATATTATCATATAAAAATGTTTACTAAGATTCATACAATCGTCTCCCATATTCAAATAAAAATGCTCGCGCTTTAGGAGAGAGGCTTCTATGACCTTCATTAAAAACAAGTCCCTTATCGCTTAAAACATTAAGTGCAGAAAAATAGCCATTATCGGTTCTTTCCTGCAAGCCACGAACACGAGTATTTCCATGAATTGCAAAGTCATGCACAAATTTAGATAGATTATCACTATTAAGAATAAGATTCTCAACATCTACAAATTCTTCATCATCCATAAATTTATCTTCTAAACCTTTTTCGATTTTATAATTGTTAACAGATTCTTTCCAACTACTTCGCTGCGTCAATAAAACATATTCTTTTTCACTAACTATTACATTAACCATAACCTCAACTCTCCAACCCAATAAAATAAAAACCTTACTTAATCACAATTTCAATCCAGCAATTCTTTCAACATCAACTGAACCAACTTCTTTTCTCAACTCCATTTGTGCAGAAGCCTTAACCAACGGAATCAGATCAGGAGCCAAGTTCTCCAAAATATCAGAAGGAATTTTAACCTTAATTTTACGAGCATCACGAACATATCTTTTCAAAAATAACATATCACCTTCACCTATCTTAACCTTTTTTCCTGCACGATTTGCAAGCTCTCGAAATTTACCTAGGCGCACATTTTTCTCAACAACATTCAGATCACTACTCTTAATTGTTTTCTTAGAAGTTTTAGCCTTAACTGAATGAATTTCATTAACAAATTTTACAAGAGGTTTAACATAACCAGAATCATCAACAATGTTCAACTTAAATTCTGGCGTAAATAATGACAAAGCCAATAATGATTTAATCCTTTTTTCAATGAGAACATTTGGACCAATGAACTCAGGAAAAACCAACCAAGCATTTCCAGAAAATTGGTCGTATTTCTCAGAGTAGAATTTCTTCTCAACTAATTTGTTAAACTCTTTGTCAAGTTTTCCTGAAGAATAAACTCGAGGTAATAAATCTCTCCCAGATATCAAAAAAGAATAACCCATTCGTTTAATTTCAACAGAAGACTTACCTTGCTTAACTCGTCGAGAAACCTTACGAAAATCTTCAAGAGATAAATAATTTTTCAAAAAATTTAAAGAAAACTTATCTCGCTTCTTATGAAACTTCATCAAACGAACGACATCAAGAAATTTATCTCGCATAATAAGTTAACAAATCTAAGCTTAAAATAATTATTATACGGGCCTGACAGGATTTGAACCCGCGACACCGAGGTTAAAAGCCTCGTGCTCTAACCAGACTGAGCTACAGGCCCGCAGTCTGTAAATATCTGATTGACTATACGGTTTAAAAATATGTCGATGACTCTCGCTGAAAAAATATTCAGCCATTTTTTAAATTTTAAATGAGCAACAGTAAGATGACGAGAATATCTAAACTTCAAGACAGTCTGAACAACTCTTGTAATTATCTAATCTCAAAGCAGAACCAAAACGGCTCATGGTCAGATATCGAAGATCCAGAAATATCTCGAGACTCACTTTACAAGCAACCAATTGTAGCCACGGCTCAAGCCATAAAAGCATTAATATTCAATCTAAAACCAGAATATATCAAAAGAATACAAAAAGCAACCAATTATTGCAATTCCGTAAACACAGAAAATATAAACGATTCAGGAATTCTGGCATGGAAACTTTCAGGGTTAACTTATTCAAATATCAAAATTCATAATCAAGAAGCAGAAAAAATACTACATACATTAATTTCAAAACAAGAACCAAAGGGTTTCTGGACGGAGTATCCTTCAACAAATTATATTGTAAATTACAACGTTATGGAAGCATTAAAGCATCATCAGATTCC
The DNA here is from genome assembly GCA_964010235.1 of uncultured archaeon. Lineage (GTDB taxonomy): Archaea > Nanobdellota > Nanobdellia > UBA10117 > ARS21 > JAAZWY01. The sequence goes on along the minus strand of CAXGHT010000028.1, from coordinate 1,930 downwards.
AGATAAATCAAAAGACAAGTTCATTACGTGGACTGAATCATCAAGAGCAAAAGATGGAGGTTGGAGTTTTACTCCAAACGAAGAGCGCGGATACATAACTGCAACAACCTCATCAATATTCTCACTACTAAACGCAGGAAAAAATGCGAGCTCAGAAATATTTGAAGAACTAAGAACCTTCTTAGAAGAACAACAATTTGAAGATGGACACTGGAATGCAAAGTTTGAAGATGGACATCGAAATGGTGAGGCAACCGCTGCAGCTGCACTTTGTCTACTTATTATTTCTGAAAACCCATTTAACAAGAATGTTGAAAAAGCAATTGATTATTTAATGGAATTACAAACAAAAGAAGGACATTATTCTAGAGAGGCAATACATTCAATAAGATACATAAATCATTTACTAAGTTTCTACATTTATCTAAAACAAAATTGGGAAACTGATGAGTCAAAAATTCTAAAGAAAACAATTGGAAATAATAAAGATGTAACAAATTTTTACTATCATAAATTCGAAAGACACCTAAGATCAAAACTAAATTTAATGAGCCACCAATCAATTCTAACTTCAAAAGTTTTAGGAACAACACTGAGAGCAATAAAAAGACGATTAGAAATTGTAAGCATACTAAATGAAAAAGGAACGTTAGGAGTTGCAGAAATAATTGACAATCTCCGAGAAATTGATGAATATAAATACCTAAAGAAAAAGACACACTTAACACAAATAAAATCTGATGTTGAATATCTAAAAGAAATAAATATTGTCCACGAAGGAGAACAAGGATATTATTTAGGATTCAAAATATAAATGGAACAAACAATAAGTACACTAGTCAAAGAACACGGAATATATAATCCAAAATATATTACTCCAACTGAAAACCAAAACGGAAAGATTGTTTCAATCTACAGCCTTGGAACTCACGGAACTGAGGATGAAACCTCCGCATCAGATTTAGACATTAACATAGTTTTCAGAGACGAATACGTTTCAGTAAAATCAAGCAGAGATAAAATAGCTAAGAATCTGAATGATATAAAAAAATCAAACCCAAATTTAGATATTTGGTACATCGCAGAACGATGGTTCCAAAATCCAGCAAAGCATTTGAGAGGCGGACCTCCAGACTCAACAAACACGGTTGGACTGGATGAAATAATTGGAACCGTGATGTTAAACAATCAAATAAACCAAAGCACTGAAACTTACGCAGGAAAGAGTTTGGACGAAATTGTAAACAACGTCACACCATTTGTTGATTCATTAGACGGATTTGAGATGGTAGTTTATTCTCAAGCAGAATTTGCACGAGGAGCATTCAATAGATTTGACCCAAAAGAGCAAACACTAAAAGACGGAAAGATTGCAAAGTCGCTTTTGTTTGCAGCATACGGACTACATATTCTAAACGGTGGAAAAACAGTACAAGTTTCAGAACAAGGATTCTATTCCGACTTAAAAGATACAGTACTAAAAAATTTAGAGCTTCCTGATGAAGTAAGAAACATAATACAATCATCTGCAGATATTAAAAAAGGAGAATCATATTTTTATTGGGATTGGACTAAAGATTATCCAGAACATAACAATCTTCGAATGCAAACAATATGTAATTCAATGGAACATATAATCAATACCTCAGCAGAGTTAGCAGAAAGAAAAGGATATTTCTTAGATGAACAAAGAACAAAAAAACTAAAAAACAGAGTACTAAACAAATCTGAAGAAATAGTTGGAATGCTTTTAGAAGATCCAAATGGCTTGTGGAGTTTAGAAAAACATTTCCATGAAACTGTAAAACTTTATGATCAAGAATTCGAAGACAGAAAATATTCTGAGAAAGTTAGAAAGTACTTAGAAAATCTTGAGCACGGATTCGGAACAGGATCAACAAAATTAATACATGAACTTCCTGAAGAAATA
>CAXGHT010000027.1:0-4131 GCA_964010235.1 uncultured archaeon | reverse complement strand
TTGATATCTAACATAATGAAACATAAGCTTACAGGCTTTTAAGGATTACGACATGACTGCGTAAAAAATTAATGCTTTCTCAACCATTCCAGCATAAGACGGACTCCGAAACCGGTTCCATAAACTGGCCAATAATGTTTGCGTTTGGAACCTCTGGCAGTTCCCGCAATATCAATATGTGTCCACGGAGTTTCACCAACAAAGTTTTTCAAAAATAATGCTGCAGTTATGGCTCCGCCATAATTTGAACTTGAAATATTATTCAAATCAGCAATTTTTGATTTTAATAATTCATTATAATCATCAGGTAAAGGCATTCTCCAAACTTTTTCGCCAACATAATCTCCTGCTTCAAGAATTTTGTCCGCAACTTTGTCTGTGGAAAACAAACCTGCATAATCTTCACCTAACGCAGCAACAATTGATCCAGTAAGCGTTGCAAAATCGACAATTCTAGAAGGTTTGTAATTCTTAACAACATAAGCCATGGCATCAGCAAGAGCCAGTCTTCCTTCTGCATCAGTATTTCCAATTTCAACAGTCTTTCCAAGATAAGAATCAAGTATTGTTCCGGGCTTGTATGAGTTTGTTCCAACTGCATTTTCAACAACTGGCGCAACTGCCAAGATATTTTTCTTTAATTTCAATTCCGCAGCAGCTCTTATTACTCCCAAAACAACTGCAGCGCCAGACATGTCTGTGTTCATTTCTTTCATAGAACGAAGTTTGATGTCCAATCCTCCAGTATCATAAGTGACTCCTTTACCAACAAGAGCAATTCGCTCCTTTGAAGTTGGGTCTCCTTTGTATTCAAGAATTATTAAGTGTGGTTCAAATCTGCTTCCTTGTCCAACACCTAAAAGAAGTCCCAAACCTTTACGTTTCAGAGCTGCCCTATCTAACAATTCTAAATGTAGTCGATATTTTGTTGACATACTCTTTGCAAGATCTGCTAAATATTCTGGATTAACAACGTCTGCATCATCAGTTTGTAAATCTCTAACAAAATTGGTTGCTTCACAGGTTGCTTCAGAGAAATTGATTGCTTTCTTGAAATCATCTTTAATTTCATGGACGTACATATTAATTTTCTGAACCATAATGAATTTGGAATCCTTTTCAGTTTTATATTTGTCAAACGAATAATTTGAAAGTCTGAATCCATCTGAAAGTGCTCGGACAATATCAACATCATACTCTGCAAAGGTTGAGAATTCTTTGACTTTTAGATTTGAAAACACTTGTAGGCCAACATTTGCTGCTCTACGAAAGACCTCATTATTCAATTCTTCACGTTTACCAAGTCCGACAACAACAATTCGGTCAAAACTTCTACCAGTTACTGGAACTAAAAGAGATTCATATTTTTTACCTTTAAAATTTCCTGCATGAATTGAGCCATCCAACAAATCAACCAATTTACTATCCAAATCTTTGATTTGTTCAGTGGTTAGAAAAAGTAGAATGCTGCCTTTGCCTTCATAGATATCTCCTTCTCGCAAGTTTATTTTCATAACAAAAATAGCCGGACTGAATTTAAAAGAATTGTGTCACTCGGGTCCGAACATCTTATTGAATTTGTCTCGATTCTCTTCTGCGAATAACAACATCTCAACTGCATGATTGACAAATTCTTCAACAGTCTTAAAATCTGAACGAGATAAAACTGCCTCAATTCTTTTTAGTTTTTCGGGATTTAGCTCCATTAGTCTTCAATGCTCGAATTAGCTTTTTACCTTTTCGCTTGTCGAGAGAAATTTCAAGAACATCAACTAAATTATCTGCAAAGTGAATTTTAATTTTGCGTTTCGCTGCAGGACTTAAAACAATATCTTTCTTATTTTGTGCAGGAATAATAACTTCTTTCAAACCTGCTTCAATTGCGGCCTCAATTTTCGGAGTTACTCCCCCAACAGGTAAAACTTCGCCACGAACAGATAAACTTCCTGTCATTGCAACATCTTGCCTGATTGGAACTTCTTTTAACGCGGAGATAATTGAACTTGCAACTGAAACGCTGGCAGAATCGCCTTCAATACCTTCATAGGTTTGAATAAATTGAACATATAAATCATACTTATCTTTGATATCTTCTCCAAAGTGTTTCATAATTATTGCGCTGACATTGTCAATTGCTTCTTTTGCAATCTTTCCGAGTTTTCCAGTAGCAATAATTTCTCGTTTCTTTCCGCCCTTTGCAACCTCGCTTTCAATTGGCAAAACAATTCCTGAATCGCCAATAACCGCAAGACCATTAACTCTTCCAATTTCAGTTCCTTCACTACGAACAATTCTATAATCGGCGATATGTTCAATATGTTTGTCTGCAAGTTGTTGTTCCAGAGTTTTTGAAATTTTTAGTGCTGCTTGAACATGTTTAAGTTCGACATAGTTGCTATTCTCTTCGGATGCCAAATCGCCTGCTCCTCGGATAATTCCTCCAAGCTCTCTAAACTTGAGTGTTAACTTATTTTTACGTCCCGCCATTCTTCTTGCAATTCTAATAATTTCGTCGCAAGCTTTCTTGTTGAAATGTGGAATCTTTCCATCTTTAGAAACTTCTTGAGCTACGAAGCGATAATAATATTCTCGGTTAGTTGGATTGTCTTCAATAAATTTATCCATAACGACTTCATAACCGTATCCCCGAACTCTGGATCTTAGGGCCGGGTGCATTTTCTGAATGGTGTCAATATTTCCTGCTGCAACCAAAATAAATTTACACGGAACTGGATCGGTACGTACCATTGCACCTGCGCTCCGCTCAGATCTACCAGTAATTGAATATTTACGATCTTGCATTGCAGTCAATAAATCTTGTTGAGTTGTGGGATTGAGTGTTGCCACTTCATCAATGAATAATACTCCTTGATTTGCTCGATGAATCATTCCTGGTTCAACTCGTAAGTGTGCCGGAGTTCCCAGTCCTCCAGATTGGAATGGATCATGTCGAACATCCCCTAGTAGTGCACCTGCATGTGCACCCGTGGCATCAATAAAGGGTGCTACATTTTTCTTTGAAGTATCAATAAGTAATTTTGGTTCAAGAATTTGTTTTCGTTTTGCACCCATGCTTGTCATAACTCCATAAAGGAGTAAAAACATCATTCCTGAAATTAGTGATGCTGCTGCCATGATATCTCCATAAATATTTCTAATCCACCAAGGGAAGAATGCTGCAAGAATTGCTAGAAAGAAAAATACAATTGTTTGTTTTCGGTTACCGATATTTGCTCGTTCTTTGGCACGCAACATTATTTCTTGTCCTTTACCTGAAGGTAACGAACGAATCTTTGGATTATTTTCGTCCTTGATATTTGGTATGACTAGAACATCTTGTAGATTTTGACGTGGCGCAAGTTCAGCTAAAGCCTGGCCAAGCATTGACTTTCCAGTGCCGGGTTCACCAATCAATAAAACATGTCTTCCTTGTTTTGCTGCCTTTTTGATAATCGAAACTGCACGCGATTGTCCAATAATTTTATCTACTAGTTTATTTGGAACTTCAAGTTCTGACGTATTCTTAAAATCCATTAACTAGCGATATCATCAAAGCTTAAAAAGATATCAGAGTGACACAATTAATCTTCTGACATTGATGGTGCTGCAGATCTTGAAATTAGAACTACGTCACCGATGGCTTTGACGTGGTGATGTGGTAAAATTACTCCTTTTGTACCTGGCATTGCTTTGGATAAATAAGATTTTGAAGTAGATCTAACTTTCCAAGAGTCGACCTTATTGGAATGCAGAATTGCTTCTTCAATTATTCCAAAAAATTCTCCAGCATCTGTGTAAACAGATAATCCTTGTACACTGCTCAAGTTTTTTGTGCTTAACATACCAATTCAATAGTGTTTTTAAATAAAAGCATTTCTAATTATTAGTATATGGTTAAAATAAAGGTTCTGGGTACTTCACACATTTCACAAGAAAGTGTTAATCAGATAAAAAATACAATAAAAGAGTTTAAACCTGATATTGTCGCTGTTGAACTCGACCCTCAAAGAGCTCAAGCAATTATGTCAAAAGTAAGACGAAAGATGAAATTGAGAAATGCTTTGAAATTGGGATTATTTGGTTTTCTATTTTATATTGTTGGGTCAATCTCACAAAAAATTTTGGGAAAGA
>CAXGHT010000026.1:0-4291 GCA_964010235.1 uncultured archaeon | reverse complement strand
AGAACTGATGCAGCTCTAATATGCCACCAATCTGGATTTGCCGGAGGTCGCATTCGGTGGTTTCCACTCTTAACGAATTTTGCCCATTCTGGAGGTGAGATTTCTTTCAGTTTCTTTAGTTCTCCAGCTAGCGCGTTAATTGCTTTTTCCGGGTTGATATCATTTACTGATGCCATGTTTATCAACAGGATATCAGTTTTAAAAACCTTTTGATAAGAGTCCGGCTACGATAAAAATAAGGGCTTGTGTGCTTGCTTGTTTTAGTGCAATCCTTGGGTTTTGATTGGTTGTGTTCAGAGACGAGTAAATCAACAGTATTGCAAAGATAGTTAGCAAAATTGTGTTTGAAGGAGTTGGTCCGATTGATATTCCTGCCAAGGTTGCGATGATATATCTAAATCTTCCAAACTCTTGCTTAGTTTTATTCCGAAACCAAATGAATTCAGACCTTGCAATCCGATTCAGTAAGAATCCCAGGAAATAGGCTGTGGAAATTAATATAATGATTATTAGTTCATTTAGCATATTTTTTATAGGAGGCTTAAATTTAAAACAATAATGAAATTGAAAGATTCAGAACACGTATATTCTCCTAGAGAGGATTCAAAATTGCTTCAAAAAGTTGTTGAAGAGTATATGAAGAAGTTCAAACCTAAACGAGTCTTAGATATGGGCACCGGATCAGGAATTCAAGCTATTACTGCAAAGAAAGCTTACAGTACTGGAGAAGTGTTTGGAGCAGATATCAATCCAATGGCAATTGATTTAGCCACAGAGAATGCTGAACTTAATGATGTTAAAGTAAAATTCTTTGTTTCAGATTTATTTGAAAGATTTCAGGACCAGAAATTTGATTTGATTATTTTCAACGCACCATATTTACCTCCCGAACCTCCACTTGATCCAATTTGGAGTGGTGGAGAGAAATTTATTCTGAAGTTCATAAAGTTGGCTCGCAAACATTTGAATGTGGAAGGTCGGATTCTATTTGTTTATTCTTCAAAGTCTCCAGTTAAATTTGAGCACAAAATTGTAGCTCAGGAGAAAGTATTTTTTGAAACACTTTATGTTGCCGAAGCGTGATAAGGTTTATATTAAACCTGTGTCTTCTTGATTTAAGAAGACGGGGCTAACCTTGTGAATCACTTAAAGTTAAGTTTCAACTCTCGCGAGTGAAGCTATAAAGAGTGATATGGGCAATAAGGGCAACTGTTAGTAGCTTGAGACGACGATTGGGATAATAGGCCGCGATATGCGAACCCTTTTCGATTCGTTTGATCCCTCACTAGCATCTCTTAATGTCAGAAGGGGCTATTGACCGAGCTGTTTGAGCTGAAGAGTTCATTAAGAATTCATTCAGGAGGGCAACAATTTGGCCGTGGACCTTTTCCTCATGGGCCTATACGTCTTCTGAACTTTTGAAGATTCGAGCGGTTTTTAAGTTTTAATACTAAGAATATAGTCCCATGTTAAGCGCATATGTATTAATAAAAACTCAAGCAGGTCAAGAGAAAGACGTTCTTGAGATTTTGAATGCTGATGACAGTATTGTAGATGTAAGTATTGTTTATGGACAATATGATTTGATCGCAAAAGTTTTCTTGAATGACATGATTGATTTACCAACATTTATTATGGAAACAATTAGACCAATTAAAGGAATTACAGAAACTTCTACTTTGCTCGCGGCTTACGATCCTTCGAGCGCTTAATGACTACATTTTTCATTAAGTAAGAATTTGGAATCATCATTGTGTTTTTGCTATCCATCGCTATATATGTGTCAAGCAAATCTATTTTTGTAACTTTCCCATTAAAATCTTTGAATTTTATGAAGTCACCTTTCTTGATTTTTTTAGTTCCGATGAGATATAATCCAGCGAAAATATTTGGCATGAAATCTCTTAATGCTAAAGTAAATGAAATTAATAGAATTCCGCCGAAGATTATTAAAATGAAATTCATAATTGAAATTGCAACTCCAATTTGGATTAATGCTGCAATTACCGCAATACCAATAATTGAATATTTTACAAAATTTTCTGCAAGCTTTTGAGGTTTGGTTTTAATCCCCAATGCTTTCCTTAAATTTCCATTCAAGTTTGCCTTTCTTATTGCTTTACTTGTCAATTTTCCAAGAATTCTTCCTAACAAAACACCAGTTACAATTATCAAAAGTGCTGAACCGAATGTTGCCAGAATATATAGGGAAACATTGTAAGCCAATGTCAGTATTTCATTCATTGCTCCTTAAGTCCAATTTTTGGTAATTTAAAGGTTTTGTTTCTGTTAAATAGCTAAGCTATTAAATCCCGGTTTTTAGAATTAAATATGCCAATGAATGTTGGATTTGAGTATGTTAATGCTGAGCAAGAATACAACGAAGCCAAAACAACTGCTGAAAAAGTTAAGGCTCTGAAAAAGATGCTTTCAATGATTCCTAAGCACAAAGGAACTGAAAAACAACAGGCTCAAATTAAGAAACAAATTAAGAAACTCCAAGAACAGGCGGAGTTTGAAAAAAAGCAGGGAAAAGGTGCAAAATCTTTCACTATTAAGAAAGAAGGTGCGGGACAAGTTGCGATTTTTGGAAAAACAAACACTGGAAAGTCAACTCTTTTGAAAATGCTTTCTGGAAAGAATGTAAAGATTGCTGAATATGAATATACAACTTCTGAACCCGTACACAAAATGATTACTTTTGAGAATGTTAAACTTCAAGGAATTGAGATTCCAGGAATTTACGAGGGATTTTATGACAGTAAAAATGGTCGGCAGTTTCTGAGTGTTGTTCGTAATGCTGATGTTTCAATTGTGCTTGCAGATAGTAAAGCGGATTTTGATATGATTTCTGCTGAACTTGAAAAAGCAGGAATTATTTTGACCAAGACTAGAGAAAGACCCGAAGGTTTCGAAGTTAGAATTCCGTATATCAAATTATCAAAGAATAAATTTTCAACAGATTTAATTCCAAAGCTTTGGAAAAAGATGAACAAGATTAGAGTTCAAACAAAGACCGATGGGAAAATTGCTCCGAATCCAATTGTGCTTCCTAAGAGTGCGACAGTTGAAGAGGTTGCAAGAATGATTCACCAAGATTTTGTTCGTAAATTTAGATATGCAAAGATTGAAGGTCCAAGTGCGAAATTCAAAGGACAGCAAGTTGGTCTTGAACACAAATGTAAAGACGGAGATATTGTTGAGGTTTTTGTAAAGTAATTAGTCGTTTAAACCCCACATATTAGCAAATTTATAACCAAGCTGTGCCTCTCCAAAAACGAATGCGTTTGCTCCAACGAAACCTATTGCTCCAAATGCCCAATCAAACTCAGAACCTATATTTGCTGAAGTTCCAAGATTATAAACCATTAAAGTAAAACCAACTTCAAAAGTAACCAATGTTGACCAAAATCCTACTTTTTTGAATATATCAATACAATCTTCCAAATCCAAGTCTGAATACCAACGATCTTGGTGTAAGTTATTATTTTTATTTGATTGTTTAATCTCTTTATTTAATTGTTTAATACGTTTTTTTTCATTTTTATTCCGGATTCGCTCCTCCAATCTCACATTTTTTCGTAGTTGCTTGGCTTCGGCATTTATTGCTTTCTGTTCTGCTCTTTCTTCAGCTTTTAATTTTTTAAGTTCATTAGTTTCAAGGAGTTTTTTAGCTTCATAAATTTCATTTCTTGCATTTTCAAATATTGCTCGATATGATGCAAATTCTGCTTCAATTCCAGGAAAATGTTTGTCAAGAACTTCACCTTTAAAGTCATAAAATCGGTCTTTCAAATCAGCATGATCTTCTATTAAATTTTCAAATCGCATTCGATCTTCTAATGGAAGTTTATTAAATTTGTCTTGTAAAAATACTGCTTCAGAAACACTAACTAATTCTTCAAAAGCATTCAAGTCTTTGTTTTTCTTTGCTTCATCTAACTGATAAAGAAGTTGAATTATAGTGATATTTTCGGCATTGTAATTTACCGATAATTCTGAACCAGAAGCACCTTGAACTAAAGTGTAATTTGTTTGTTCATCAGGCATAGTTTTTTGTACAATGAAAGCTTTTATTATTTGTGAATTAAGTATTGATTATGAAAGCAAAAGGATCTAATGCTGAAAGAGAACTCGTTTCTAAATTTTGGAATGAAGGATTTGCATCAATCCGGGTTGCAGGTTCAGGATCTTCTCGTTTTCCTTGTCCAGATGTTTTAGCAAGCAACGGTCAAAGAACTATTGCCGTTGAGGCGAAGGCAACCAAGAAAGATGTTCAATATTTCAGAGA
>CAXGHT010000025.1:0-4513 GCA_964010235.1 uncultured archaeon | reverse complement strand
AGAAATGCCATCCGCTATCTTCTTCCTCTTCTTCGTGTGCTGGTTTCTTTTGTTGCTCTGTTGGTTGTGGTGGTTGTCCAACACTTGGTTGTGGCTGAGGAGCTGGTTGCGGAAGTGCAGGTTGTGGTTGAGGATTGAATGCATTTACTGGAGGGCTTTGTTGAGTGAGTTGTGGAGGGGCTGGTTGAGTTGGACTTGATTTGTTTTCGATTGCCGACAGTCTTTGAGACATTGAATCCATGTTTCTTCTTAGTTGCTCAAGCGTTGAATTCATCATCTGCACACTTCGTTGTATTGAATCAAGCTTCTCATTACTTGGTGCGGGTGCTGCAGAAGGTAATTGTGTGAATCCTGAAGAGGATCCTCCCGCCGGATCTGGATGATCTACGTCTGCCGAGGGTCCCGGAACAGCAGTTCCGCTTGGTTTTCCAAATTTTTCATCAAAATGTGGAAAATCCTCTTTCTTTTTCTTTAAGGGATTAATTTTTTCCAGAATCTTCATGGTTCTTTTGGACTCTGGAAGCTTAAATAATTTGCGTAGCTGAATCATTGGTAAAGTATTAATATAATCAGAGCAATTTCATTTTATGTCTAGTAAAAGGTCTAAAGGTTCTCCAAAAGATGAAAAGATAATCTGGAATAAACAAACTAAACTTAAAAAGGAAATTCATTATGAGAATTTTTCTGAAGGTATTGAAAAGTTTTATTTTTGGGTAACTGAATTTATGGAAAATACGCTACATTATGAATTGGAAAAAATTCAAGACACTTCTTTTGCAAGTGTTGGTTCCGCGCAATGGGGATTGATTGAGCAAAGAAAATCAATTCAGCAAGAAAAAGCTGCGCAATATATGGGTACTATTGGAAACATGACTAAAAGTATGCTGAGCATTTACAAGGAATTAAAGATTCTTGATGAACGTATTGATTATTATACGGAGGCAGATAAAGGAAGTGTTGCGGCAGAGATTGCACTAAAATCTCTTTGGATTGATTTGGTTGAAGGCGGAGCAAAACAACCAACCTCAGTTTTAGGGTTGGCATCGCAGGTTGGTTTTGTAACTCTTCCAGACTTATTTTTCAATATAACTCCTAAAGATGAAAAATCTGTTGACAAAGCAGTTGATAATGCTAAAATTCAAACAAATACTCAAGTTAAAAATATTTTGAAACGTAAGTTGAAACAATATATGACTTGGCGTACTCGGACTAAAGAAGAACTTGCAACTCGTCGTTATTTTAATATTAAATATTTGGCTCAGCATTTTAACGTAATCAAAATGTATGCTGACTGGGCAAAGCCGTATTTACAAAATATTGGTAAATTGAATCAAAATGTTCAGGAAAAATATTCTCATCAACTTCTAGAAGGTAGTGAGAGTGCTGTTGCAGATATAGAGATAATGGGTGTTCGTAAAATCAAGGAGCGGGATTCAGATTTTGAACATGTTTTTCCAGTTATGCTTGTAAAATTCCATCATCGAACTCGTCCAGTTAGCGCTTATCAATCTGAGCAACATCGTGGAAGTTTACATATTGGAAGAGTTGATATAACTTTTACACCCTATCTTGCAAATCAGGCAGGGATTGATAAATACAATGAGGGAAAGAAGACTGAAACTTTGAAACTCCTCAAGACTGTTGATGCTTCGCTTAGTGCTTTGCTTGATAGTCCGGATTCAAAGGTTGAATTTGAAGGTTATTTGAAGGAGGCTGAAGGAATTGAAGATAAGCAAAAGGAAGACGAGAAAAAAGTTAAAGGTCCTTCAAGTTTTGGTGGATTTGAAATTTTCATTCCAGAGTATTTTAAGAAAGATGCTAAAGAGCGACGGGCAAAAGTTAAGAGTGGAAAATCGAAGACAGTTGCATCTAAGAAGAAGAAAGAAGACGCTAGTAACGAGGAAGCGCTTGTAAGAATTATTGCTAAAGAAGATGTTGAAACTATTTTCAAAACATTCAAAGTTGTTCATGGAATGTTGGTAAGAACTTAAAATGATTGGTCCAAACGAGTGGAAGGAATTGAAAGCGGAGATTTCTGAGCTTGCTCCGATTTTGAGAGTTAAAAAATTAAAAACTGTTCTTGTTAGCGTAGCGGATAAAGAGATTAAGAAAGAAATTAAGGAGCTGGTTTCTAAGGCTGAAGCCGACTCAATTGAATTTAGTTTTCGCGGAAGTAACTCTGCTGCCCGTTCTTTAGAGAATTTAGTTGGTGAAAATAAGACGGATGAATCTAGAGGTACTCGAAATGTTGAAGAAATTGCTCTTGAAGATAGTAGCTTAACTTCTGAAGAAATTAAGAAAGATACGTTAAATTATGATCCAAATACTAAAACTGAATTTTATGATTCTTCAGATGATTCATTGAGTAGTGCCTATAAACCGGTAGAACACAGTCATCATGAAAAAGAGTTTGAATCTAACAACTTAAATAAAAGAAAGGATTATGTAAGTAGGGAGGAAGCTGATTTTAGTGGCAGACAATCATAATCACGGACACAAACACAACCATCATAGTCCTGACACTCCTGAAGTTCCCAAGTATTGGCATTCGATGGATGCGAACCAATGGAGTTCTGAATCAGATAGAACTAAACTTGGAATAAGTACTCCTCCGATGCAGGATCAGCTTCAAAGTATTCAGGCGCGTATTCGACAAGGTGCTCAAGCAGTAGAATTGGGATTTATTGGAACTGGGAAGGGTTCAGCAGGACAAGGTTCTTTTACGCCCGGAACTGTTGGTGTTCCCGAGCGGCAGGCAATTCGAGATGTTGCAAAAGTTAATGATGTTACGATTTCTTCAGTTCATGCTTCAATGAAAATTCAGGGTTTGGCTGGTTTCGATGGTCAGCAAGGATTTAATGAGAATAAAAGATCACGAGACATGGAAGAGGTTAAGCGAACAATTGATTTTGCTGGAGATGTTACTGATGGTGGAGCAATTGTTGTACATACTGGAGAATTTCCTTACAGTGTTCAGGAACAACATGGTAAAACACCATTTAAGACTAAAGATGGAAAGTCGATTAAATTTAGTGAAGGTTATGCAACTGCTCAGCGTGCTCCAAAATACTTAGTTAATACTAAGACTGGTAAAATTATTGATAGTATCGCTCATGATTTTGAAGTTCAATACTTGGCTGAGAAAGAAGGCGCCGATAAACTTGAGTTTGAAACAAAGAAAAAAACTTATGATGATTTTGTGGTTACTGCGAAGGCAAATTTAGATAGTAATGAGCGGAAAGCGGAGAATATGAAGGAGTTTGAGAAGCATAATGAAGGTAAGGAATTGAGCGATGAGGAATATAAAAATACTTACGGCGATCCTGGTTGGATGGCCGCGCATTTCCAAATTGACCAAGGAATTACTCAAAACAAATCCGATTATCTTCATCATAAAGCCAGATATGATCACTATAAGCATGATCTTGATCAAGCAGAGCTTCAATTGAGAGCAGCAGAAGCATTGTATAAGGGCGCAGGGGTTGCGAAACCTGATTTTGCAGGAAAACAAAGCATTGACGCCTTACAAAGGAAGGTTTATTATTTTAAGAGTCACGCTGAAGCCGAGTCAGAGTATATGAAGCGATATGATTTACAGAGAAAAAATTCTTATGAACAATTATACAGCTTTAGACCAATTGAATCTTATGGTGTTCAGAAAACTGCCGAGTCTATAGCGGAGCTTGCAATTGATGCTGCACGTGTTACTCGTGACAAGAAGTTGAAGAATCCTTTGTTTGTTGCTCCAGAAAATTTATGGGATGGAAACTATGGTGCACATCCTAAAGATTTGAGAAAAATTATTGTAGATTCTCGAAATAAGGTTGTTGAATTTATGACTTCTGACAAGATTGAAATACATGGTAAGGAAGTTGATAATCCGTTTAAATCATATGCGAAAAAAGCGCTAGGTCATACTCCTTCAAAAAGCGAGGCAAAAAAAATCGCTGAAAACCATATCAAAGCAACATTTGATATTGGTCACGCAAATATTTGGAGAAAGTATTTTGATGGTGACGAAAAAGAATTCAAATCGTGGATGGGTCATGAAGTTGAAAAATTAACCAAAGATGGTATTATTGGTCATGTTCACGTTTCAGATAATTTTGGATATAATGATGAACACTTACCTCCTGGCTACGGAAATGCACCAATTAAAGAATTCTTAACACACATGAATAAATCCGGTTTTGACAAAGAATTTATTGTCGAACCCGCTCACCACGATATTGGTGCTCTTCATTCAGGAATGGAATTCTTACGGACGCCAATCTATAGAATTGATACTCAAACTCATCGTTGGACTTCACCTGAACGTTCTTACTTTGGTCAGACTCATATCCCTGGATTTGTCACTCCCGGATATTTACCTAACGTTGGAGAACAAAAGCCAATGGTTTGGTCAGAGTTACCGCTTGAATAACTCTTGCCCAAAATTATTTATAGTCTGAAACATACTATTTGATTATGAAGTTCAAGTTCAAACCTCGTGAGAATAATCTTGAGTCTAAAT
>CAXGHT010000024.1:0-4541 GCA_964010235.1 uncultured archaeon | reverse complement strand
CACAAAATTACTTCGTAACTTTGCCTAACAAAATTTTAACGAAATTGTTGAAAAAAGTAGTAATTATTCTTTAATTCTTTCCCAAGTATGTCTGTATAACTTTGCAGGAGGATTATCTCCTCTGAATTGCCATGCCCAAGATTCAGGTCCAACATAACTTGCCGCTGTTAATACAGTATGTATGGGTCTTTTTAGAAAATGTTTACCAATTGCTAACATAAACTTTGGATTAGTAAATAATGCTCTACCATACTCTTTGCACCAATGCTCTGAAGTTATACGATAATCGTCGGTCCCGTTAACTTCTTTAAGCATCCTAAAGTATTGTGAAGCACATCGTTTTAGTTGGTTTTCAACTGGATAAAATCCACCATAACTTTGATGTAGAATTGAAGCATGAAAACCTTCTGAATCAAAAACTTGTAATAAGGGATTCTTTATAAACTTTCTAGGATTAATAGGATTGCCATTAAAATGAATTGCTGTGGTCGCCACTCTTTGAGATTCAGATTCCGGGTCTAAAACCCTTGCAAAAATCTCAAACATAGTTTGATATATTTTATCTTGTTTACCCGCAATTGCATCTTCTGGCTGACTAAAGTGTTCCAAAGAACCATTTGCAATAACTCCATCAAGTGAGTGAGTAAATTCTTCAGGTAAATCCTTGTAATTATGTAATCGAACATCTAATCCCTTATCTCGACATTGAGAAACTTGATCCTCAGAAATTGTAATTCCAACTCCTCTTACTCCTCTTTCTCTTGCTGTTTCAAGTAAAGTTCCAAGACCACACCCAACCTCTAACAATCTAAAACCCTCTCTGGCTCCTATTTCATCTAATAAATATTCATGCTGTTTTTTTTGTGCGACATCGTGAGGTATTGAGGGATTGCCGTTATAAATCCCATCAGTATAGTCTTGAATGCCTGCAAGAGGTGTTATTCCAGTTAAATCATATAAATTGACAACATTTTCCGGTGCAATATTTTTCATTTCTACCATAATTTCAAATAATTATGAGTGATTTATAAAGATTTATGTTTCAGAACTACTTTTAAAGTTACCAAAATATTTTCAACAACTACGATAACAACGAATTTTCGGCGAGCCCCGAACTTCTCCCTTCGGTCGACCACGTTGCACTCTCACCCCACTTCGTTCAGTTCGGGGAGTTTAACAGCGATTAAGAGAAAAATCCCTTGCAGGAATTTCCCCAAATTGATTTTTCGAGGTCGTTCGCCCTCGGCTCATTCTTCGCCAGGAGTGGCTCACTCCAGCTCTGAAAAATCAACTTCTCTTAATCGCGATGTTATATTCAATCGTCGTGTAGATTTATTTATAGGGGGTTGCCGCCTTAGTCTTTCAGACAGATAGTCAAAATCAAAGATTTTGAGATTTTATTGTGTTGCTCTTTCTATCACAGATTTTGCTAGTGTTTCTAATGTATCAAACACATCATCATTTGCTTTAATCAATAATGGCAGTTCAGTGCATCCCAAAATTACTTTTTTCGCTCCGTTGTTTCTCAGCTTTTGAATAAGCCCGAGTAATTTCTTTCTGTCTTCTGGATTTTTTCTTCCTGCCAATATATTCATGATTATTTTTGTTGTCTCTGTCTGTTCTGGTTTCTCTAATGTCAAAATTTGAAGACCATCCAAAACCTTGTCGTAAATCTTGCTTTTAATCGTAGTTTCTGTTCCAAGAAGTCCAACTTGTTTAACTCCACTTTTTTTTACAGCATTTGCTGTTTCTTGGAGTAGGTTTATTATTGGAATTGAAACAGTACTTTGCATTTCCTTAATGTAATAAGTTACTGTATTGCATGGAATTGCTACAAAATCAGCTCCTGCTTTCTCAAGTTTGCTGACTCCTTGAATGAGCATTTCTTTTACTAAATTCTGCTCATCTGCATTTTCAACTACATCAGGAATGGGTAGATTTACAATAATGATTTCTGGAAAATCAGAATCATATATTGCCCCATATTTCTGCTGAAATAATTGAATAATGCGGAGGTAAAGACCCGCAGTAGCTTCTGGACCCATACCTCCTAAAATTCCGATTGTTTTGTATTTTGACATTTTAGATTACCTCCTCTAATTTTAGCTGTTTTTTTGTTCTCAATGCAACTTGTTCTAACGGCTCGCCATCTTGTCTGAACGGTTCAAGATATTGTTCGACGAATTCTCTGTATTCTCCATCAGATTGCAGAATTCCAGAAACAAAGTAATCTGGAGAACTTGTCCAAATGACATTCCTATCACTAAGATAACCTGGCTTTCTTGGTCCAAATGGACACCTTATTGATTGATAGGATGTTCCTTTCTCTCGTGTCAATCCAAAAATTGCTTCATCAAAGAATTCTTCTGTTTGAGGTCCAAATTTTCCACCAACCCCAAATTTGCTTTCAAGATACAAAGCTTCTGCAATTTCCAATGGCAGATACAATTTGCTTGCAGGATTTGGATTAGCTGGAAGAATTCTCGCAATTAATTCTGGATTGTCTTTCTGCAATCTCTCAACAAATTCTAAAGATTCGTCCAAAGCCGCTCTGTATTCTGCGTCTTCTCTGAAAACTTGTCTTGAATCAACATAGCTTGCGCTAATTCCTGTCAATCCAATAGCTCTCTGAAGATATTGAGAACGCCTTTCGCAGTTTCTCATTATATCTTGTCGCTTTGGTCTTTCCTGTTCGCTAACAAGAACATCAAGAATTTGTTCTGCTGTAGGTTTGTCTCCTAATTTGTTAATCTTTTTTTGTGGTGTCCTATTGACAATATAGTAACCACTTGCATCATAGACAAACCAATCAGATGAGAATTCGTCTTGTAGTCTTTTCATCCATGAATAAAAATTCAGAATGTCAAGCCTCTCACCAAAAGTATCTAAATCTGGATTATATCCAAATCCCATAAACAATCTTGGTGAAATTTCATTCCTAGATATATCTAGGGAAATGAATACAACCAGCGCTTTCCTGCGCCTTAGCCTCCAATTGTTTTGTACTTGTTTGTTTTTCCATTTTCTTTTCCTCCGACAGTTTTGGATGTCAGCCATTTTTTAAGAGCATAAATTAATCTGAAACAATAATGATCTGAACTTAGAAACCAGAATTATGATTAGATTGAAAGAAATTCACAATCTGGAAAATAAGCCAGATTTACAAATGATGATGAGAAAATATAGAGTTAGAACTAGCAAAATCCTTCTTAATATCTAAACTTTGAATCTTTGATTCTGCTATCATACTATAAAGATAGAAAGAGCAACTATTTAAAGCTTTCGCTTCTGTTGTCACTATTTGGTGATTATTACGAAACGGCGGCAACCCCCAGAAAAAACTATACACACGACGACTTTGAGTTTTCCCTTCGGGACGTTGCACTAAAACTCAATCCCTATCGGGAGAATATAACAGGAATTTAACGGTTACGAAACCTTGCAGGTTTCTCCACCCAAATCGCCTTCGGCGACTTCGTTAAATTCCGATGTTAAGTGAAATAAATTTTCGGGCTAGAAATTGATAGGGAGGGCTAGGGCTTTTCGATACTTTTATAATCTACTTTATTCTTTATAATATTATTATGAAAAAACAATCTCTTTATCGTGAACTCGCACCATACTATGATTTAATCTATACTTGGAAAGATTACAAAAAAGAGGTAGATAAAATCAATAAACTTATTGCGAGATATAAAAAATCAAATGGAAAAGACCTGCTCGAAGTTGCATGTGGGACAGGACACCACCTTCAATACTTTAAGCAAAATTTTTCTTGTACAGGAACTGATATTAATCAAGGCATTTTGAATGTCGCAAAAAAGAAAATCAAAAATGCTTCATTCAAAAAAGCAGATATGATCACAATGAATCTTAATAAAAAATTTGATGTAATCACTTGTCTTTTTAGCTCCATTGGATATGTTAAAACCTATCCAAATCTTCAAAAGGCAATGAAAAATTTTGCTAAGCATCTGAAAACAGGTGGTGTCGTTATCATCGAACCTTGGTTTACTAAATCTGCTTACAGGGCAGGTTCTCCTCACATGACAACTTATGAAAGCAAAGATATCAAAATTGCAAGGTTGGCAGTGTCTAAAGTTAAAGGAAATGTTTCAGAAATGGATATGCATTATTTAATCGCTGAAAAAAATAAAGAAGTGAAACATTTTGTGGATAGACATGAACTTGGTTTGTTTGAAATAGAAAAAACCTTGCAATTTATGAAACAAGCAGGTCTTAAATCTAAATTTCTCAAAAATGGTTTGATGAAAGATAGAGGATTGTTTATTGGTATTAAAGAATAAAGCCCTAGCCCTTAATGATTGATTCTAGTAACGCCCGAAAATTTACTCAAGCCACGCTGCGCTCTCACTTCACTTCGTTACGTTCGGGTCACTTAACAAGGATTATGAGGAAAATGCCTCAGCTCGGCATTTCCCCAAATTTCTTCCGCTACGCTCCAGAAACTTCTCATAATCCTGACGTTAAACGTAATCATTTCTTTTTTATCTGTATAAGTAAGATAAGTCTAAAGTTAT
>CAXGHT010000023.1:0-4900 GCA_964010235.1 uncultured archaeon | reverse complement strand
TGGCAAACAATGCAAATATTACTTTCTTGAACATTGAAGGTGAGGCAATTATTTTGCTGATGAATGAACATGAAATTTATGTTTCAAGTGGAAGTGCTTGCACTTCTAAAACTTTAGATCCGTCTCACGTAATTGTCGCGATGGGTATGCCTTATGAGGCAGCTCACGGAAGTATTAGATTCACTTTAGGTAAACGGAATGTTAAGGAAGATGTTGACAAATTGATGGAAGTTCTTCCAGGAATTATTGAAAAACTTCGAGGTATTTCACCGGTTCACTTGAAAGCGGAGGAAATAAGATGATAGAAGGAACAGTTCACCCAGATGTAAAAGCAAAAGTTGATGCTAAATCTTGGTTCTACACTGAGGAAGTTAGAGATCATTTCTTCAATCCGAAGAATATTTTGAAAACTGAAAAAGAAGCTACTGAATATGGGAAAGAGTCTGATGGAGTTGGTGAAGTTGGAAGTCCGGCTTGTGGAGATATGATGAAGATTTGGATTAAAGTTGAAGACGATAAAATCAAAGAATGTAAGTGGCAGACTTTCGGTTGCGCTAGCGCAATTGCAAGCACATCTATAATGTCTGAGATGGTTATTGAAAATGGCGGTATGACTATTTCTCAAGCTCTTGAATTAAAACCTCAAGATATTGTTGAAAGATTACATAGTTTGCCTGCTCGGAAGTTCCACTGTTCTGTTCTTGGTGACAAAGCATTGAGAGCTGCGATTAATAATTATTTCAAGAATTCTGATCAGAAAGATAGAATTATTGTTTCAAAGGGTGCTGAAATTGTTGACAAGATTTTGAAGATTACTGACAAGGATATTGAGGAGGCAGTTCTTGAAGGCGCCCATGATTTTGAAGCAGTTCAAAAGAAAACTAAGGTTGGAGTTCAGGACAAGACTTGTATTCCTAGAGTAAATGAACTGATTGAATTCTATAAAGACAAATATTACGGTTAGTTAACGCCGTTCTTTGGACACGTGTTTGCTAGCGTGCAATTTTTGCAATTTGGATTTCTTGCATCGCAAACTGCTCGACCGTGTTCGATTAGCATGTAAGAAACGTTTGGCCATTTTTCTTCGGGATAAAAATTAATTAAGTCTTGCTCAATTTTATCGGGATTTGTATTTTGAGTTAATCCTAAACGATATGAAACTCTCTTAACATGAGTGTCAACTGGAATTCCTGAAATTTTACTGTGTGCTTCCCACATTACAATGTTTGCGACTTTTCTTGCAACTCCTCTAAGCTGGAGCAAGTCTTCCATTTTGTCTGGAACTTTTCCTCCAAATCTGTCAAGAATTATTTGAGAAGTTTCTTTTAGATATCTCGCTTTTGCTCGATAAAATCCTGTTGAATAAACTAATTTTTCCAATTCTTTTATATCTGCGTTCGCGAATGCTTTTGGAGTTCGGTATTTTTTGAAAAGTTCTTTTGTGACTTTGTTCACTTGTGCATCCGTACATTGAGCTGAAAGTATAACTGCGATTAGTCTTTCGAAAGGAGTTCGTCCGCTCAGGAATGGTCCACCTTTGTAAAGTCTTTCAAGCTCATTTAAAATTTTATGATTCTCATCCATATCTCTCGGTTTTGATATTGTCTTTTTCAATTCCCAATTCTTCTAAATATTCTACAACATTGTTTACAAATTCAAGTGGTCCACAAACATAGAACAATCCTTTTCGGGTTGGTATATTTTCTTTTAGGAATTCTTTTGTTACATGACATTTAATTCGTTTCGAATCTTTGTCTCGTGTTGTTAATATTTTACTTGTAATTTTTCTATTCTGAGTTAAATCATCAAATTGTTTTATGTTAATTAAGTCTTCATCCTTTTTGTCGCAATAAATCAAATTTGGTTTTATGTTGTTTTGTAAAGCATAATCCATTATTCCAACGAGTGGTGCCACGCCTGTTCCCGCTCCAAGTAGCGTTACTTCGGTTGTCTTGTCTTTATCTGAAAGAGTAAATCTTCCAAACGGTCCTTGAACTTCGATCTCTTCGTGTTCTTCAAGTTGATCTAAATATTGACTGAAATTGCTGTCTGGAATTATTTTTGCTATGATTTGTATTTCAAATTTATCATTCGGTGCGTTTGCTATTGAATATGCTCGCGTAGGAATTTGTTTGTCAAATCGTTCTGAATCGATTTTTAGCATCACAAATTGTCCTGCGCTGAACGGCATGTTTTTGTCCAATTCCAAAATTAATCTCTTTATGTCTGGAGTTTCTTGAATAATTTCTCGAATCTTTGCTTTGACCATATTATTTATTAGCGGAATGTAATTAAAACTTATTGGATTGTACAGTAAATTTCTTTGTGAATCTCTTCTCTACTGCGCATTTTTCCATTCTCTACACAATCAATTATTTTCCATTTGTCACTATAGTTAGCGAGAGTTTCATAACTCTTTAAAACTTCTTGCTGATAATTTTGATTTTCTTCATGACCATCAAGTTTGTCTCGGTTATCCATGTTCGTTCTTGAGATATTTACAGGTACACGTAAGAAAAGAACTGCATCAGATTCAGGAACACCCAATTCATTATGTTCTAAATCAGTTAACCAATCAAAGAATTCTTTTCGTTCTTTTTCTGGAAGTTTTGCTTGTTGATACGCAATATTTGATTCTATAAATCTGTCACATAAAATGTAGTGTCCGCTTTCTAAATGTCCGTTCATTTCGTCTGCAACCATTCCTCGATCAAGTGCATAAAGAATGGAAGCTAATTTTGGATGAACTTCCACTGATTTTCCGAAATCTCCTTGTAAATATTGTGACACCATTTTCCCGTAAATTGAATCATAATTTGGAAAGGAATATTTTATCACGTGGATTCCTTCTGCATTTAATCTTTCTTCCAAAAGTTTGGTTTGAGTTTCTTTTCCTGCACCGTCAGTTCCGTCAATGACTATCAGCTTTCCTCGTTCCACTACTTAATTTCTTCAATTTTCTATTTAAGCAATTGTTCATTTTATTGGTTATATCTATTTAAATTTTGAAATTATAGTTTTCAAATGAGATCTTATTTATCAATTGTTCGAGAGATTTTGGTTGCTGGTGACTACAAAGAAAATAGAACTGGAATTCCGACTCATTCTACTGCGGGTGCGACTTTTGAACATGATATGTCTCTTGGTTTTCCTTTATTAACTACAAAGAGTGTTCCTCTTAGATTGATTGCATCTGAACTTGAATTTTTCATTAAAGGTTTGACTGACAAAAAATGGCTACAGGATAGAAATAATCATATTTGGGATGAATGGTGTTGGCAGTTAAAGGTTCCTTACGGACATGATAAAGAAACTCAACAAAAAATGTTTGAAGAGCGAGATCTTGGGCCAATCTATGGTTTTCAGTGGAGACATTTTGATGCGGAGTACGATGGTTTTGATAAAGATTATTCTGGACAAGGGATTGACCAACTTGAAAATCTAATTAATACTTTGAAAACAAATCCGAATGATCGGCGTATGATTGTTTCTGCTTGGAATCCAAATCAAGTTGATGAGATGGCCCTACCCCCTTGTCATTATGGTTTCCAAGTTACAGTCACTGATGATAAATTAAATTTGATGTGGAATCAGCGATCGGTAGATACTGCTCTCGGTTTGCCTTTCAATATTGCAAGTTATGGTTTATTATTACATTTGCTTGCCAAGGAGACTGGATTTAGAGAGGGACGATTAGTTGGATTTCTAGGTGATACTCATATTTATGAAAATCATATCGAAGGTTTAGGAAAACAGCTTTCAAGAGTTCCTAAAGATTTACCTAACATAGAAACTGAAAATTTTACTTCAATATTTGATTGGGAATATACTGATTCAAAAGTTGTTGGTTATGAACCTCATGGTCAAATTAATTTTGGAAAACCTGCAATTTAATTATTTATTCTCAATTCTTGGTGCCAAGATGAATGACATTTGTGCTTGGTTTAATGCTTTGAAATCTAGTCTTAAAGGATATTCTGATGAGAAGTTTACTTTTACTGAGTCTGCAAAAGATGCTGCCTTAGACATCTTCTTCAAATATTCTACGGAGTAAATTGAGCTCGCTGGCTCTTTGATATTCATACTAACTAATGCAGGTGATCCTTTTGCTAACTCAATATCAACTTTCCTTCCTGTGTCTCCAGCGGTTAGGATTAGAAGATTTTCTGCTGCTTTAAGTCCAACTGCTTCGCTAACAATACTTGCATCATCTACAAAATCTCTGAATTCTTTTGAATCCATTTCTATCTTGACTTTAAAATCAAGCTCTGGAATCTTTCTTTCAACTTCCTCATCTTCCAATAATGGAATTGAGAACCGCTTTGTTGAAGAACCAGTTATTGTTATGTTTAGTTTATTTGTTGAGTGTGTTAGTGTAATTGATTCTCCGGCTCTAACTCTTCTTAGTGCTTGTCTGAAACCGTCAAGATTGATCGTTATTTTTGAAGGCTCATTTACTTGATATTCAGTAAATGCTGAAGGTAGGAGTGTTAGAATTACCATTGAAATATTTGCAGGATCCATTGCTACTAGTTTTAGTCCTTCATTTGTTATATTGAAAGTTGCGTCAGAAATGAATTCTGAAATGGTTCCGATTGTGTTATTTAGAATCTTTGGGTCATTGAGTTTTAGAGTGAACATCAATCACCTCTCTGTTTAGTAATTTATAAAGATTTATTCAATTTAGAGTCGGGTTGCAACGTAACTAGTAATTACAGTAATTATAGCAGAAATTCCTAACGCTGCTCCGATTAGCATTGGTTTTGAAAATCCGAATGTTGGAAAATCTATAAATTCAGAAGTTAGGTTTCCTGCGTATAATGAAAGTGCAATTATTAGAATAATAAATATGGAATAGTTTGGTCGAATTTGGTTTACTCGTTTGAATAATCCCATGTTT
>CAXGHT010000022.1:0-5111 GCA_964010235.1 uncultured archaeon | reverse complement strand
GTTAGTGATAAATGTCTTTCGCATAGCTGTTTAATTACTCAGAGCTATAAAAAAACTTCTACGGACCAGTCCTTTCAACATCTCGAGGGAATAAAACACCTTCTCGAACGTTTGGCAAGTCCAAAATAAAAGTCAACAAACGATCAATCCCCATTCCGAATCCACCGTGAGGAGGAGCGCCATATTTGAACGGAGTTGTGTAGAATTCTAAGTCTTTTGGCTTTAACTTCTTGTTTCGAATTTGATTAATTAAAATATCATATCTATGTTCTCTTTGTCCACCGGAACTAATTTCATTATTCTTGTAGATCAAATCCACATAACGACCAATTCCATCATCATGCATTGCATAGAACTTAGTAAGGTTCTCCGGGAAATTAATCAAGAAGAACGCATCAGTTTTGTACTTACGTTTAACGATGGCTCCAAGTTTTCTTTCAGCTTCAGTTCCAATATCAGTTCCTTGTTTTAAGCCCAATAACTTACAAGCATCAGCATGAGCAATTTTTGGGAAAGGCAATTTAGGAATATTAATATTAACTTTCAATAACTCCAATTCTCTTTTAGCTTCCTTCTTTACGGCTCTCAAAACAGAAACCATCAATCTTTCTTGAACACTCATAATATCTTTAATTCCATCTAAGAATGACATCTCCACATCTAATTGCCAAAATTCAGTCAAATGTCTGTGAGTATGGCTTTTTTCAGCCCGATAACTTGTACCAATTTCATAAGCTTTCTCAAAACCAGAAATCATGATCAATTGCTTATACAATTGCTGACTTTGATTCAAAGCAACTTTTTTCTTAAAATATGGAAGTTCAAACAATTCTGCTCCGCCTTCGGCACCAGCTTCAGAAATCTTAGAAGTTTGCATTTCTAAGAACTTATTATCTCTAAAGAATTTGTGAATGGCATTCAACATAACTGAACGCACTTTGAATATAGCAAAAACCCTAGGATTACGTAAGTCAAGATATCTATAATCCAATCTCTTACTCATATCAGTTTCAACCTTTCCACCCAAGAATTCAATAGGCAGAGGAACTGCTGCACGATTCAAAACATCCAACTCAATAAGCTCTAATTCTTTTCCACCACTCTTAGCTTTTGAAGTCTTAACTTTACCTTTAACAGCAACAACACTTTCTCGAGTTAATTCTTTCAAACTTTGTAATCCTAAGAAGTTATCATTAGCAACAATCTGAGCATAACCTTCACGATCTCTTAAATTCAAAAAAGCCAATTTACCTAAATGTTTAGATTTTTCCACCCAACCCGCAAGAACAATAGTCGAACCAACCTTTGCTTTCTGAAGCGCAGAAGTAGATTTCCGTTGAGAAAGATTAACCATATTCAAATTACGCTAGACACTTATTTAAGATTATTGAAAAATTATCTTCGCATCTTCTTAGCGTGAATTCCCATATGTCGACGGTCTTTACCTTTTAGACCAAAAACTATATTCACAATCTTAACACTTGAATCGTTTGCAACAGAATTAATTCGTTTTACAATATCTCTAAAACCAATATCTTTCCCAAAATCAAAGTCATTATACAGGATATTATCGTGAGTCTCATGAACTGTAGAATGAGTTACACTAACTCGGGTTTTTCCATCTCGACGACTAAGTAAACTAATTCCAGTAATACGAACGCGTGTCTGATTAGCAAGTTTATTCAATTCTGAAATTAATTTAACAATTGAGCCAGGAGAATCATTCAACATAAAAGTAGTGGGATGTCCATGATTCATACAGAAACAAACAAACCAAAGTATAAAATCCTTACTAGAAATCGCTTAAATTCATCTGACCTTGTGACTCATTTAATCGTTTATATGTAGACCAACACTTTCTCAAATATTTATGAATCGGACCCCTAAAATTTTCTTCTAAATAAGCTCTACAACGAGGATCATGAGGATAACCACTTCCAATTTCTGCACCAATCTCTTCAACAATTCGAGCAACCTCTCGATCACGAGAAACCTTTGCTAAAATTGAAGCAGCACCAGCTACAACGTATTTAGCATCCGCACCGTGTTCAGCAATCATTTCAGGTTGAACATTTAAGAACTCATTAATCATAATTCCAAACTTTGCACCCCCATTTGCAGGTTCAGGACTATCAACATAAACTTTCGAGGGTTTTAATTTGTTTATTATCTTTGCAGCGACACGCGCCTCCATTTGATTCAGATTAATTCCCCGATCTTGATAATCATCAATCTCTGAGGCAGAGATTTCAATAATATCATAAGAATCAACAAGTGCAATAATCTCATCAAATAATTCTTCTCTACGGGCCGGAGGAATTAACTTAGAATCTTTAATTCCCATTCCTTTCAAAGTTTCAATTTTATCTTCAGTAACCGAAACGCCCGCCATCACAAGCGGACCGACAATCGGACCTCGACCAGCTTCATCAATTCCACAAATCATAGTTAATTCTCGCGCACAAATTTATAAGCTTGATGCCGTTCATCAAAATGCTTTTAAACCCAAAATAAGACCACCACTCAGCGAGGTGGGGCAGTCTGGAGTGCCCGTCGGGCTCATAACCCGAAGGTCGAAGGTTCAAATCCTTCTCTCGCTATTTTAACGCACGAACTCTTACAAAACCACCAATTTCTTTCAAATACTTTCTAGTAGTCTTAGCTACAGTACCGTTGGTCAGAATTATCACAGGCATCTTTTTCTCAAGAGCCAAAGCATAACTCTCAGCCACATCACTTTTGTTCAATCGCTTCTTGCCCCAAATTTTAACATAGAATTTCAAAGGACCAACTGAAGAAGGAGCACGAACAATACATTCTCCCGAAATATCCGTCAACTTGTCAGATTTCAAAATATCAACATTCAACTTTTCCAAAAATTCCAAAGCTCTCTTGGAAAAACTCAATTCTTCAAATTTCTCAACAGCTTTTGGTCTTTCAACGCGACGCGGTTCAACATTCTTCGGTTTTTCAACAGGTTCAGGAATATCAAGTTTCGGTTTAGGTACTTCAAGCTTAGGACGCTCAACAGTTTTTTTAATCAATTCACGCGCTTTTTCTAATGCACTCTTCTTCTCTTCACGATGCGTTTCCTCATCTTCAATCATCTTCAAGCGACGATCAAAATCTTTACGCTTAGATTCTAATTCAGGAGTTTCAACAACCTTCTTCTTTTGAAAACTCCGTGCAGTTTTAACACTCAGATTAAGATCATCAATCTTCTTCTTCAACAAATCTTCCTGACCTTTTAAATAATACAAAGGAACAGAACCAACTCTTTCCTCACTCTGAAGGATCTCTTTCTTATCAACTAAATCAGACAAATATGCACTAGCAACAAAACTATTTCCGCCAGTTTTACTAACTATCTGAACCGGCAAAGTAGGACCGTTCTCGCGAATAAACTCTACAATCTTTTCCTTCATAAGAATCTCAATCTAACTTGCTATAAAAGAATTTGCCGGATTTAACGAATAACATGACGTCCTTTGTGAGCGCCAGTATGTCTAGCAGGACTATTTCTTTTTCGATTCTCAGGATGATGAATTACGTGTTGATGATCAATAGCTCCCATCAATGCATCAGCTAATTTTAATCCACCAACAACTTCAGGAAGAATAACAACTTCTGCACCAGCGTGTTTAAGCTTAGAAACAATGTTCTCATCGTTTGCCCGCGCAGCAATACTCAAATCAGCGTTCAATTCTTTAGCTGTCAAAATAGTAAGTAAATTATCACCATCATCTCCAATAACTGCTGCCAAAGAATGTGCGTGTTCAACTCCAGCTTGTTTCAATACTCGCTCATCATTAGCATCGCCAAGAATTGCATGAAATCCGTCTCGCTTCAAACTTTCAACTCGCGACTCACTCTTATCAATAACAACAATCCCTTCTTTACCTTCTTTCAGCTTCATACAAACATTTCTACCTACTCGTCCGCCACCACAAACAATAATATGGTTCTTCAATTTTTTCATCATCGTCCTATCCTTAACACCACCAAGCTTCTTATTAAATTCTCCGGATAATAGGAACTCAATAAGTACATAGAATACGTAAAATGCCAGAACCTCTCCCGCAAACGCCAATATCACAAAAACTGCACGAGTGATAAGATCGGCATTACTTAAAGTACCAGCTTCAATATGTGTAGCAAAACTCAAGGATAACAACATTCCTTCTTGAGATCCAACTCCTTGATCAACCGCAATAAGCAATCCGCCACCAACAATTAATATAACTAAGGCAAGAATTCCCATTCCCAATCGGCTTGCCAATTTATCTAAAGGAACTTCAATTTTACCCATGTTCAAATAAGCTTCTCGTTTAATAAAAAGGTTTGTAGATAATATATTTCATCCTCGCTTTTCTGAAAAGCGAGTGCACGAGGCAGGATTCGAACCTGCGAAGGCACTAAGCCAATGGATCTTGAGTCCATCCCATTTGACCGCTCTGGAACTCGTGCGTAGATTTGATTAATTTAAATCGTTTTTAAGTGTTATCATTCAGAATTAATGCAAGGCTCTATCAATCTTCTTGAGATTAGCTCTCAGAGTTTTCATAGAGTTTTTAGAACTAGTTCTTTTGGAAACAGTTTTCTTAGCTACCTTTTTCCGTACAGCCTTCTTAACTTTTACTTTCTTAGAAACAGTTTTCTTAGTTATTACTCGCTTTGCCCGCGCAGTTGTTGTTTTCCCGCCAGTCTTTTTCATATACTTATTCAAAGCATGCAAGTCATTAATCAAAGCCGTTGACAAAACTTTTGCACGCGAAAATAATTTATGTTTCTCTTTAACTAATACCGACAATTGAACTGAACTTGCCACAACATCATCACAAATCCCAGTCAAAGAATTAGTACAATCATATACTCCTTTTTCATCTTCAATCTGTATGTATTCTTGGTCAGCCATACATAAGCTAGACTCTAAGACAATAAAAAGATTTCTTGTAGCCCATCACCGCAACTAATAAAAAGGACCGATGTATCAAAATTACAATGGGACTTTTCAGTAAGAAAAAGGAGCAACCACCTCCAGCTATGCCTAAACCAACAGCACCATTTGTACCAAGTCAACCTTCCCAGGGCTCAAGTTTGAAAGATCAATT
>CAXGHT010000021.1:0-5847 GCA_964010235.1 uncultured archaeon | reverse complement strand
AACCTTCCGATATCTGCTGGGACTGAATCCCAGTAACCAACTACAGTCGGACGCTCTACCAGATTGAGCTACAGAGGGGTAGTGTTATTCATATTGGTTAGTTTAAAAAGTTTTACTTCCCGATAATTTTTACATTTCCAGAGAAAACTTTATTGTCTCCTTGAGTTAACTTTGCTTGAGGTAATTGTAAGTTTCCAAGTACATGTACTGAGGATTTTACTTGATATGTTAGAATCATTTCTTCCTTTGGTGCTAGAGTATCAAACTTCCAAGCTAATTTTGTTCCGTTCTTTGTGTTAACCAAAGAGTTTGGAATAACTGTTCCGAAATCTCTTACTAATTTCAAAGGCTTTGGAACCATGTCTTCTACTTTAACATTTTTCATTTCGTTGTTTGTGTTATTTCTGATTGTAACATTTACTAGAATTGAGTCTGCTCCTTTTCGTAGTTCTTTGTTTACGGTGAATCGATTCAAATAGTTTGTAATGAATAGGAATGCTGCAAATAGTAGCAATAATCCTCCAATTAATACTGGATAGTATGAAACTGAGTATGAAATTGTCATTGATTCACCTGGTTCTAAATCAATTGCCCAAGCTACTTTGGTTTCATCACCATACGCTTCTGTTGAATATTCAAGATTTGAATTTAGCAAAGACATATCAAATGATGAAAAGATGTCCGTCCATTCATCAGAGTATAGAATGTTTCCAGTATTAGTGATTTCAAATGAATAACTTTTTCCGAATAAACCTTCGTTCACATCTTCAGATACTGAGATTTCTCGAATCTCTCTTGTTTCTTCATGTATATCTGTTACAGTGACGTGAACATATTTATCATTTGTAGTTTGAGGATTTAGAGTTGAAGCAACTTTTAGGAATACTGCATATTTTCCTTCGTTTATTGTAATTGGTGGTGCAAGTCTAACTGAGATTTCTCTCTGTCCTTTAGCAGGAACTTCTACAAAATGATCTGAGAAAGTTACGTCCCACTTTGATTGTGGTGCACTTAATCTTAAAGTGTCTCTATGATTTTGGTTGTTCATTAAAGTGATTTTGAATGTTGCTGCTTCGTTGGATGAAATTTCTGAATCGATAGGTTCTGCATCCATCAAAATTGGTGAAAGAGCAATCGAGCTTGTAAGTGTTACTAAAAGTAATGTTACTAACAATAATCCCTTGCGCGCCACGCTTTTTTATGTGTGTTATCTAATATAAAGATTTCCCAGTGTGGGCTGAATTGTTTTTCAGCAGACTGATAGAATTCTCATTATTATATTAGCAGTGCGTTGTAATTTCATGGATCTAGTGGCACCGGCATGGGTATCTGCACTGAGAGGCATTGGTGTAGTTTGTAATATTTACAATATCGCTAAAGCCAGTGATGATGTCATTGATGATCTTGAGGAAAAAATGGGATGGAGACAAAAAAGAAGAGCTAAAAAGGAAATTAAGAGGCATTACAATGGCCGTGTAGCAGAACTGAATAGTGAATGTAAAGACACTATTAAAATGATGAGAATGGGTGATCAGAATTGGCGAGAACTCATTGATCAACCCGAACCTTCAATGGGATTTACAGTTGGCGATCCTGATTTGAGTGTTGGATATTCAGGAGTCAATAGAATTATTTCTGATGAACCTGATCGATCTGAACTTATTCATGATACTGCAAAAGGTATTCAAGAAATGAAAATTCGAATTGAGAGGCATAATAAACTCTTGACTAAATGTGAATCGAAGATTTTAGAATATGTTGGTTCTAACGAACGTGTTGCTAAAAGATATATTTCTGAAAAGGTCAAACTTGAAAAATCTAGAGAAGACCATGAAATCCATTTGGTAACTTTGGATATGTGTATTGGTCGAATGCAAATTGAAGGTCATGATCGAGAAAGATTTGATTTGACTCCAGTTTATGAAAATGCTGCAAAGGTTTTGAA
Source organism: uncultured archaeon (assembly GCA_964010235.1). GTDB lineage: Archaea > Nanobdellota > Nanobdellia > UBA10117 > ARS21 > JAAZWY01. The sequence continues at coordinate 3,902 of CAXGHT010000021.1, read as the reverse complement.
ATCAATGGATGTCTTGTTGGATTATGGAGCACACAGAAATGCTTTAGGTGCTTTAGGAGAACACGAATCCAAATTAGACCTTGAGCGAGAAATTGATAGAACTGCAATTGATTCAAATATATATGACTCTGAGGTAGATGTATTGTTTGAACAATATCAATTACAGAATCGAGCAGAGGATTCGGCAAGAGCTGTAGCCACAAAAAAGAGTTCAGATTTGGAAAACCTCGTTAGTAAAGCTAGAGCTGTAGGAGTATAAATGGTTAATCCCTATTTATCCTCTATCAATGTAGCAAGAACTCATATGGAGTCAGGAAATTCCATTGCTGCTGCTGAAGCTTATTTGATTGCTTACGACTTAAAACTTCAGTCTGGGGATGTCGACGGTTTGGATTTTATTGAAAACCAAATCAGAACATTAGTTCCAGATTTACCCATCCCGGCTGTTGAAACTCCTGTAGCTTCTTCTAAAAAAAATAGAAGGGGCTCGGGAATTTCTGATGTCGATTATGCTTCTGAATTTATTCCTGAAGAGCATGAGGGAGATTTTTCTCGAGTTGCTGGAATGAGTGATTTGAAAAATAAATTAACTGAGAATGTTATTTGGCCTTTGATTTATCCCGAGGTTATGGGTGAATTGGCTGGACTTGAGAGCAATAGTGTTTTGTTGTATGGTCCACCTGGTTGTGGAAAGACTTTCATTGCAAAGAGTTTAGCTGGTGAGGCTCAATTTAGAAGCGGACAAGATGTTAATTTTTATATAGCGGGCGGATCAAATCTTGAGCATAGATATGTTGGAGACAATTCCAGATTGATTAATGCGTTCTTTGAAACCTTGAATCAGAATGAACCAAGCATTGGCTTTATTGATGAAATTGAAGGTTTGGCTGGAAAGAGAACTAACTCTGGACAGATTGCTCGAAAAGTTGTAAATTCACTTTTGGAAGGATGGAATGTGTTGGACGGAACTCAAGCAATGGTTATTGCTGCAAGTAACTTGCCTTGGGAAATCGATGCTGCCATTGTTAGAAGTGGAAGACTTGAGGAAAAGATATTTGTACCTGCGCCAGATTTTGAATCTAGAAAATCTACGTTTGAGTTGTATTCTAACTTCAAAGATGATGAAATTTCTAATTTAGCAGAAATGACTGAAGGGTATTCTTCTAGTGCAATTAGAAAGATTTGTGTCAGGGGAGGAAGAAATGCTGCGAGAGAATATTTGATCGGAGATAGAAAACAAAAAGTAGTTTTACTTGATGATGTAGTTCAGGCTGTTTCAGAAATACCGAGTGATTTGAGAGTTTGGGCAGATCAAACTATTGATGCGATGCTCGCGGGTGTTGGTGAAGGAATTAGATTAAGAAAAAGTGTTAGTGAGGAATATTTACCGATGCTTGAAGAAGCTTTGCGGATTCGGGAAGTGTTGTCTTGAGAATATTCTTTAATGGAAATATCGAGTTGGATGAAGAAAATTGGAACAAACTTTGTTCTGAAATTCAGTCTTTTTTCAAGGATGAAAAGATTGGAGAATTCTATTTTGAAGTTGAGAAATAATTAAACTCTAAAAACAAAGATTATTTAAGACGGCTCACAAATTTGTGTAATTCTGTTAGATAATTTATTGCTCTTTTTCTGACAACCATCTTATCTATTCCTTTTACATCATTATCTCTTAACTTTTCTTTTATTGTTATAAAATAACTTATTTCTTTAGCCTTACTAAATTTTGGGAAATATTTTTGTAGTAAGCTTAGATCTTCAACATTTTTTGTTAATAGTAAATTTTTAGTGTGTTGTAACACATAATATATCGATGTTGCAAGATGTTCTTTTTTTGAAGCACTCACTATATATCTTCTCCTAATAACTCCTTTCTTTGTAGCGCATAATCTATGATATGATAATTTATTTGTACTCAAAACGTCTAAACACGATTGGAATGGCCATTCAAAAATATCTTTCGGTTTTAATTTTGGATTTTCTACTAATAATTCAATTTTTTTTCCAGACAAATGTTGATAGTTTCTTAATATTGTAAACCATTGTGTTGGTCCAACTGTTGTTTTGAGTTCTTCAAGATCTTTCCACATGCTGAAGTGTAATTGTATGATCTTTTTATTAGAAGTTACATCTTTTTTTACAGGACCGCCTCTAAATTCTGGAAATATATAAAACTCTGAATTTTTACTTGAACAAAATTGTCTAATCTCTTTTTTAAATTTTTTAAGATCTGATGAAGTGAGTTCTTTGAACACAATTAAAATGTCCAAATCATTAAAGTTATGTGGAACTTTATCTTTATTTGCTAGGGAACCAAAAATAAAAGAAGTAGTTAAATCATAATTTTTTAGTATTTTTTTAAGAGAAGATATTATTGGTTTTAGATCGTTCATCTTCTTTTCTAGATAAGATAATTACTTATTATGCTTCCGCTTTGCGCTTGAAGCTCGTCCTCGAACGGATTTTGGAGCAAGTTTTGAAAGATTTACGCCTTTCATAAATCCAAATTGTCTTTTAGCTTGCCAAGAAAATCTTCGAATGCCTTTAGTTGCACCGAAACCGCAAGATGCACATTCTTTGTGTTGTGCGTGATAAGTATGCTGACCGCAACGTCTACAAATTACGTGTGTCTTTTTTCCTGAACGCTTACCTTTACTTGGTGTTCCTTTTGACATGGTATGAGTTATTTGGTTTCTTTAAAAAATTATCTAATTGATATAGGTTACCATATCTCCTCGTACGAAGATTTGGCCAATTTTGTCAGTTCCGGAAGTTGTTTCACTCAATACGATATTTGTGTGAATATCGAAAGCTTCTAATTTTCCGTTCAGTTTTGTTCCGTCTTTAAGTAAGACATTTACTTCTTTTCCCTTAAGAGCGTTTAATGCATCTAATGGTCGTTCCATAATTGAGTATTAATGGAAACATATTTAAACCCTTTTTTGTAGTTAGATTTATGGCACAATCCAATGTCAGATCACGAAGAAAAGCAACAGGCGGACGATATAGTAAGATGTATCGTAAAAAGAAAGTTCGTGATATGATGGGTCAACCAATTCTTACAAAAATCACTGAGGAACTTAAATCTAAGCTTAGACGAGTTCGTGGTGGAAACCAAATTACATCATTAGTTGGGGCAACTCATGCAAATGTTAGTGATGGGAAGAAGACTAAGAAGGTTAAAATAAAGACTGTTTTAGAGAATCCAGCAAGTCGGCACTTTGTTCGGCAAAATGTTGTAACGATGGGTTCAATTATCGATACTGCCGCAGGTAAAGCAAGAGTAACTTCAAGACCTTCAAAAGATAATATTGTTAATGCTGTTTTGGTTAAATAAATTCTTTTATAGTTTTTGTGAACTTTTTATATATGACTCTGTCTGATATAACGATTAAGGAATATCTTGACTCCGGAAAAATAGTTATTGACCCAATTGAAGCTAGTCATATTCAACCTGCTTCTGTTGACTTGACTTTAGATTCTAATTTTTTGATTGTTGATGATTTGTCTGGAGAATTGATTTCAATGAAGGACGAGATTAAGTATCGTAAACTTGAGTCGGGTTCTATTGTAATCCCACCGAAGTCATTTATCTTAGCTACAACTCGTGAAAGGATTAAAATTCCAAATGATTTAGTTGCTTTTGTTGAGGGGCGAAGTTCAATTGGTAGAATGGGTTTGTTTGTTCAGAATGCTGGTTGGATTGATCCTGGTTTTGAAGGACAGATTACTCTTGAATTGTTTAATGCGAATCAAGTTCCGATTCGAGTTGATGCTGGCCGAAGAATTTGTCAGTTAGTGTTTTCTGAATTGGATAAACCTGTTGACAAACCTTATTCAGGAAAATATAAAGGTCAGAAAGGAACAACAGGAAGTCGCGTTTATTTGGATGAAGAAGTTAA
>CAXGHT010000020.1:0-6265 GCA_964010235.1 uncultured archaeon | reverse complement strand
TCAAGAGAGAAAACCTTTACACCTTTCTTCTTATATCTATTCGCAATCTCAACAGTTCGATCCTTTGAACCTCCATTTTCGACCACAATTATCTCCAACTTATCTTTAGGATATTCAATGGCCAAAGCACTTTCAATAGTTCCTGCAATTCCCTTCTCTTCATTGTGAGCAGGAATTATTATTGTAACTGAAGGATATTTCTTTATTGCAGGATTATGCATCTTCCCCAAATTATCTAAGAAAGTTAGTAAAAAGAAAGTACCCGTAAATAGAGAGATAAACAAAGCTGAAAATATAATCACTGTTCCAAGCATATTTACTCTTAATGCGTAATTTAATAAGAATTATGATATCAAGTTGTCAAGCAATACAGTAGCATAAACTCCTTTTCCCAACTCAAATTCAAACCATTCTTTTCCATCAAATTTCAACTTCTTAACTTCAGAAAAAACCTTCCGAGTTGCACCCCTTGAAGAAAGTTCAGGCATACTTTTAACTCTAAAAATCTCAAGACCAATCTCTTCAGCCTTCAATTCAGCGCTCAAAAATTTACCAAATTCACCATCAAGTTTTGATTCATATCCTGGAATTTCTAACTCCTTTTCTAACTCAACTTCTTCAACCGGGAAAGCAATTTTGTGTCCTGGAAGTTCAATCCAATTCACTTTAACTTTCGAGTCAATATATTTTGAAACTGCCCGGTTCCAAATCTCAGATTGATAAGCATGAACAAAAATTCTACGGAGAGGTTTTGCAACATTTCTCAAAGCTCCGGCAAAGTCAGTCGGATGACGAATCAAATAATCCAAGACTGCTTTTTCATTTCCTAAGAATCCTGGAACAACTTTCATAATATCTTTCCAATGTTCCCAATTATTCAGAACAAATTTATCAAACACTTCCCCATCTGGACCGCTATGTTTCGATAATAATATTTTGACCGCTTCTTCAAAATTTCCTTTAACCATCTCTCTACCAATCAACGAAGTGCTTCCACTGGAAAAACGCTGAGTTCCAAAATAATTCACAAAACCTTGTTTTTTGATCAAAGGCAAATTAGTCTCAATATTCCTTTTCTCACTCGCACTCAAATCAGCACGAACTCTAAATTTATTCCCAAGCAAATTTCCAATATGAATATCTTCATCAGAATAACCTAGAAATTTAAATTCCATATCTTTCAGAACAATTCCTTCAACATCTTCTTTCTTAACCCCAAGAATAGAAATAATTTGACTAGTAACTGCACGCTTATCTTTGATTCCCGCATAATGAACTCTGACTTTACTAATTCTCAATCTCCGTGCAATTTGCATAATTGCTCGCTGAGTTGTCCAATTAGTTTTTGTTAATAAAACAAGAGCATACTTACCTTCAGCTTTAGTATCAACATCAAAAATTTCATCAACTACGAAGTCTTCAAAAGCCTGCTTTATTTTCATAACAAACTAATTATTCCTAAACTTAAAAGTAACGCGATTGTTGTACTAATAATTACGCCCAAACCAATAACAAACTTTGATTTACGTTTCTTCAAATTCAGAATTCGAGAAATCGCAATAGCAGTAAATGCACCAGTAACGGGCAAAGGAACAGCAACAAATAATAATAATGCCAACTCTTCCCAAGTCTCAAACTGTTTAGTATATTTCTTCATTTTCCGTTCAAATCGTTTACCAAATAGTCGATAAACCCAATCAGAAAAATGAGCTAAATCCAACAACCAAAAAGTGATTGGAATAATAATCAAATTTCCCAAGATTGCCAAGGGAAAAACATACCATAAGTTCAAACCTGAAGCAGCTGCATAAGCAATTGCGCCACGACCTTCGATTACTGGAGTTCCACTCATGATAAATGCGATCAAGTATTCAATCATGATACTCTTTACTTCAAAAGATTTATAAACCACTCTCAATAGACCAACCTTATGGCAAAAACATGCACAACAACTGGAATGAATACAGTCAACGAAGAAGGAACAGTTAGTTTTCCTTGTCCAAGTTGCAAAGAAGTAATCACTCGTTCTGGTTTTGCAAGAAAGAACGCACTGCCATACAAATGTAAGTGCGGTCACGAGGGACCATAATGGCAACAGTAGGAGTAATTATACAAGTAGTACCAGGAAGTCCTGATGCAGATTTTGATAAAATCTCAGAAGAATGTTCTAAACTTATCAAAGCTTATGCTGAAACTGAAAGAGTAGACGTAAAGCTTGAACCTTTAGCTTTCGGATTAAAGGCAATTAAATTGCTTTTCTTAATGGAAGAAGAAAAAGGAGATACTGAACCTCTTGAAGAACAAATAAAGAAAGTTGAAGGCGTACAAAACGCTGAAACAATCGATGTTCGAAGAACAATCGGGTAGAAAATCTTTTATAGAATCTTTTTCAGAATAATATATGAAATTCGAAGAGGGAATACATTATCCTTGGATTAGACCAAAAGGTTTGACAAATATATTTTGGGCATTAATACCAATATTTGGTTGGATTGCAGTCATGGGATACATGGTTGATATTATAACTTCCGTAGTTTCAGGAAATTCAAAACAAGGATACCCAGTTTTCCGAGGATTTTGGACAACGTTTGTCGAAGGACTAATGTTTCTACTTAGATTAATCCCAATAACTCTTGTACTATTGTTAGCACTATTTCTAGTTTCTGTATTATCTCTCGGACTCTTATCTATAATATTCTTTTTTGCAGTAACGTTGTTCTATGCTCCAATGATGTCAATTAATTTAATGGTTAAAAAGAAAGTCTCAGCAACATTTGAATTTGAACACATATTTGGTTTAGTATTCAAGAATTTTGGAAATTACATCGTGGTGTTGTTAAAAACATTAGGATATATGTTTGTTACAGGATTACTATCATTCGTTTTAGTAGGAATTCCTATGAGAATGTCAATTAATGTTTACTACGCAGACTTCTATAGAGAAAACGGCGGAAACAAATAGTCACACAAACAAACTTTTTTATTCAGAACTAACATACAAAAATTATGGGAATTCCTCTAAGAGATATTGTTTCTAAGCAAGAAATAACTATCGAAGAATTACACGGAAAGCGATTAGCATTTGATGGATACAATGTACTATACCAATTTCTCTCAGCAATTCGAGGACCAGACGGAACCCCACTAAAAAATTCAGATGGAAAAATAACCTCACATTTATTAGGATTGTTGGCAAGAACAACAAAACTAATGGAACAGGGTGTCAAACCAGTTTTCGTTTTTGATGGAAAAGCACCAGATCTAAAACTAGAAACTATTGAAAAACGTAAAGCCATAAAACTGGCAGCAGCAGAAAAATTAAAGAAAGCAACCGAAGACGGAGACACAGAATTAATGAAAAAATACGCTCAGCAAACTTCAAGATTAACTGCAGACATGGTTTCAGAGTCAAGAGAAATGCTTCATGCCATGGGCGTACCGACAGTTCAAGCGCTCGGAGACGGAGAAGCTCAAGCAGCATTCATGGCAATCAAAGGAGATGTTTGGGGTGTAGCATCACAAGATTATGATTCATTACTTTTCGGAGCTCCGAGATTAATTAGAAACTTAACAATATCTCAAAGAAGAAGAGTTGCCGGAACAAGATCAACAATTGTAGTCAGACCAGAAATTGTAGATCTAACTGAGACACTAACAAACCTTGAAATTGATAGAGGAAAATTAATTGACGCAGCGATTCTAATCGGAACAGATTTCAATCAAGGAGTTAGAGGAATTGGACCAAAGACTTCAATGAAGATCGTAAGAGAAGATAACTTCAATGAACACAAAGAAAAAGTTCCAAGATACCAACAAGTTAGAGACATATTTCTAAACTCTCCACAAGTTTCAGATTATTCATTGAAATGGCCGGGAGTAAATAAAGAGAAATTAAGAGAACTTCTAACGGCAAATAGATTCTCGGAACAGAGAATTGACAAAGCAATAAAAGCACTTCAAAAAGCACACAAACAATTCAGTCAGTCAGGACTCGGAGAGTTTCTATAACTTACCTTTCATAATCTCATAATTTCTAACATCCACAATAAGATAAGCAAGTCCGATTCCAATCAAAAAGTACATTGCAATCTGAGAATCAATTGATTCAATAACTTTAATCAAACCGACAAGTATTCCAAAGGTAGCAATCTTGAAAAGAGTAAACGCAACCTTTCCACGCTTTACAAAATATCTCGCCAAAGGATTCAACTCACGTTTGATTCCAAACTTCTTCAAATCAATCCATGTTTCAACTTCATCAATAAACCAAAGAATTCCAAGGACGAATAACAAAATATTATTTATCATATCAAGTATTTCTCAATCTTTATTTTACTACGATTTTTCCTATGCTGAGCAAAGAATTTCTTAGCTTTAGAAATTGTATAACTCTTCAACTCACCAGTCATCATTTCACCAGACTTATAGCTCTTGTAAATCTCAGCAAGTTTATTATCATCTTCTTCAAGGAAAAATTTCAAATATTGGAAGCTAGCATCAATATCTGGATTTCCACCATATTTCTTATGTGCAGACAAAGTTTCTCGACCACCTGAAAATGCTCGTTTAATCTTTCTTTCAATTTCAGCATCTGAATCATCAGCATACAACGCAGACTTGGGATCGCTTGAACTCATCTTAGCCCCACCGCTTAATCCCGGCAAGAACTTAAGAGTTAAAGCCCCGGGTTTCTTCAGACCCATTCTTTCCGCAACATCTCTAGCCAATCTAACAAATGGATCTTGATCAATTGCAGTAATCATTATTGTAGGAATTTTACGTTTAAACGTAGGATATAAAATGTGAGCAATCTGGATTGCAGGATAAAAGAAACTACCAATATTTTTACTATCTTTGAAACCCATAACTGCTTTAACAGTTGAAAGAGTAATCTTAGAACTTGTATTAATTGCAAGATTGTAAACATCTTGATTCATATGTTTCAAGTCAAACATAATTTTGGTCTTCTTAGGATCAAATCCTAATGCAAGAATATCTTTAGCATTTTCAATAGCCATCTTTTGAGTTTTAACATAATCAGTTCCTTTAACTAATATTTTCTCATCATCCGAGAACGGAATGAAAACAAAACAACCATGTTTCTTCTGTAAATCTGCAACAGCCTTGAACATAGCCAAATGTGCAATATGCATTTTTTCAGAAGGTCCTCGACCGGAAACAATTGCAAACTTTCCTTTCAGAATTTTATTCAAATCTCGATGAGCGTAAAAAGCTCCACGTTTCAAAAGTAAATTCTCGGTTCCAAGTTTCTTCAAAATCCCAGGAGTCATTTTAGATACTCCAAATTGCTTAACCAATTTTTCATAATCAATGTTACCTGAAACCTCATAAGGATTTACTTTTGCCATGAAAACATTAGAAATTAGATGTTTAAATAACTTAGGACAACAATTAAATACAATCAACAATTTTCAATAATATGCGTAGGCGCAAAAAGATAAAACCAATACCACTAAAGAAATTAAATATTTCTACAATAATTTTAAGTTTAATAATATTATTTGTGCCAATGCAAGATTTCGACATTGATGGTTTGTCAACATATAATGAGTACATGATTCACAAAACAAACCCATTCAATCCCGATTCAGACTTTGATCAGATTATAGATAGTAAAGAAGTAATGTTACACTTGAGCAACCCAAATCTTAATGATTCAGATGGTGACGGACTAACGGACGGTGAAGAGATAAGAATTTATGGAACAGATCCTTCCTCAGATGATACTGACGGAGATGGTCTTGATGATTATTATGAATTATTTGAAAGTATGACAAATGTAACAAATGCCGACTCTGACAACGATGGATTAACAGACGGTGCAGAAATAAAGATTCACAAAACAGATCCTCTTGATAGAGACTCCGACAACGATCACCTTTCAGACGGATATGAACTAGAACCAAAACCAATTGGACCTTCTGGCGGTGAAACTGTCGAGTGCGATGAAGGATATTTTGTAGGATCCAACCCGCTACATCCGAACACATACAGCATCACCGGCGGAGACATTAAATTAGCAGACCCAGCCAATTCATGCATAACTCCTTTTTGCGGAAGAATAACTAAGAGGGAAGGATATTGTACTTAATTTTTTAGATGGGGACACAGGGATTCGAACCCCGATCAGCCGGTCTGGAACCGGCTACACTAACCAGATTATGCTATGCCCCCAGTGGAAAACCGATGTAATTTTAGTTTAAAAGCTTAATGTTAATTATTTTGATTTGAAAAGTAGCAATAT
>CAXGHT010000019.1:0-6373 GCA_964010235.1 uncultured archaeon | reverse complement strand
GGTTCAGCTTCTGCTTTCATCAAAATTTGAATATCTTCTAAAAGATTGTTTAGTTTCTTTTGAGCTTCACCAGGATTTGCAATTGCTACAGCGGCTGTTGCGACAGGTAATCCTGCAGCTGCGCCTAATTCTGCTTTAGAAGGCACTTCAACGTGCATAATTTCTTTATCCTTAGCTAAAAGAGCTAAATGTTGAATAATTTCACTTGGAGATACGTCAGTAGCTACGATAGATAGCTTAGCTTCGCCTCTTTCCAAGGACTTTGTTACTTCGTTTACACCTTTCCGGATTTTTCCGTCAGTACGAGAATCCTCAATAATTGAGTAGATTCTTTCAATAATATCTTTTGTTAGTTCCATTTTAACCTCGTTAACCTCATTGGTTAATAGTTGGAGTTATTTGTTGTGTTTAAAAAGATTGTTATTAGAGCTTACGGTTTAGCGCGTCGAGTGTCTTGTAAACTTCCTTCTTGTCTACTGTTTTATCTCTTTTTGTTGGACCGATTTCGTAGAAGAATTTCAGAAGGGTTTTTGCTTTAATTCCTCTTTTTCTAATTGACGCTAGAGTTTCAACTCTTTCATCATCATATCCCGTGTACTTTCCTTCTTCTACACCTTTTCTAACGTCTGATGCAGAGATAATCATATTCTTGAAATTGATTCGTCCCAAGTGGATGTACTCTGGAGACTCCCAACCAAAGAAATTGTAAATCATTTTCTGTTTTTTAGTATTATCTTCATGATCTTTTCCTCTAATAACATGAGTCATTTTTAGTTCATAGTCATCTATTGCTACTGAGAAGTTCATAAGTGGCCATACACGTACTTTATTTCCGACTTTTGGATGTGTTCCGCCTGAAATTCGGAATGCAACCCACTCTTTTAGGGCAGGATTTTTACCCTTTAAATTTGTTTTAACTCTAACAACTGCGTCTCCAGGATTATATTTTCCAGTTAGCATTCGTTTCCATTTTCTTAATACTTCTTTTGGTTCATCTCGTCTTCCGAATGGTTGAATTCCCTTAGCTAGTTTAGCTTTAACTTCGTCAGGAGTTTCTTCGCAAACGTACAAATGTCCTAGTTTGATTAATTGTTCAGCATATTTGTAGTAAGTTTTAATTCGAGCAGATTGAATGTAAGTCTCGCTTGGTTTTCCTGCGAGCCAAGTGTAATCTTTTGGAATCATTTTGTAGAATTCTTTGAAGTTTGCATCAGGATTTGTATCTTCAATTCTGAGGATATGTTTTCCTTTGTATTTGTCAGCGTAAATTTTGTTGAGAGAAATTACTAAAGCGTGTCCGATGTGCAAAGGTCCGGAAGCGGAAGGAGCGAAACGCGCTCGAAAGTTTTTGCCGACCTTTGGAAGATCAATTATTTCTTTCTTGACTTTGACTTTCTTCTTGAAAAAGCGTGGGTTTAGTTTCTTTAATTGTTCTTTCTGTTTTGAAAGTGAGAGTTTGTTTACTTTTTTGACTGTCTCAGCTACTTCTTTTCCAATTGATTTTAGTTTTGATTTATCTTTGACAGTTGGGATTATTTTGTTGATGACCGCTTTAGGATTGGCTTTGCCTTTGAAAGCTACTGCGTTTTCTAAAGTCAATTGTAGAATCTTTTTCTTCATTTTGGATATGCCTTTTTGATTATTGATTGTTTATTCTTGAAATGTTTTTGAACAACTGATACGAATTTATTCAGTTCATCAGCAACTCCAGACTTCAAATCAGCAGGATGGATTTTTTTGGACTTGAAATCCTTTTCTAATTGTTCATAAGAATTATATTCAACCGTTCCACCATATTGAGCTGGACGAACTATTTTGAACTTCTCGTTAACTGGAAAGATTACATATTTTGCCATCGCAAGAACGCCATTATCTTCAATAACTCCTTCAGGACAGTAAGCTTTGTTCATCTTTTTCTTGACTTGTTTTGGAGTGTCTTCGAAAGTTATAGCCGAACTTGTATCTGAGGCAGACATTTTTCTACCTTTGAATAATCCTGGAATTATTGGAGTGAAAACACAAGTTGGTTTTTTGTGTCCTAGCTTTGGAACTTCTTCTCGCGCAAGCATGTAAATTTTTCTTTGGTCAATTCCTGAGAAAGCAACATCTGCTCCAATGTGATGAACATCAATTGCCTGCATTAATGCATAATTGAATGAACCTAAATCTGGATTGCTAACTTGTCTAACTACTTCAGAACTTGCTCGTTTTGCTCTAGTCAGATTTACCATCCCCATCATTTTATACAAATCCATAACGTAATCTTTCTTTAGTTGAAAGTTTGAACCTAGAACGAATTTCACTTTCCGCGAATCTGCTCCAACTGATTTTAACATTGCAGTGATTACTTCTTTGTAATATGTTGATCTTGCGATAGTTAATTCCCACGGAGATTTTCGATCATCTAGATAAGCATGAATATTTGCCAAGAGAATTTTTACTTCAAAACCTGCATCTATGAAATCTTTTATTTTACTTACGAGAATTAAATAAGCGACATGAACCTTTCCAGTTGGCGCTGCACCAATATATACGACTGGTTTTTTCTTAGACCTCAAAAGTTTTTCAAGCTCTTCAACTTTAATTACTTCCTGAGTATTTCTCAAAATCAAGTCAAGCTTTTTCATAGAAGTAGATAGTGACTAACTTTTAAAATGATTTTGGGTAAAGCCCTAAACTGCGTCAAAAATAGATTTTTCTTTTATAAACAGACATAATCTTTATATATCTCTTATGCGATTTCACACCATGGCAAAAGATAAGCTTAATTACTGGGCACAGGTTTTGCTGATTTTAGGTGGTTTAAACATTGGACTGACTGAACTAGGTTGGGGATTCTTCGGATTCTTAGGTGGTTTAGCAATGTGGGCAAATTACCTTGTGGGACTATCCGCACTTTACCTTGGATACGGCCTATTAACAAGCAAGTAAGTAACCTGTGTGGGGGTTACGAAATGCCTAACCCCCTTAATTTTCCGAGATATTTCTACTATTAATTTAATTATTTTCAAAAATTATTCATGTCTTAATGCGTCAACTGGATTCATTTTAGAAGCGCTTCTTGCCGGAAGAATTCCAGAGATTATTCCTGCAACTGCTGAAAATAGCAATGCTCCACCAATTACTTTAGGATCTATTAAAATCAAGAAAGGTAATCCTGGTGAAAAGAACTCTATTGCAAGCTTTGCTCCAAGAGCCATAATTATACCAATTATACAACCAAGGATACCACCTACTATTCCAAAGAATGCCGATTCTATTAAAAATATGGTTAAAATTGCGTTGTTGGTTGCACCAATTGACTTCATGATACCAATTTCCTTAGTTCTTTCCATGACTGACATATACATTGTGTTTGCGATTCCTACTGCTCCAACAAGTAGTGCAATAGATGCAATTCCAACAATTACATATTGAATTATTCCAAGAATATTATTTATTTGCTCTAGGATTGCAGTGGAAGTACTCATTATGAAATTCTTATCTCCGCGATAATCTTCATATTCCTCTTCAAGTTCCTTTACAAATTCCTCAATATTTACTCCTTCCTTTACTATCATTTGAGCTCCAGTAACCTTTCCTCCGGGAGCAAAAACTTTTCGACCATCATCGAGTGACATTGCAATTGAAGTATCATCGCCATCATTTCCTACTTTTTCATATATTCCTACTACTTTGAATGTTTTTCCACCCACCTTAATTCTACTTTTTAGATCAACCTTTTTTTCAAAATAATCTTGGTTAAGTTTCCAACCTATCACAACAGAACCCGTTTCACCGGGTTGAAAATTTCTACCTTGTTCAACTTCAAAATTAGAACGTTTTAGAAATTCACCCCAAAGATCAGTATCTATTGCATAAACTATTGGATATTTTTTCTCATCTTTATATTCAACTTCCTGAGTATCATATACATAAGGTATTACAATATCCACCTCTCCAAATGATTCAAAGAAATTTATATCCCGATCGTCTAAACCATATTCTCCAGGAGTTGGTCTTGAGAAAGTTGCACCACCCTGAACTAAAATTACGTCTGTTCCAAATTCTTCAAATGCGGCATTGATTGCGTTTTCTGTTCCTTGTGCAACAAGAGTAAGAGAAACAATTGCAGAAATTCCAATAATTATCCCAATTACAGTAAGCCAGCTTCTAAGTTTTCGACGTTTTAAATTATTGAATGCAACTAGAAAATAATCACGCAACATTTCTTCTTTTTCTTCTCCTCAGTTTTCTATAACCAAAGAAACTCAAGAGCAATAGTAGAAGAATATAGAAAGAAGATGAGCTCTTTTCCATTAGACCAATTCTTTTAGCATCGCTTTCTGTAAATACGTTGAAAGTTACTTCTTCAGCAGAATTGTAGTTTTTGTAGTTGCTATCTGAATACTCAATTTTTAATTTGATTGGAACTTCTTTGGAGTCACGTATATCCGGGTTTATATAAATTTGATAAGTTTCTCTTTCAAAATCATCAGTTTCTAGTTCTCCTAAATATTTTCTTGGTACAGAAATGACATTATAATCTTCAGTATCAAGAACCTCAATGGTTAAGAATTGTATTCCAATCTTTCCTTTATTTACTGCAGTAATTATAAGTTTTCCAAGTGCACCAGGAGTAAATAGATCATAATCATCAATCCCGATTTCAAGAATAGGTTTACCGCCCGTATTTACAGTTATTGAAGTTTTAACCGTTTTAACACTATTTTCACAGAATTCATCTTGGCAGAATTTTAACTCTAATGGATAATCACTTCCAAGTGCTTGATCATCAACTAAAAGCCGGTATTCAAGAATCTTTAAACCGCCAGGTTGTAAGGATTTTATATATTCAACACCAGTATCCTTTCCAGTTAAATAAAAAGGATATTCTGAATTGAGTTTCAGATATGCATTCTTAATTTCTGAATTACCATAATTCTGAACCGTAATCCAAATATCTACATATTTTCCCGGTTCAGCAGGAAGAGGGTCATAATTTGAACGCTCAATTGTAATATCTTCTCCATCAACCATTGGAATTGAATAAGTAGTAGTAGTGCCTTCTATTACTTCAATTGCTGAAGCTAAAGGAAGAAATGTAAGAATTAGTAAAATTGAAATAAGCTTTCTCATTATACCAATTCTCCATCTACAATTTTATAAACTTTTTCACTTTTAGTAATATTAACTAAGTCTCGATCATGAGTTACAATAATCACTGTTTTTCCTTCTTTTTTGTAAATATTTAACAACAGATCCATTATTTTTTTACCTGTGGATTGGTCCAGATTTCCCGTTGGTTCATCAGCAATAATTACTTCAGGATTATTTGCAAGTGCCCTGGCAATTGCAACTCGCTGGTTTTCGCCACCTGAAAGTTCGCCCGGAAGATGCGTCATTCTAGATTTTAATCCGACCTTCGTTAGAATATTTATTGCTCGTTTTTGTTTTTCTCCAGCAGACATGTTTTGAAAAGTTAGAGGAAGCATTACATTTTCTAAAGCGGTCATTGATTGAATTAGATGAAATGATTGAAAAACAAAGCCTATTTTTCGTCCTCGAATTTGTGCCAGTTCGCTTTCATCGAGATGTGCAATATTTTGTCCGTCAAGTTTTATTGCACCTTTACTGGGATAATCCAAAGAACCTATTAGATTCAGAAGTGTTGATTTTCCAGAACCGCTTGGTCCAATAATTACTACAAATTCATTTTTGTTTATAGTCAAGTTTATGTTTTTGTTTGCGTGAATTGCGGCTCTTCCTCTACCATATATCTTAGAAACATTTTCTAGTTGAATTACAGGAGTTTTTATCATAAGGATATTTGTACTAATAACTTAAAAATTTATTTGAATTCTTTATCATACAATTTTATTGAATCATTAATTACTCTCTTTGCAAGTTTCGAATTTCCCCATTTCCCTAGCTGAACTTCTCCCTTTCTCAAATCCTTGTATCTATCAAAGAAATGATAAATTTCATCTAAGAATGCTTTTGGTACATCTTTCAAATCCTTTATTTGATCAAATCGGGGATCGTGTGCTGGAACCGCTAATATTTTCTCATCAGACTCCCCACTATCAACCATATCCAGAACTCCAACAGGTCTTGCTTTTACAAGAACTCCTGGGTGAATTGGTGAGTGAGTTAAAATTATCACATCAAGTGGATCTTTGTCATCACAAAGAGTCATCGGAATAAATCCGTAGTTTCCAGGATAGGCCATTGAAACTTCTAGAACTCTATCAAGCATAATTAATCCTGTTTCTTTATCAAGTTCATATTTGTCTTTACTTCCAGCTGGAATTTCAATAATTACGTTGACTTCGTCTGGGGCCTTTTTTCCATATCCAACGTCGTGCCACATGTTAACCATGGTACATAGTTT
>CAXGHT010000018.1:0-6471 GCA_964010235.1 uncultured archaeon | reverse complement strand
ATACTTGGAAATATTCGTGCACCAATTCAAGTTTTGATAATTACTTTTGGTTTCTTCTTTGCAGTTAAATATGCTCAACCAGATTTTACTGTTGGAAGTATTACCGTTCTTCAGATTTTTTCAATCTTATGGATTATAGCAATAACTTTTCTTGTTTCAAGAATCATAAAATCACTTTTTGAAGTATACACATACGAACTAAAATCTAAGTTACGTCGAAAAGTTGATGATACGCTATTTAATTTTTCTCGCAAATTGATTAATTTCTCAGTATATATTATTGCTTTATCGATTATTTTGAAGCAGTTCGGAGTTGAGATTACGCCACTATTGGCCGGGTTAGGAATTGCCGGTATTGCTGTTGCGATGGCTTTGAAAGATACACTTTCTAATTTCTTATCAGCGATTTATATTACTGCAGATCGCCCAATGAAACTTGGTGATTATGTTGAGTTAGATGCAAATACGGCAGGATATGTTGTAGATATTGGATGGCGCTCTACAAGATTGAGAACTTGGGATCACAATTACTTAATTTTACCAAATTCAAAAATTGCTGAATCTGTTTTTAGAAATTACAATGCGCCTAAAACTGAAATGACTACTTTGGTTTCTTGCGGAGTATCATATGATTCTGATTTGAAGAAGGTAGAAAAAGTTGCGTTGGCTGTGGCAAAAAAGGTTCAAAAATCAGTAGATGGAACGATTAAAGAATATGAACCAAGTTTGAGATTTAGAGAATTTGGAGACAGTGCAATAACTTTTACAGTTAGTTTGAGAGTTAAGAATCGCGAAAGTCGAAGCAGAGTTGTACATGAATTCATTAAGGCTTTGAAGGTTCGATTTGATAAAGAAAAGATAGAGATTCCTTTCCCTCAAAGAGATGTTTATATGAAGAAAGGATAGTTTTTTATTGATTCAACTGTATCAATTTCTATGCGAAGTGGTTGTCTCTTCTAATTCTAAAGAACACTTTTGCCAGACATAATTATTTAAATCTTAAGGAGGTTGTATTGATATGACCAATTTGAGTAAACTTGCTGAAATGCTACAGGATTCTGAAATTACTATTTTGAAGAGTTTGGCAAAGCGAGAATTAGTTGATGCTCACAAAGATTTGACTAAGTCAGAATTTTATCGGAGTGCGATGTATCTTGAGAATAAGAAATTAGTAGATATTATTCGTGCTGAAAAACAAGTTCTGGTTCTTGATCGGAACGGTAAGACTGCTTTGGAAGTTGGTTTACCTGAATTACGATTATTAGAAATGCTTCGGAAAGAAAGTTTATCTTTGAGTGAGGCGGAAAAAAGATTAGGTAATGATGAACTTAGATTTGCAATGGGTTATAGCCGAAAGGCCGGATGGATTTCCATTGATAATGGCGGATTGAAAATTACTGCTGAAGGTCGAAAAGTGAGATCCAGTGAAGAATCAAAATTATTGAAGAAGATTGGTAATGGTGAAATGGATTTAGATAAAGTTGGAGAGTTACAACATGCTTACGTTGTTTTGTCCAAACGGAAGAAAATGATTTCAACAATTCCTCGGGTTAGCATTCATTTACGTGGAAATGCTTTAGGTGCAGAAGTGCTTAAATTCTTGCCAAAAGGTAAGAGAATTGAGCGTTTAACTCCGACTATGCTTAACTCTGGTGCCTGGAAGAACGCCACATTTAGACGATATGATGTCGAAGCTCCAGTTCCTACAGCAGATATAGGCAAGAAACAATTATACTTACAGTTCTTGGATGATATTCGTTTAAAGATGGTTGAATTGGGTTTTGAAGAGATGGATGGACCTCTTATTGAGACGCAATTCTGGAATTTTGACGCTCTTTATCAGCCTCAGAATCATCCTGCTAGAACGTGGACAGACACTTATCATTTGAATAGTCCTAAATTGGGTAGACTTCCGGAAGGAAAGATTGTGGACGCCGTTAGAGCAGCTCATGAGAATGGTGGAAAGACAGGTTCGTTGGGTTGGAATTATTCTTGGAGCAAAGATATTGCAAAGCAATTAATGCCAAGATCTCACACAACTTCAGTTTCTGCCAGAAAGATGGCTAAAGATTTCAAAGTTCCGGGAAAATATTTCACAATTGGAAGAGTGTTCAGACCGGACGTTCTTGATGCAACGCACTTGATTGAATTTAATCAGCTTGAATTTATGGTTACTGATGAGAATTTGAACATGGCAAATTTGATGGGAGTCTTGAAGAAGTTTGCTGAAGAATTTGCTGGTGCAACTAAAGTTAGATTCCTTCCAGATTATTATCCATTCACGGAACCGAGCGTTCAAATTGATGGTTGGTCTCCGGAGCTTGGAAAGTGGGTTGAACTTGGCGGTGCCGGAATATTCAGACCAGAGATTACGGAGAGTTTAGGAATTAGTGCACCAGTATTGGCAGGAGGGTTTGGAATAGATAGATTTTTCCAGAAGAAGATTGCAAGTAAAGATATTCGAGAATTATTTAGTGATGATTTATCTTGGCTGAAAAGAAAGGAGGTAATTTTGTAATGCCAACAATTGATGTACACAAACAAGATTTGGAAGAACTTGTAGGTAGAAAGTTTACTCTTGAAGAGCTTGAAGAATCTTTGAAGTTTGTCAAAGGTGAAATTGATGGAATTAGCGGTCATGAGTTGAAGATTGACATTAAGGCAACTGATAGACCCGATCTTTGGAATGTTGAAGGAATTGCTCGTGCTCTACGTTCACATTATTCCAAGAATCAAGGCATCCCTCATTATTTGGTTGGTAAACCAGTTATGACAATTAATGTATCTGAAAAAGTTAAGAAAGTTAGACCTTGTATTGCTGCGGCAATTATTCGTGATATTAAAATTGATGATGATATTTTGAAACAATTAATTCAAGCTCAAGAAAAGATTGCGGGGACCTTTGGTCGTCGGAGAAGAGAGGTTGCAATTGGAATTTTCAACTTAGATAAAATTGTTCCACCATTACTTTACACTGCAACTAAACCCGATGGACTTAAGTTTGAACCTTTAGACGGGGAAAGAAAAATGACTCCCTCTGAAGTTCTTGATATTCATCCTAAGGGAAAAGAGTTTGCACACTTAGTAAATAGTCATGATGTTTATCCGATTATTATTGACGGAGCAAATGATGTTGTGTCAATGCCACCAATTATTAATTCTGAAAAGTCAGGAAGAGTTACAAAACGAAGTAAGAATTTGTTGATTGAAGTAACTGGTCTTGAAATGCGAAACGTTGAGACTGCTTTGAACATTCTTGCAATGAGTCTTGCAGATAGAGGCGGAAAGATTGAACAAGTTAATATTGTTGATTCAAAAGATAATATAATTGTCACTCCGACTTTTGCAGTTAAAGATTTTAAAGTTGATAAATATTTGATAAAACGAACATTTGGATTTATGCCGAGCGATAAAGAGATTAAGAGTTTGCTTGAACGAAGCAGATACAATGTTGTTTCAGTTGACAAAAATGATGATGGCCATGTTCACCTCCAATTTCCAACTTATCGTCAAGACATAATGCATGCTGTAGATGTGGTTGAAGATATGTTAATGGCTTATGGCTTTGATAATATTGAACCGAAGTATCCAGAATTTTTCACTCAAGGAGATTTACAACCGGCAACAATTAGAAATCGGAAGTTAAGAGAGATTATGGTCGGAACTGGCGCGCAGGAAATATCAACTTTCATTTTAACTAATAAGAAAAATTTGTTTGAGAAGATGAATTTACCTGATGATGAAATTGTTGAAATTGCTAATCCTGTTTCAAGTAATTGGTCAGTTATGAGAAGTTGGCTGACTCCATCGTTAGTTGAATTGTTAAGTAAGAATACTAATGTTGAATATCCTCAGAAGATTTTTGAGTTGGGACAATGTGTAAAATTAAATACTCGTTCTCAAGTTGGAAGCGAAGATATGTGGAAGATGGCTTATTCTGAAGCCGGAAGTAAGGTAAATTTCACTCATGCTAAAACAATTTTGCAAGCCTATGCTAGAACGCTTGGAAAGGAATTGAAAGTTGTTTCCAAAGATCATCCAATGTTTATTACTGGACGATCCGGTCAAGTTTATTTAGATGGAACTGCTGTTGGAATTATTGGGGAATTACATCCTCAAGTTTTGAATAATTGGAAGATTGAAGTCCCAGTTGTAGTTTGGGAAATTGAGATTAGATAGTTAGGAGTTTTTTAACTTTAGCTCTACCTATTGCTAAGATAAACGGTGCAAGTCTTGGACCTGCTGTTTTGTTGATTAGTATTTTGTAAATTGGTTGGAAGAAATCTTTTGCTCCGAGTTCATTATCTTTTGTTATTCTTCCAAATTCTTTGAACAGTTGTTTCTCCGTTATATTTTTTGAAAGTGTTTTTGTCAAGTCTTTGATTGCCAATCTTTGTTTCTCTGTTAGTTTTATTCTTGGAGTTTTTTCGTTTATCTTGAAAACATATTTGTCTGATGCAAATTCATTAATCCAATTCCATGCACAAGTTAGAACTTGAGAGTATCTGTCTTTGTCAATCTTTCTTTTTAGATTTAAATGTTTTAACGCCACTTTAACATTTCCTTGATAGATATTCATTAGCTCAACGCAGTGTTTGAAAGATGGTTGGACTGGCATTGTTCTTGGAACTTTATCAACTACTGACATTCTGTAAATTCTTTTATTTTGTATCCTTTCTTTGTCATTAACTTCCTCTTTTTCAAAAGCCACTCGTTCGGTGAAATAGAAATCTTCGTAGTGCTTAATTATTCCTTCATCCATGGGATAGAAGATTTCTGTCTTTGGAGTTCTTCCTGCAAAAGTATACCGTGCAACTTCAGGAGTGTAGAATTTTAATACGTCGGCAAGTGATTGAGCATTTCCTGCAGATGATGACATTTTTCCAGTTCCGCCTTTCATGTTAATGAAATCATACATTACATAGTCTGGTGCAATCCAGTCAAAGATTTTCACTATTTCCTGCCCCACAGTATATGAACTTCCATAAGTTGAATGATCTTTACCGCCGGGTTCAAAGTCAACTTTTTCATGTGCCCATCTCATTGGCCAATCAGCTTTCCATCGAAGTTTTATGTTTCCATCCTTTCTGAAGTCTAGAGTTTTAGTTTTTCCTTTGCTATTTTCGTAAGTGACTGTGTAATTTTCATCATAGTTAATTATTGTTGTATCATCTTTTCCTGATTCTGAATCATAAACTGATGCAGGATACCAATCTTCAGCCAGAGGAACTTTTCTATATTTATTTAGAATTTCTGCAATCTTTTTTCTATTTTGGAATGCAGTTTTAATTCCTTTGACATAAACTCGTTTTGGATATTGAATTCCCTGATTGATAAACTCTGGATTTACTCCAACAAGTTTTGCAGTATTTTCTAATTCAGCCTCCAGATGTTGAGCATAAGACTTGTATTTTGTTCCAAAAACATTTGGAACTTTAATTACTGGTTTCCCAAGATTATTTTTTAGAATGTTTTTCTTAGGCATATTTCTGGGAATTTTTCTGAATCGATCGTAATCGTCCCAAGAATAAATAAATCTAACTTTTGCACCTGCGTCTTTTAGTGCTCTTGATATAATATCTGTAGTAATTATTTCTCTAAAATTTCCAAAATGAATTGTTCCTGAAGGAGTTACTCCCGAGGCAACAGTGAAAGATTTTTTTCTACGGGATTTAATCAGTTTTTCAGCAATCTGATCTGCCCAGTATTGAGATTTCATATAATTCGTAGCTTACGCAACTTCTTAAATTTATCTAGAAATGATCAAAGTTGCACTTGAATTTACGCCCGGAATATTTCTAACAATATCTGATACAAATTCATCCATTCTTTGAACATCTTCTGTTTGAAGTTTTGCAATTATATCCCAACTTCCGAATAATTCATGTACGAAGTCTATTTCATCATGTTTTTTTAGTTCATCGTAGACGTTTCTTTCTGAACCAGTTTCAGTACCAATTAGTAACATTGCGCTTATTTTTGACATAATACTGCGTCAGAATGTTAATATAAAAAGGGATTGTTTAGCCGTCATTTCTTAATTATATTCTCCAAACCTTCTTTGTTTTGATCCTCTTCTTTTATTGGAAAATACATTCTTCCACCATTTTGTTCTTCAAATCTTATCTTTTCTTTACAATATCGTGGTATAAAGAACCCAATTTTTCGCGAAGTTAGACCTGAGTTTCTCATTTTCACCTCAGCAGTAAGATATCCAGAGATTGCTGCAGCGTTAACTCCGGGACTCTCAGTTAAAAAGTTATATATCTCACTAACGAGCCTATTTCGTCTAGCCAATTTTTGCGAATCCTTTCCTTTACAAGTACCCATTTTGAATAATATAGCGAACGAGCCTGACAGGATTTGAACCCGCGACCTACTGGTTAAGAGCCAGTCGCTCTGACCAGACTGAGCTACAGGCTCGCTGTCTAATCGTTCTAAAAGACCTTTATAAAACTTTCCAAGAGAGTT
>CAXGHT010000017.1:0-6664 GCA_964010235.1 uncultured archaeon | reverse complement strand
ATATGAATTCTATCTTCCATTATTTGTTCCTCTCTTCGAGTTGGATCAACAATTAGTGAATCTCCAATCTTTGCGAAAGAAACCATCATTGGTATGTTGTGTAATTTCAATCCTTTCTTTGTTCGAGTTTCGTGTAAAGGTTTGTTATCTTCGTCAAGTTCTGGGAACTTTGCATCTTTCAATGCTAAGTATGCTGCAATAACTGCCGCGTCATACAAGTTTCCGTCTGCGTTGATTGGATAAATATCAATACTACACATCCAAGCTGTTTCACCATGAACGATGCTCAAATCTTTGAAATCTAATGTTTTAGATTCTCGGATAGCTCGGTCAACAACTCTTGAAATTTCAATAGCTGCTGGCTTTGGTGGACCTGGTTCGAAATCAGGACTTGATAGAGGATTTAAATCCATGCTAACCATAAACATTCCTTCATCAGGTGAATCTGGATACGGAGTTCCTACACTGAATTTTACTCCAGCAATTATTTCCGTGTCTCCAAGTTTTACTCGTGCAGAACCATTTCCATTTTCAATGATTCCAACTTCTGCTGAGAAATCTCGATAGTCATTCAAACCTCGTCCGTCTTCTCTTTTTCCTTTAGAAATTAATTCTTTCTGAAAGTCATAATTTATTAGTGTCATTTTACTTTTCCTCCTTCGAATGAAGCTTCTCCGTTGATTAATGCCTTCTTTTGAAGTTCATATAATACTGGCATTGCTTCATTTACTAATTTCATGGATTCGGCAAATTCTTTCTTTGTCAAATCTCCGTCCATTTGTATTAGAGTAATTCCCATAGATTTTGGCATTATTGCAACTGGCAAGTCTGCCTCTCCGAAATTATCTTCTGGTTGGAATAAGTCAAGCATTACTGTTCCGTCAGCTTTTCCTGCTGCTACTGAACAAACTAGGTCTCTCATTTCGATTCCTGCGTGTGCTAGTGCTGCTGAAGCTGCGTTAATAGCTGCTGTTCTTGTTCCTGCGTTAGCGTTTGTAATTTGAACAAAAATGTCAATTACAGTTGCTGGATATTTCTCAGTGTAAACTGCTGCTTCTACAGCTGAAGACATAACCTTGGAAATTTCCTTACTTCTTCGGTTTGGTCCTGGTCTAATTCTGTCAGTTGTTGAGAAAGGTAACATGTCGTACTTGACTCGGATTAAAGCCTTGTCAGGTATCATCATGTGTCGTGGATGAACTTCTTTTGGTCCATACACTGCAGCGATTACTTTGGTTTTACCCATACTGAATTCTGCTGATCCAACTGCTTGAGGTACAACACCTACTTTCAATTTCATAGGTCTCATTTCGTTTGTCTTTCTTCCGTCCAAACGTTTACCTTTTACAATCATTGGTTCTGAACTTTTTCCTGCCATTATTTCTTTCCTCCTTTTAGCATCTTTTCTACTTTTTCAGTTAATCCTGATGTTTGTGCATCTTGATCAATCATTTCGATTGCTTTTTGCACAAGTAGAACTTTGTCTAAATCTTCACCTTGAATCCAAACATAACCGTTTTGTCCAACGACTACGTTACATCCAGAGGTGTCTTTTATAGTTTTAATCATAGAACCCTGTCTTCCAATTACTCTTGGAACATTTGAAGGGTTTACTTCAATTATGTTTCCAGTTCCTAATTTTCTGTGAGGTCTAGTCTTAGTTGAAAGTCTAATATACTTTCCAACGTCTGTAATTCCTGCGAAAATGTAATCTCCTTCTCTGAAGTATTTTCTCATACTTCCTTGTTCAATGAAAGAAGTGCTTGCATCTCTCAATGGAAGGTCTGCTTGGTTTGGTAAACCAATTTCAATTCTCCATCCAAATTTTCCTAATTCAGTAACCTGACCGATTACCATATCATTTCGTCTTGGAGAGTATCCACCATTTAGTGGTTGAACTTTTACAACGTGCCCTTTGACACTGACTCTACCCATTACAGTTGATGTAACGTCTTCGCCATCTCTTATTGCTTTTCCTGAAGGGATGTAACTCATACCCTCAGCTAGAACTTGGCCCGGTACGACCAACTCTTTATCTTTAACATTTAATTTTTCTGTCATTTCTTAATTGAAACAGATTATTGCTCTGTAATCTCTGCTTCTCCGTTTGTCACCTTGCTTATCAATGAGTATAGGTCGGCTTTTGCGCCTCCCACAACCTCTAACTCCACTACGACAGAGCCGTCGTTTAGCCACTCTTCTTTGAAATTTTTGAAGCGGCTTTTCAGTGAGCTGTAAGCGGAACCTGCGTATTTTGCAGGTATTGTGATTTTGATTCTTATCTTCTCAAAAGATAATGGTATGACTCTTCGAATTTCGTTTATAACCTTTTCTATCTGCGTTTCGAAATTTTGCTGGTAGTCAATTGAAACTTTAGCCTCGTCCATTGCCAGTTCAACTCTTGTTCTTGGGTGAGGTGAACCCGTCTTAGGATCAACTGAGTTTCTTTGAATATGCTCTATAATTTGATTTTTTCTTTCTTCTGCCATTCTCTTTCTTTGATCTGCAGTTAAGTGAAGTTCTCCTTCTTTGACAATTTTCTTTACAGCTTCGTCTTGGTTACTTGTTCCTAGAGTTTTGGCTACTGTTTCTTCTGAAGCCTTTAAACCACGATTTGCGTCTTGGAAAACTGTTGTTGATTGTACGAATTCTTCAAGTTTTAGCTCTTTTCCTTGCCTAAATTCAAATGCTTTGTCAACATCTGAGATAACTACTTCAAAATTTTCTCCGCCTTTCTTAAATCTAGCGAGTGTAAATGATACACGTTCCTTATCGTAGGTTCTTTGTTGCATAACTACTTCTTTGAAGACATGGTTTTTATGCCTTCCGAAGTGGTAACCATAAATTGTAACCTATTTTCTTGGAATTCTTTTCCTAGGACTTTTTTGAAGACGTTTTTTGCTAAATCTGCTCCGTCTGTAATGGAAAGATTTGCCTTCCATCCTTTTTCTAGAAGTTTGTTTGCTTCCATGGCGTTTGATCCGATAGCTTTTGCTTTGTATTGGAAATAAATTCCTGCTGGTTCTGTCATATATAGTCGTGGACCGTCTTCTCCTACGTCTCCGACCAAGAATGATACTCCGAAAGGTCTGATGCCTCCGTATTGAGTGAAACTTTGACAAATGTCTGAGATGAATTTGACTAATGCTTCTCCTGATAATTCTTCTCCGTAACTCATTTTGTGTTCCTGTGCCTTTATTCTTGATTTCTTTAGTAGAACTCTTGCATCACCAATGTATCCTGCCGGGGTTGCGATGATGTTTTTATTTACTTCTGAAATTTTTGATAATGATTCTGCTACAATTAATGGATCGAATCGGTGTGTGTCTGCTGCTAGGACTACTCCGTCCTTACATGTGATTCCCATTATTAATGAACCGCTGTCAATTGCTTTCTTTGCGTATTCTACTTGTAGAATTCTTCCGTCTGGGCTGAAAACTGTAATAGCTCTGTCGTAACCCATTGCTTGATTTGGTATAACTTGCATAAGATTGAAATGGAGTGAATATTTTTAAAGGTTGTTGGTGGTTGCTTGTTGAGAATTTATTAGTCATCTAAACATTTTCAAAAATTTAAGCTTATTTATTTTTTTGCTGAATTCTTTAATTGAAGTTTCGTATTTATTATCCATGACATGCAATATAATTCCAAAAACTACAGGATATGCGAATGCGAGAATCCACAACTCCGTCGGCCATATGTCTCTGGCGATATCGCTTGAGAAAGTGCGCAAAATAGATAAATAATAAGGTATTGCTCCGACACTTACAGCAATTAATAAACTGAATGCAACGAAGTTAGGACTTACTTTATATTTCCTTTTGAAAGCAATAGTATTTTTCTGCTGTTCCAATATTTTTTTGTTCATTTAAATAACTCCATAATAACTTCCTATGATCATTGAGCCAATAATTCTGGAAACAAATAAGATTGCTATATTTCTGCCTAATGTATTATTTGATATGTCTGTATTGAATTTTTTGCTCAAATATTTTTGACCTGCAGGAATTGAAACTAAACATACAAGTACAAAAATTAGCGTCATAAAAAGAAATACAGCGGTTTGAGCCGGTATTGTGAAAATATATTCAGGATATACTAGAAATGCGCCAATTGGTCCGCGAATTCCAAAATATAATATTGCAATTAAATTCCAAAATCCAAACTTATGTTTATTGTTGACCATTTCAAGTTATTTTTTCAATCAGTTCCTTAAAATAAGAGAAATACATGCTACCCCATATTGGACTTCGTTCAAACTTAAATATTTCCCCGGTTGAAGAGTTTATTATTACTGGGATAGAAAACCCACCAAATCGTTTACCTGATTTTAATTTTGTGCAAAAGTCTTTTGCATCTTTATCAATATTACTTGAAATCAGTATAGATATGGCGCCCAATCCTGATTGCATTCCTCTTGGCCAGCCTTTATAATTATTTTCAGAAAAATTAAATGATTCATTAATATGATCTTTAATTATATGTTCAGTTATTTTTGTACTTCCAAAATCTGTAGCTATAATGAACGTATTTAGTTGAGTTGCCATCCAACTCCATCTAAACTGTTTATCATATCCAATAACTGTTGGTTTTCCCAGAATTTTATTTTTTGAGTGAAAAATATTTTGATTTTTTAAATTTTTTTCAATTGAGGTTAATTTGTTTGCCATGTATCTGATACCAAAAATTTATATTTAATCTTTTCTATTTCCTAGATTTCTTTATAGCCTTTAATTGTTGCATAGTAATAGAATATTTCCAGATTTTGTGTTTTGTGTAGCCGATGAATTTCTTTATTGCGTTGTACATGAATATTGTTATAAGTTTGAGTATTTAAGGTTAATTATGAAAATAATGATTGATGCAGTTCATTGCTTAGTTAATTCAGATTGGACTTTGAATGAAGAGTTGGCAGATTATTTGAGATATCTAGATTTGAAAGTTTATGTTATTACAAATGCTCCGTCTGATAAAATTTCTGCAATAATTGATGATTTTGAAATCTTTACTCTTGAGAACAATCCACCAAAAACGGATTCTAAATATTTTGAGATTTTTTTGGAGAAAGTTGGCTCATCAGATGATTTGTATTATGCTGATCATTTGAAAGATAATTTAGACAGCGCTAAATCTGCAGGAATAACAAATACCTTTCTTTGGACTGGCGATTTAGATCGGCTGAAAGATTGGTTGAATAATTAATATATTTCTTTTAGAAAAGAATAATTTTAGAAATAAATATTCAAACACAGTCAGTTCAATAAACTTTTATATCGGTCTTATTTTCTATTAATGTATGAAAACTAAACGTTTGCCAAATAGTTTTTCAATACCTGTACTAGGCATAGGTACTGTCAATATTGGAGAAGTTGCACCACTTACGGCTGGTGAAACTCACAGACCTGATTTTGACCATGACCCAGAAAATATTGATGCAATTAAAGACGCTCTAAAAATAGGTTATAATCACATTGATACTGCCGAACTTTATGGTCAAGGTCACACTGAAGAATTGGTTGGCAAAGCAATTAAAGATTTTGATAGGAAAAAATTATTCATAACTACGAAAGTATCTCCTGAAAATCTAAAATATGATGATATAATCCGTTCTGTAAAAAATAGTCTTAAAAGACTTGGAACAAACTATATTGATCTTTATCTTATCCATAGACCTAATCCAAATATTCCCATCAAAGAAACGATGGAAGCAATGAATTATTTAATTGATAATAAAATAATCAGATTTATTGGAGTAAGTGCTTTTAATATTGAACAAATAAAAGAAGCACAAAAACATTCCAAATATCCTATCGTTGCCAACCAATTAAAATTCAGTATCTATAAAAAATCAGATTTAGAGACAGTACAATATTGTCAAGAAAATAATATTATGGTTATTGCATACAAACTGTTCGGCAGAGGATTAATAAACACAAAAAAGATTGATTTGATTATGGATTTATCAAAAAAATATAATAAAACAGAAGGTCAAATCATTTTAAGATGGGCTGCCTCTAAAAAAAATATGGTCGCAATATTCAAATCCATAAACATCAAACATCTTAAAGAAAATAAAGATATTTTTGATTTCAAATTAACGGATGATGAAATAAAGAAAATTGATGCCTTAGTTCCTTCTTTGTGACGGGTAAATCATACAAGTTAATTAAAAATAGTTCTCTCAAACAAGAATAATTTGTGGTAAAATGTGATTTGGGTTGAGCGCCGAAACACTCTACCCTCTTCACGGGTGAACATCAGCCGCAAGCGGCGTCAGTTCGGGTTGAACCTTCCGAAGAAAGTTCGGGATGAACATCAGCCGCAAGCGGCGTCAGTTCGGGTTGAATTGTCCGAAAACAATTCGGGTAGAAATTTTCAACCGCAAGCGGCTTCCAATTTCTATTCATCTCTAATAATTTGAGTATATAAGCTTTTCGGTGGAGAAATTACAACTAAAAAGTAGTTTTTTTAAGAGTTCTTGGTAATTCTACTTATGAAGAAAGTATCAAAAAGCGATTATGTGCAGAGTTTGAAATGTTTGAATTACATCTGGTATAAATTTAATGATAAAAGCAAAATTCCTGCTATTGAAAATAAGTTTTTTATGGATCGAGGAATTGAGTTCGGAGAACTAGCACATAAAGTATATCCTGAAGGGATTTCA
>CAXGHT010000016.1:0-7131 GCA_964010235.1 uncultured archaeon | reverse complement strand
TGAATCACCAGAAGACCAAATATCACAACCAATAAACATCATATAACACAAAAAGTAATTTTTTATACACATACAATATTACATAAACATGAAAATTTTGGTTAGAGACAAATCGATAAAAATTCTTAAGAGAACTCCAAAGAAATCTATCGAAGAACTAAAAGAACATTCACTAGTAGTTCTAAACAAACCAAAAGGACCGTACTCAAGAAAAGCAACCCGATTCCTACTAGATTTAGGAATAAAAAAAGCGGGACATGCAGGAACATTAGATCCAATCACAACAGGAGTCTTACCAATTTTTCTAAACCGAGGAAATAAAATATCAAGCATATTATCACTTTCAAAAAAAATATACCGAGCAAATATGCATCTCCATAAAGAAGTTCCAAAAGCAGATATTCAAAAAGCAGTAAAAAAATTCACTGGAAAAATTGAACAAATGGTTCCAAGAAAAGCAGCAGTAAAGAGACAACTCAGAACGCGAGAAATCTATGAATCAAAAGTAGAAAAAATTGAAGGAAGAAATGTAACTCTCTATGTCGAGTGCGAAGCAGGAACATACATTAGAAAATTAATCCATGATATCGGTGAACATCTAAAAGTTGGAGCAAACATGGATGATTTAGAAAGAATAAAATCGGGACCATTTTTCTTAAAATCAGCTCAATCAACAAAAACAATTACAGATGCATTAACTTTAAAAGACGAAAAGAAATTAAGAAAAGTTCTACTACCTTTAGAACGAGCAGTAGAAGAGATGCAAAAAGTCTGGGTTGATGACGGAGTAATAAAACCATTCAGTCACGGCTCACCAGTATATTACAATGGAATATTACAACTAACAGATGGAATAAAGAAAAAAGAAAAAGTCGCAGTATTCAACACAAAGAATGAATTAATCGGACTCGGAATTGCAAGAGACGATTCAAAAGAATTATTAACTGAGACTGAAGGTGTAGCAATAAGAAACGACATTAATTTACTTAAACTAAAATGATATCGAAAGAACTTCTAGATGTTTTAGCATGTCCCGATGATAAGGCAGAACTAAATTACAATAAAGATAAACTAATTTGTAAGAAGTGTAAACGAGTTTTCAAGATTGAAGATGGAATTCCAATAATGCTTCCAAAAGATTTCTAACGACGCATTCGTTTCTCAATATGTTTCTTAACTCTAATTGGATTCTTGATAAAGTGGAAATTCAAATCTGCATGTCCACCAGTCTGAGTATGAACATGTAAATGACCATAATTGAACATTGCCCCAAATGCACTTTGATTAACTTTTACAGTTGTCATGTTATTGTAACTGACTCCTTTTGAATGATCACCAATAAGTCCATGTCTCAAAAGAACTCTACTGTTAGTGATAACTAAATGTGTACTATATTTTTTTAGCGCAGCATCAACCAACGGAAGTAATAAGAAAGACCATTTCAACTGTTTGTGATATTTAAACCAAGATGGTTGTTCAATATAATGAATCTCTTCACCTTCATGTAAGTGTCGTTTAATCTTCTTTGACATGAATATACATATATCTTCAAATATTTAAACATTCAGATAGAGCAAGAACAAGTTTTTTAAAGCTAAAAGACCGACCAGAAACACGCCAAGGTCGCATAGCCTGGTATTGCGCAGGATTGGAAATCCTGTCCCTTCGGGGGTCGTGGGTTCAAATCCCACTCTTGGCGTCACATTTAAAGGAAAAAAGGAGACCACTTTACTTACGTAATGCGGTTTTACATCGATACCTTTAAAAAGTAAACATAAATTAATGAGACTATGGCTGATAACGAATTCAGAGAAATTATACGACTCGGAGACAAAGATATACGAGGAAAGGTTCCAATAGGTCACGCACTAACAAAGCCAAAAGGCGCTTCTTACATGTTTGCTAACGCAGTATGCAAAGTTCTAAATTTAGACATAAAAAAGAAATGCGGAGACTACACAGTCAAAGAAGTCGAAAAAATTGAAGACGCTATCCGAAACCCAGCAAAATATAACATTCCAACTTGGCTTATGAATCGAAGAAAAGATCGAGAAACTGGAGAAGATAAACACATTCTATCCTCAGATCTAGATCTTACAAAACAATTCGATATCAGATTCATGAGAAAAGTCAAATCATACAAAGGAGTACGACACGCAGCAAAATCCAAGAAAGTACGTGGACAATCCACAAAATCTACTGGAAGAACAGGTACAGTTGCAACTCGTAGGAAGGAAACTAAATAATGGGACTAGCAAGACGACAAAGAAAAAAGTATCAATCGCCAAACCATCCATGGCAAGCTGACAGAATCGATGAAGAACAAGAATTAGTTCAAGAATACGGATTTACAAACAAGAAACAAATCTGGAAGATGCAAGCTATGCTTAGAAACTTCAGATCTCAAGCAAGAGACATTGTAGGTCTTAGAGGAGACAAAAAAGAAGCAGCTCTTAAAATTCTTATTACAAAATTAATCAAATTAGGACTTGTACAAAAAGATGCAAGTGCTGACGACGTCTTAAATTTACAACTTAGAGATTTACTTGAACGAAGATTTCAAACAGTTGTTTACAAAATGGGACTTGCAAATTCAGCAAATCAAGCAAGACAATTTATTTTACACAAAAAAGTTACAGTTGATGGAAAAGTTATCACTTCGCCAGCATATTTAATTAACTCAGGAAGCAAAGTAGCATTCCGAGAAGGTTTTTCACCAGTACTTGTACAAGTAGTTGAAAAGAAAACTGAAAAGGAAGAAAGCGCACCTGTAAAACTTCAAGAGGTGAAAACTGAATAATGGCAGCACCAAAAGAAACACAAACAGGAGTCGCACATCTTTACTCATCTTACAATAACACAATCTTACATATCACAGATATGACTGGAGCAGAAACAATAGCATTGGTTTCTGGCGGACAATTCACAAAGCAGCAAAGATTAGAAGCACACGCAAACACTGCAATGGTTATGGCTAAAGAAGCAGCAAGAAACGCAAAAGAAAAAGGCGTTACAAAATTGCATGTAAGAGTCAGAGCACAAGGCGGACACAACGGATCACGACATCCAGGTCCAGGAGCTCAACCAACAATCCGAACTTTGACAAGAAACGGAATGAAAATATTATCAATAGAAGACGTTACACCAATTCCACACGGTGGATGCCGAAAGAAAGGTGGACGAAGAGGGAGACGAGTATGAAGTTTCAAATACTTAATTCAACAGATAGCGAAATTCAACTTGTGGTTGAAGGCGCTTCAGAAGCATTAATGAATCTAATTCGAAGAACAATAATTTATAATGTACCAACTTTCGCAGTTGAAGAAGTTTACTTCAAAGAAAACACATCCGTTCTTTACGATGAAATTCTTGCTCACCGAGTTGGACTAATTCCACTAAAAGTCGACGCATCAATCTTCAAAATGAAAGATCCAAAGATTGATATCACATTAAACGTTGAAGGACCAAAAATTGTAACTTCAGCAGATTTACAAACTAAAGGAAAAGGCGTAGAAATACTTTACCCAAACACTCCATTAGTTAATCTATCAGAACATCAAAAAGTTGAGTTTAGAGCAGTAGCAATTCCTGGACAAGGAAAAGAACATGTAAAATGGTCTGCTGGTCACGCTTACTACTTCCATTATCCATCAAAAGCAAAGGGTACAGAAAACCTTCAAAAATTGCGAAAAATGGTAGACGACGAGGAAATAGCAACGCTTAAAAACCAACCAAATAAATTCATACTTGTAATCGAAAGCTGGGGACAGCTTGAACCAAAAGAACTGCTTAAGCAGACTCTAACTAACATTGGAGCAAACTTGAGTGAGTTGAAGGTTAAGTAAGACCCTCACGCACGAGTGCCAGAGCGGTCAAATGGGCTGGGTTTAGGTCCCAGTGGCTTAGTGCCTTCGCAGGTTCGAATCCTGTCTCGTGCATCAGATTCACAAAAGGAGAAAAACGAAAAAATGAACGCAACAAACGTACACTTGAAGCTGTTAATTGCTAGCCTTAGAAAGAAGTCTGAATTCTGGAATGAAGTATCAGATAAACTTTCAGTACCTGCAAGAAAACGAGTTACTGTAAATTTAGGTAGCTTGAATGAATATGCTGACGGGGAAACAGTAGTTATCCCAGGAAAGCTAGTCGCAGGTGGACAACTTACAAAGAAACTTAACATTGCATGTTGGAGATTCTCAGAAGCAGTTCTAGGCAAAGTAAAACAATCAGGTTCAAAGTTAGTTTCCCTTCACGACCTTTCAGCAAAGGACGACAAGGGCGATAAATTAAGGATAATCGCATGAAAGTATACGACGCAACAGACTTAGTTCTTGGCAGAATGTCAAGTCAAGTCGCAAAAGAAGCATTGTTAGGAGAAGAAATAGTAATAGTAAATTGTGAAGACGCAATTGTTACTGGTTCAAAAGAAGCAATCCTTTCAAAGTTTGAAAACTTCAAAAACATCGGCAAACCTTTTCACGGACCGTTCACACCAAAAATTCCAGATAGAATCGTAAGACGATCTATCAAAAGAATGCTTCCCTACAAAACTTCAAGAGGAATTACAGCATACAAAAGAATTATGTGCTACTTAGGAATTCCAGAAGAATACAAAGATTCAAAACTAGAAACAATTGAATCAGCAAACTTATCAAAACTTAAATTTGCAAAATATATGAAGATTGGAGACTTCGCAACAATAATTGGTAAATATGGCAAGTAAATCAAAAGTAATTGTAGCTAGCGGAAAAAGAAAGAGAGCAATAGCTAGAGCAGTTTTACGCCCAGGTAAAGGAAACTTAAAAATCAATGGCACTCCAATTTCAGAATACAAACCAGAAATGTTCCAGCTAAGATTGCAGGAACCAATCATAATCGCAGGTGACATCGCTCAAAAAGTTGACATTCAAGTCGACATTAAAGGCGGAGGTCAATCAGGGCAAACAGAAGCAGGACGTTTAGCAATTGCAAGAGCACTTGTTGAACACTCAAAGTCAGAAGACTTAAAGAAAGCTTATCTTGATTACGACAGACAACTAATTGTAGCTGACGTTCGAAGAAACGAACCACACAAACCGAACAAGTCATCTCCAAGAGCTAAGCGACAAAAATCCTATAGATAAAATGATAATTCCAATAAGATGTTTTGCATGCGGAAAACCGATTGCCCAAGAGTGGCCGGCTTTCAAAGAAGCAATGAAGAAAGGCACAGACATGAAGAAGGCTTTAGATAAAGCAGGATTAAAGAGACAATGCTGCAGAGCAGTTTTCATGGGACACATCGACGCTATTGACGTAATTTCTAAGTACAAGCGAGGATAAACTTATTAATCTCGCTAACCATTGTTAGTCATGACTTTTGGAGAATTCAAGAGACACGGACTTATTTTTATGTGGGAAACCACAAAAGGAATTAAGTTGATGGACAAAATTGCTAAAGCATTTCGTCCCATTCTAAAATATTGGTCATATTTAGGAATATTAATTGGATACGCAGGTATGCTTTACATTCTCTATTATCTTTTCGGAGCATTTATTCAACCGGCAGCACAACCAGTTGTATCACCAGTTATTCCAGGACTAAGAATTCCAGGATCACAAATAACAGTGCCGTTGGTAGAAGGAATCTTAGCAATTCTCACATTGTTAATAATCCACGAGGGAGGGCACGGAGTAATTGCACGCGTGCACAACATCAAAGTAAAGTCAGCAGGCGTTGGACTCTTAGCAATATTACCTTTCGCATTTGTAAAACCAGACGAAGCACAATTAAGAAAAGCACCAATTCTACACCGACTTTCAATGTACGCAGCAGGACCGTGGGCGAATATAACAACTGCGGCGTTAGCAGCAGTCACAATGATATTCTTAGTAACTCCTGCACTATTTGGAGCATTTGATTTAACTGGACTAGAAATTATAGGAACTGCTGAAGAGTTTCCTGCAAAAGAAGCAGGATTAATTGAAGGAGATACAATTCTCGCAGTAGATTCAGTACCAATTTCAAATTTAGAAGAATTTAGCACCGCTCTTGCTTCAAAAACTCCAGGAGATTCAGCAACCTTCCAGCTAGAGGACCGAACCCTTGAAATAACTGCAGCACAGAATCCAGATAACTCTGAAATTGGACGCTTTGGATTCAGTTATGAACCAATTTTAGAACCTACGAAATGGTACTCAAATCCATTAATTTTCTTCTCAAGATTTCTAAACTGGTTCTTTATACTAAGTCTGGGAATTGGATTATTTAATCTATTACCAATACCAATTCTTGATGGAGGAAAAATGCTACAGGATGCAGTATTTGGAATAATAAAAGATAAAAAGCGTGCTTCCAAAATCTTTATGTATCTTTCTTTCTTTAGCATTGCGTTATTAATTGGAGCGATACTGTTACCATTAATGGCATGACGCAACCTTTAATTAGAAGCAGTGCGTTAATATAAACCCGGCATCCATGTTAAAATTAAAAGATATAACTGCCATAGTCGAAGATATGGGCATCGAACTTGATGAACAGACTCAGGAAATTCTTAAAATGCTTTCAGAAACGGACATAATTTCTGAAAATGAGATTGCAGAGAAATTAGATATCAAGATTAATGCTGCAAGAAAATCTCTCTACAAACTTAATAACATCGGTCAGTTCGTTGAATACACAAAAGAAAAGGATGCAGAAAAGAAGTGGTGGTACATTTATTTCTGGAGTTTAAATCAAAAGAAACTCCTTGACATCTACTTGCGTCACAAACAAAAACTTGTCAAACAAGCGCAAGAAACGCTAACTTCTGAACACGAATTTGCATTCCAAACAAGAGACGGACAACAAAAATTCAGTTACGATGAAGCACTAGCAAACAATTTCAGTGCTCCCGATAGCAACAAATCACTTATTGAAATTAACAATTCTAAATTTATTAAACAACTTGAAACTAACATTACTGACTTGAATACTCAAATTTCTAGTATCGAAGTGCAACGAAAAGAATACAAGGAAATGTTAGAAAAAGCAATCGAAGCAACTTTGAAAGCTGAAGAAGAAGCACTAGCAAAAGAAGAAAAGAAAACCAAACCAAAGGCAACAAAAAAGGCTACAGCAAAAAAAAAGATAGTGGCAAAAGTAGCTAAAAA
>CAXGHT010000015.1:0-7885 GCA_964010235.1 uncultured archaeon | reverse complement strand
TTCAAGTTTGCTCAAAGACGGTTGTACTTTCTTCAAAGCTTCAGTAAAATGTTTCTTCATAACAACGCCCTTACTTTTCTTTCCTTCTTTGACGTCTCTCAAAACAATCATTGCCGCTTCACGAACAACTGCTTCAATATCTGCTCCAGAATATCCGTCAGTATCTTTAGCTAAAGTAGCTAATGAAACTTCTTTTGCAAGAGGAACTTCCTTAGTATGAACTTTGAAAATCTCAACTCGTGCATCTTTATTTGGAGGACTTACTAACAAGTGTCTATCAAATCGTCCAGGTCTTAACAGTGCAGCATCAACTAATTCGGGTCTATTGGTTGCAGCAAGAACTACAACATCACTCAACTCTTCAACACCATCAATTTCAGTTAAAATTTGGTTAACTACACTTTCAGAGGCTTTTGAACTTTCGTTTCCTTGTCTAGCACCCGCAATAGAATCTATTTCATCAAAGAAAATAACTGCCGGTGCAACTTGTTTTGCCTTCTTGAATATTTCACGAACTGCTTTTTCAGATTCTCCAACCCACTTGTTCAATAGTTCTGGACCTTTGACTGAAATAAAGTTTGCCTCACTTTCAGTTGCAACTGCTTTTGCTAACAAAGTCTTACCTGTTCCTGGAGGTCCATAAAGTAAAATTCCTCGCGGAGGTCGAATTCCCATATCTGTGAACATCTTTCTGTTCTTGATTGGCCATTCAACAGACTCAATTAATTCTGATTTAGTTTTTTCGAGTCCACCAATTCGTTCCCAAGGAACATTTGGAGTCTCAACTAAAATTTCTCTCATTGCGGAAGGAGTTACATTCTTCAACGCATCTTTGAAGTCTGCCATTCGAACTACTAACTTCTTCATAATTTCTTCAGTTAGAGGTTCATCATCTTTTAGATCGTGCTTCATAATAACTCGACGAATAACATTCATTGCAGCTTCTTTTGCTAATGATTCTAAATCTGCGCCAACAAATCCGTGAGTAACTTCTGCCAACTCATTCAAATTAACATTTCTTGCAAGCGGCATATTTCTAGTGTGAATTTTTAATACTTGTAATCTTCCTTCTTTGTTTGGAACTCCGATTTCAATTTCTCTGTCAAATCTTCCACCACGTCTTAGTGCCGGATCAAGAGCATCTTCTCGATTTGTCGCAGCAATAACAATAACTTTTCCTCGACCTTTCATTCCATCCATCAAAGTAAGTAATTGTGCAACTACTCGGCGTTCAACTTCACCATAACTCTCTTCTCGTTTTGGTGCGATTGCGTCAATTTCATCAATAAATATAATGCTTGGAGCTTCTTTCTCGGCTTCATCAAAAATAGCTCGGATTTTCTTTTCAGCATCTCCAACAAACTTGCTCATAATTTCTGGACCATTTATCAAGTGAAAAGATGCTTGCGATTCTGAAGCAACTGCTTTTGCTAATAAAGTCTTACCTGTTCCAGGAGGGCCATAAAGTAAAACTCCTTTTGGAGGTTGAATTCCTAAACGATCGAATAGTTCTGGTCTCTTCATTGGAATTTCAATCATTTCTCGAACTTTTTCTACTTCACCTTTTAGTCCACCAATATCTTCATAAGAAACATCTGGAACTGCATCTTCTGAAATTTGGACAGCTTCAGATTTCAATTCAATCTTAGTATCTTCAGTAATTAGAACCGTTCCTTTTGGAGTCGCGCTAACAACTGCAAATCGTAATCCAGACATAAATGGTAATGCTCCGCCAATATCTAAACCGGCAAGTGCTTCTGCAAATTCCATTAAAGGATCTCCGCGATTATTGAATCGTCTTCGCCGTGAAGTGCTAATTGTAACTATATCTCCTTTGGTAACTGGACGTCTAAGAAGTGCTCTTTGAAACATTTGCGCAGGTGCTTTAATTCTTACGCCTTTCTGCGCAGGTGCCAAAGTAACTTTTTTTGCAACTTCAACCTCAGCTGCGCGAATCGTAACTCTTTCAGAAACGCTAGTTCCTGAATTTTTTCTAGTCAAAGGATCCATTCGGATAGTTCCAAGACCTAAATCTGCTGGAAAGGCTCGTCCAGCAATGGCTACAGTCTTTTTGTCACCTTGAATTTCAACAAAATCACCTTGTTCAATTCCAAGTTTCTTCAGAAATTCATTTTCAATTCTTACGACACCTTTATCTACGTCGTCTTGAACTGCTTCTTGGACTTTTAAGATAATTTCATCTTTAGCCATAATGACCAAAAAACATTAAATTTTAAAAGAGGATTGAGTGGATGCTCTTTACTTTCGTGTTCGATCATATAATCCTATCAAAACAGCGCCTTCGATAACTTTCCCTTCCATTGCTTCTTCAACTTCTTGCTGTGTGGCTCCTTCTTTCAAATTCAAAACACTATTCAAAGCAAATAATTTGAAATAATAATGGTGTTTGGTTGGCCAAAAATCAATAGGAGGACGTGGACCAAAATAATCAGTATTTCCTTTGGTAGTTGTACCTTTATTTCCTATGGGTGATTCTCCTTCTTTTATTTCTCTAACATTTGAAGGAATATTAAAAAGAACCCAATGACTGCATTTACATGTTGGTCGTATTGTAGCAGGAACATCTGGATCATCCATAATTAAAACAAAACTCTTTGTTGCTTCTGGAACTTCGCGCCAAAACAAGGGCGGAATTATATTATCTTCATAAGCGGTATATTTAGAATGAATCCAACCTTCATGTTCAAAAGCAGTACTACTTAATTTCATAATTTATTTCACCAATAAAAACTTAAATTACTTTCTCTTTCTAACTCGATTCTTGGCAGTTACTAACATATGCGGAGCTCTTTCTTGAGCAACATCAAACGCCCAATCTTCAAAACCTTGCTCTAACAGAGAATTTACAAGTCGCTCTGCTGCATGTCGATCAGCATTGGCTCTAACTTTTCGCATATATGCGGCTTTTCTAGCCTTAACTTCAGGCTTTTGATTATATCCTTTCATATAATTTTTCTTGTGAGTAGATACTACCATATACAATATCTTAAATGTCGATATAAAAACATTATGAAATGGAACGATGTAGTACGGGGTCTGAACTTATAGATAATATTCTTGAAGGCGGATTAGAAAACGAAGTTACTACTACTATTTATGGACCCAGCGGTTCAGGAAAAACAAATATTGCAATTCTTGCTGCACTTTACAACGCAAAAGATAGTAAGATTATTTTCATTGACACAGAAGGAGGATTCTCAATCGATAGAGTGAAACAAATGTTTCCAGAAACTCATGAACGGAGATTAAAAAATCTGATAATTTTCAAACCGACAACCTTTGCTGAACAAACTGAATTGTTTAGAAATCTTGAAAAATTTGCAAACGAACATGAACCGAAATTAATTGTAGTGGATTCAATATCAATGCTTTACAGATTAGAGCTTGGCGAACGAGAAGCTTACGAAGTAAATAAAGAAATGGCCAGACAACTAAGTGCCTTAAGAAAGATTTCTCACAAATTGAAAATTCCAATTCTTCTGACCAATCAAGTTTATGCAGATTTCACAAAAAAGAATGATATAAAGATGGTTGGTGGAGATTTAATGAAATACACTTCAAAATGTATAATTAAATTAGAACTTAGAGAAACTGGGCGAATTCTTAAACTTTTGAAGCACCGTTCAATACCCATCAAAGAAATTCAATTCAAGATTACTCAAGATAATATTGAAAAATCAACTGAAAGAAGAAAATTCAGTTTGTTCTAAAACATATAATAAAATACTACAATAAAAACCAAAAAGGCAGCAACATACCAAAGCCGGCTCCACTTATGATCTTTCCAATTAGCCAATAATTCGTCTTCATTGACATTTTCTAAATCTTGTTCAACTGTCTTCGGATTCATCTTTCTTTTTACCTTCGCAATCAGGATTTGGACAAAACAACCAAGGTTTTCTTCGTCCAGATCGCGCCTGTAACATTTGTATACTACAGTGCTCACACTTTTTATTTTTTACCACACTCAAAATTCCTTTCTGAGGTAATGGCCAAGTGAATTTACACTTAGGATATCCTGAACAAGCAATAAATCTTTTCTTAGAAGCGCGGGATCTTCGAACAACTAAGTCATTCTTATTACATTTCCCACATTTGAATAATGTAACTTGTTTCTTTTTGGTTTCCACAAAACTGGCCGAAAGAGCTTTACCTATTGCTTCGGAACTTTCCTTCAATTGAGCATAAAGTTTAGTAACTGAAGATTTTCCAACTTGAATAACTGCTTCGGGTTTAACTTTTCCTTCACGAATTCCATCCATTCCTTTCTCAAAATTACGAGTTAATTTTGAACTCAATACTTCGGGAGCATGTTTTTTGAACACATTGTAGACTTTCATTCCAAACTCAGTAACTTCCATCGGATTACCTTGAATATAATTTCTCTTGACTAACGTTTCAATTATCTGAGAACGTGTTGCCTTAGTTCCAAGATTTAATTTCTCCAATAATTTGATTAGTGATGCGACATTATATCGGGCTGGAGGTTGTGTTTCTTTATCCAAAATTTCAGTATTTTGATTCAGGGCTTGTCCAACTTTAAGAACGGGCAATTCCAACTCTTTACGTAGTGTATAAGGTCCATACCATTTTTGCCAAGCAATCTTGGTTGTAACCGTTCCTGAAAACTTGAAAATTTCTTTTTCAACATCAAGTTTAACTGCAGTAGTTTCACGTTCTCCATCTTGACCAAAAACAGAAAAGAATCTTCGGACAATTAAATCATAGATTTTTCGATCTGGTTCTCCAAGCGCTCCCGCTCGTTCTCCAGTTGGATGAATTGCTGGGTGTGCAGGATCAGATTTTCGACCTTGTTTAGGAATCATTCGAGTAGCCAGAACTTCTTTGGCAATTTCATAATATGCTGGATTTGATCCAAGTTTGGAAATTATTTTTTTGAAATTAAGCGCCTTAGGTAGTTTCTGACTTGAAGTTCGAGGATATGAAATCAACGCTTTGGTATAAAGAGTTTGAGCAATCTTCAAAGTCATTGACGGACTGTATTTGAAAAAACGATAAGCTTCAATTTGTAAAGAGGTTAAATCGAATGGGACTGGAACCAAAACTTTTTGCTTGCGTTTCTTGATATCAGTAATGCGTCCCGGACGATCTTTAACTTTAGCAAATATTTTATCAGCTTCGTCTTTCTTCCAGAACTTATCTCGCTCATGGACTGCTTGAAACTTTTGTGAATTAAGCCAAAGATTTGCAATAATTTGCCAGTAAGGATCTGGTTTGAATTTCTTAATTTCAAGTTCTCGTTCAGCCAGGATTGCTAACGCAGGTCCTTGCACTCTACCAATGCTCAAAGGTTGATATCTGTTCAATGCCTTAGATAACGAACTAGAGATTATTTGAGATAAATTAATTCCATAATACCAATCCAACGTGTGACGAACAACTCCTGCTTTGGCCTGTCCCCAATTCAAAGTATTAGATTTATTTTTGTAAGCATCTTGTAATTCAGAAACAGTAAGTGTAGAAAATTTCATTCGGTTTGCATCTTTCAAACCCAACAACTCTCGAACAACGTTCAAACCAATAACTTCGCCTTCAATATCATAGTCTGTTGCAACCGTTACAACATCAGCTTTCTTTCCGAGACTCTTCAGTGTTTTGAAATAAGGTTTTTGAAACGAACTTCCGCGACCTTCATACGAAGGTTGCCATTCGAGATTGAACACTGGATAAAATCGTTCAGTTTTCTTCAGTCCAAATAAATGTCCGACTGCTGAACCAATTAGAATATTACCTTTATTTGCTTCCCAATATTTCACACCATTAAGACGTTTCAAATCAGCATCGCCAAAACTTGCAGCAATTTTTTCTGCCGCAGAAGGCTTCTCCGATATAATCAGCTCAACCATAATCTTACCATTAAACACCTAGTTTTAAAATCTACTAAAGTAATTATTTTCTAGATACAGTTATTTTGTCAGAAATGTTAATTATTTTCCCTTCTGGTCCGGGATTTACAGTAATCGTTTTTCCAATCTTGTCTCGAGTATTGAAGCATTCATGAATGTGTCCACAAATATGTAAATCAATTGGATTTTTCTTAATAAATTCAGTGATATTGGTTGCTCCAACATTTTCTTTGATGTCAGGCATAAAATCACACTTGGTTCCGTGAGCTGGACGATGTGTTAAAAATACAACTTTTCCCCTGGGATGATTTTTCTTGAAGTTTTTAATCTTTAGTGCCAAGAGTTTCTTTGAAATCTCAAGCGTTGGTTCAGTTTTTCCATAAATTCCTCCGCCGCTTCCAACAAACAATACTCCTTTCACAACAATTGCAGTTTGGTGAACTAACAAAGCTTCAGGTTTCTTAGAAAAAACATATAACGACTTTTCATTGTCTTCATGATTTCCTGGAATAAAAACGAAAGGTTTGCCAATCAGAAATTTAGACATTATTTTATTGAGATTCTTACCAAAAACAGTAAAATCTCCCGCACAAACTAAAACATCTGGGTTTTCTTTATCGGCACGTTTCAATATTTTAGAAATAATCTTCTTATCTCCGTGGAAGTCCGTAAATGCTAGAATTTTCATTTTGATTTAATTGTCTTGAATCCAGTATATTTCCAAAGAGCTTTAGGAATCTTAACAGATCCATCTTTTTGTTGATTGTTTTCAAGTAGACATGCCATAGTTCGCTCACTTGCCACTGCAGTACAATTTAGAGTGTGTACAACTTTTCTACGTCCATCTCGATCATCAAACTTTACATTAACTTTTCGAGCCTGATAATCTGTAACATTCGT
Source organism: uncultured archaeon (assembly GCA_964010235.1). Lineage (GTDB taxonomy): Archaea > Nanobdellota > Nanobdellia > UBA10117 > ARS21 > JAAZWY01. Next base: position 1,097 of record CAXGHT010000015.1, on the reverse strand, counting down.
TCCAGAACACAATTCTCGATATTTGTTTTGTGCAGGGAACCATCCTTCAATATCATATTTCTTTGCACCATTGTCATTCATTTCTCCAGAAGCAATATTTACTGTTCGATATGGAAGTTCTAAGCCTTTGAAAATATCTTCAGTGACTTTAATCATTTTTTCATGCCATTTCCAACTTTCGTCTGGATGACAGAAAACATATTGTTCAATCTTATCGAATTGGTGGACTCTGAATATTCCTTTTGTGTCTTTTCCATGACTTCCGGCTTCTTTTCTGAAACATGAAGAATAAGCAGTATACGCTTTAGGTAAATCTTTCCAATTAAATACATCATTCATATGAAAGGTTGCAAGAGTTTGTTCAGAAGTTGCAATCAGATACAAATCTTCGTCTTGAATTTTATACAGTTGTTCTTCAAAATCACTAAGTTCAGCCGCAGCCTTCATTGGTTCATGTCTCATTAAGACTGGAGTCCACATCGGAGTAAATCCTTGTTTGACAAGAACCTCCATCGCATATCTCAGAATTGCGAAATTGAGTAGAACTAATTCATTTTTCAAATAATAAAATCGTGCACCTGAAACTTTTGCCGCTTTATCAAAATCTGCCAAGTCCAAATCGAGTAACAAATCAACTTGATGTTTAATTGGGAAACTGAACTTTGGAATTCGTCCTCTTTTTCGTACAATTTCATTTCCGTCTTCTGTTTTGGCAGTTGGAACGGATTTATGTAAAATATTTCCCACTTTGTATCGTAATTCATCTCTTTGAATAATTAATTTGTCAGCTTTAATTTGTAAATCCTTGATGTCTTGTACAACTTTCTTCATTGCGCGAATTTTTGTTGCTCCACTTTTTCCTGCCTTTTTTAGCGCACTAATTTCTTTAGATACTTTATTTCTTTCAGCTTTAAATTTCTCCATGTTGTGAATTGTTTTCCGCCATCGGTTGTCAATTCGTATAACTTGATCTACAAGTTTTGGATCTTTGAATCGCATCTTTTCAGAGCCTCTAATTAGGTCTGGTTTTTCACGAAATAGTTTGATATCTAACATAATGAAACATAAGCTTACAGGCTTTTAAGGATTACGACATG
>CAXGHT010000014.1:0-8568 GCA_964010235.1 uncultured archaeon | reverse complement strand
AGCATTTCAAGAGAAATATCACTATAAATTACCTTTCCAAACTTATCTAAATCTCTACGACTCCCAGAACCCAAATCTAAAATCTTCAAATTTGTGCCAGAAATATATTCGGATAAGTCGATTCCCAACTTTCGTCGATATCGACCAACTGAAGCAATCTTATCCCACTGTTTCTTAATCTGTCGCTTCATTTTAACAATTTCAAAGCAGAAAATTCTTCACCTTTCTTAACTAATCTCAAAATTTGATCAATTTTAGTATATTTCCGAGGAATTTCCGCATAATAATGATATCCTTCTCGCCAATTCTTCCTGCGAGCATATTTTTTCTTAAACGCCAAGATGTGATTCTGCATACCAAAAGTTTGAGGACCTTTAATTATCTGGTTTTTAGTCAAAGCTTTCTTATCTACAATGACCCAAACAAGTCCGGAGTCGTGCTTATTCCAATACATTCCACTGTCAAGAACAATAAATTCCTCATTTTTGAACATTCGCGCAATATGTTCGGCATACTTAACCATCTTTGCACCAGAAACATCCATTTTATCATCCTCCGGAGGTGCTTTCCAGATCAAAACCCGATTACGCTTCCCCATTTTTTTAATATCATCAACAGTAATTTCAATCTCATCAAAGAATTTTTTGTGAGGTTTCTTCAAAAACGCCTCAGATTTAGACTGTAAAAGCTCAAATTTATCCAAACCAAGCGCAGCAGCAGCATTTCTATCCTTATCAACAGGATCAACTACAACCAAAGGACCAACAGTTTTAGCATCATCCAAAATCTCCAAAACATCCTTTCCGGTATACGCTTTTTCAACATCAATAATAGTTTTATCCTTCCATTTGAGCACAGCTTTCAACAATTTCTCAAATCCACCATAATGTACAACCAAAATCTCAGTAACGTGTCCAGAAAACCCACCAATCCATGATTCTGCACCATAAACACCGCTCGCACGAAAGAACTGTTTAGCTAATCTCATATCAAAATCTAATTTTTTCTTAGCTTTAACATTCTTTTTAATCCAATTTACGTGAAACGGAGATTGATCTGTAAGATTTTGAGCCTGATTAATCCGTTTAATATATAAAACTGGAATAATTTCAATCTCATAATCATTAATTTTAACTCTAAAATAGTCTCTTGAACCCTTTAATCGCAAAACATCCTTGAAAATACTTGATAAAACGCCTTCACAAACCTCAGAAATGTTTTCATCACCGTATTTTTTCAAATCAAACCGCATAAAATAGTCAATATCATGAATTCCTGGCAAACAAGTCCCTTTTCCAACGCTTCCACCAACAAATAAGTTGGCAACGACACCCTGTTTAGACAATTCAGAAGTAACTTTTTCCTCAAATTCAGACATAACTGAAGATAATTGTTCAGATTCATCAGAACCCATTATAATGGCACTTTCAACCGCGTCTATCACTTTCTTCATAAGCTATAGTGGGAACAAAACTATTTAAGCCTTGGTCAAAATTTAAATACAAACAGCGTCTTCTAAATTTATGCAGGACGAAACCATATTAACTCTATTATTTGCTGGAATGGGAACAATGCTAGTTTTTGTTTCATCAATGTTCATGGTGCCAGACGTAAGCAGAATAACTGGTGCAACAACGCTCGCAGTTAAGAACAACTCAGGATTATTTATAGGAATTATACTGTTATTAGCAATTTCAGGGTTATTTCTAATAACAAGAGGAATGAAACGAAACAAATTAACTCAAACAACAATGATTTCCACTGGAGATTCACTAACAGACTACATAAATCACGCAAAATCAACAAAAAAATCTCATTATCAAATAAAAACCGAATTAATGAGTCTCGGCTGGACAGAAGAAGAAATAAACAAGAGATTAAACTAAATCACTCGTTCCATTCGGAAGAACAGACATAACTTCATCAACACTGCGTCCCAATTTTTGAGCAATTTTCTTGGCAATGTCAGATTTCTTAGTTTTTCCAGGAACCAAACAATAAACATCACCTTCAACAATAACACTTCGAGGACCACCAACAACCTTTCCATTAACAACACCTACACAAACCTCAAGTTCGGGATTCAACAAATTCCGCTTTCCTCGAACCATAAAACTTCCTTTAGTCAAATATTCACCTGCTTCAGCTTTCTTACTAACTTGTTCAGGTCGAACATAGAATACTTCTTGAGTACTGTAACCATTTTGCCAGGCACGAGAATACGAAGCAGTTGCAATAGCAACTTCCTCAATATCTTCTGCACTCGCTTTATCCTTTCCCTTCTTCAAAAGGAAGAAAGGACTTCCCGCCATAGATGTATGAAATACCCAATCTTCAATTTCCATATGTTTCTTAATAACCATTTCATTGGAAGTAGCATCGCGTCCACCAACTGCAAGCAAACCACTGGAAGTAAAGAACCATCTGAACTTTTCATACCATTCTTTCTTTACAACTTCACGAGCGGTAGGTAATGAAGATTCAACACCTTCCATAACTTCACTTTTCTGAGCCAATAATTTATCTCGATCTGCAACATATTTATTCATAGTTCTCTCAGCCCCAGAAATCTTAGAATTCATATTCTTAACTTGATTGTAAAGCTCGTCAGTAAAATTCTCAATCTTCTTGTCGAGATTCAATTCAACAGTATGATCTTCAACTTCCAACACAACTAATTTTTCTTCAGGATTAATACTTCGAAACATTTCAGCTTCAACAAGTCCAGATTCTCGTTCTTTCTCTGCAGCCTCAATAATATCAGTCCAAGAATGCCCTGCCTCGCGAGCTTTGTTTAATCTTTCAACAATCTTTGAAATGTATTGATAGTTTCTATAAACAACTTCAATCTTAGATTTCAAATCAGCTTGCTTTGCTTTCAACATCTCAACCGATTTTCTCTGACTATCAACAATCTTCTCAACTTTTGCCAATCGTTTATCAAAAGCACTTGACTTCTGTTTCCGAACTTCCGAGACTCGTCCCTCAGAAAAAAGCAAATCTACCGCCTCACTAAAACTTCCAACTTTCTTAACTTCAGAATCTTCAAGACTTTTCAACAAGAAGGGAAAAGCATTCACTGCCTTACCATCTTCCATAACCACAATCGCATTATCAGAATCAAAACCAGCAACCAAATCTAGAACAGAATCAAAAACCTTAGTCAAATCTTTATCAACAAATAGTCCAACTTGTTTGCCTTTATCAATTTTAGCGCGAGCACAAACTTCTTCAGCATATTTTCCACCAAGGCCCAAACCACTTGCAAGATATTTAACAATTGAATGTTCTTTCCATTTAGAAAGACCTTTATCAAAATCAGCGCGAGTCAAATTCAAAATATCAAAACCTTGTTTTGGATAAGAATAAGTTTCACCTTTCTTTATTGTTCTTTCTTTTGTTTTCTGAATTACTGCTGAATTAAGAATAACATAATTCGTGTCAGTCAAAATAAAATTACCTTTTCCAAACAATTCACAAATCAAAAACCGAGTTCCATTTTTTGTATTAAATCTAAATTCAACAATTCTTTCAGAACCTCGTTGAACTACATCTTTCAAAGTAGCTTGAAGTAAATGACGGCGAAGAAACATTGCAAAAGCCGGAGGTACAGTTGGATTCTCAAAATTGAATTTTGACAAATACATTCCAACCCCAGAATCAACTATCAAAGTACTTCGTCCACGTCCAGCACGATGCAATTCCAAACGAAGAATGCGAGTTTTAGGCAAATAAATCTTCGCAAGTTTAGAATTCAGATAGTTCTCTTTAAGTTCATTAACAACAATTCTTAATTCGAGTGAAGTCAATATGCGCATGTAAAAACTAAGAAAATAAAGTATAAGTAATTATTCTTCAGACTCAATTTCAAAAGGTTCGCCCTCAGGTAAATCAAAGTAATCATAGAATTTTCGAGTGGTACTTAACTTCTTAGATACACCATCTTTCTTGGCCTCAATAAAACCGTGCTTAACTAATTCAACAATATGACTATATGCTTTATTGCTACGAACTCTAACAACATCTGCCTGACGAATCGGTTGTTTGTGAGCAATGTAAGCAAGCGTCTGAAGGATTGCTTTATCAATCTCGGGACGAGCTGCCTCAGTCACAGCATCGACATGAGCATCCTTAACAAACATTTTCCAGATACCATCAAATTCATCAATCTTTAATCCACCATTTCGCTCAATATAGTCAATTCTCAAATGATGTAAGGCATCCTTTACCAATCCCTTCTTACGAATTCCCGTATGTTTAGAAATTTCATCAACAGTATATCCTTTGGCATTACAATGTAATAATGCTTCAACCTTTGCCTTAGTCTCTTCCATTCTTCAAAACCTCCAACATTATTTTATCAAAAGATTTTTCCTGTATCAGATTAACTTTTCCGTGATTTGCCAAATGTAAAACGGGTAAGAATGTTCCAATTCTTTCTTTGTGATCAACATCTCCAACAAGTTCGTCAAAATCAACATGAGATTTAGTTCGCTTATGCAGCTTCAAAACATCATCATGAATTCTACCGATGCGATCAGTAATTTTTTCTTTCTTAACTTCAAAAATTTCATCAGGTTCAATCGTAACATCTTCAAAATCTTCAACTCTAGCTCTACGAGTTTCACGACGACGATCAACCTCAACTGCCTTCTTTAACGCACTCATCAATTCCATAACTGTAACCTTACGGCTTCGCGGAGTAACAGTCTTATGCTCAATTAAATATTTCTTTTTAGTATTATGTCGAATATGATTTGAAAGTTTCATAATTTTTGCTTCTTCAGGATCAACATATTCATCTTCTCCAAATTCAAAATCTCCTTCTTCAAAACCATCTTCATCATCAGAAGTAAGCATAATAAAATCATCAAGACCCAAATGTCGAGTTTTAATTTTTAACAAAAGCGCTGCAGCCAAAATAACTTTTCCCGAGATTCTAAAATTTAATCTCTTTAACTTTTCAATCGTACCAACATATTCATCAGCAAACTTTTGCAGATCTATATCCCAAGGATCAATTTTCTTGCTACGAATCAACTCATAAATTATTGATTGCCACTTAATGTCATCTTCAGACAAAATTGCACCGAATAGTTCACTTTGACTCATCGTTTCACCTTCATGCTACTTATGTAACTTTCACCATGTTTCTTGTTCATCCAAATTCCATGTAATATATCTGCGGTAGACATTACAGAATCTTTGTGACTAACAATTATAATTTGAGAACGAGCGGAATATTCCTTCAACAATTCAGCCATTCTTTCAACATTAACTCCATCAAGAGGTGCATCAATTTCATCAAGCAAATAAAATGGAGTAGGATTATGTTCTGCAATAGCAAACAAGAAAGATAATGCAACCATTGCCCTCTCACCACCACTCAAAGCAGTAAGTGCATTTGCGCCAGGCTTCACAACTTTAATCATAACTCCACCATCAAAAGGAATTTCAGGATTCTCCAAAATTAAATTCCCAGTAACAACATCATTATTGATGCTTGCATAAATCTTTGAGAAATTACCTGCAATTGAATTGAATGCATCCATGAAAGAAACTTTCTTCTTAGTTTCAATCGTATTAATTATATTAACAATACTCTGTCGCTCAGTATCCAATTTACCAATCCTCCAGTTTAATTTATCCCACTCTCGTTTAACATCCTCATAAATTTCAAGAGCCTTCAAATTAACATTACCCAAACTTCGCAATTTGCGATTCATCTCTGATTGTTTCTGTTTTGCTGCTTGAACATTTTTCAAATAAGGCAAAGTTTTGATTCCTTTGTATTCTTCAAGTTCTTCACGAACTGCACTTAACTCAGAATCAATTTTAGCGCGAGCAATAGACAAAGCATTCAAACCTTCATTGTCAGCAACACTTTTCAACTCAACATCTTTAACTTTATCTTGTTCCTTTTTCAATAATTCAGCCAACTTACCTTTATCACTAAACAATTTCTTAAGCTGACCATAAAATTCCTTTTCTTCTTTCTCCTTAACAGAAAGTTGAGTTTTGAATTTACCAAGATCTAATTTCAATTTTTGAATCTGATCAGAAAACTCTAACTTTTCTTTCAGTAATCCAGAAATCACTCGATCAATATTAGCTCTCTCTGGAAGCAAAGCATTCTCGAGCGTTGCGTTAATTGTAGCAATCTTTGCATCAACATTTCGTTTATTTGAATCAATTCTATCAAGCTCTTTCTTCTTACTTCCGAATTGTAACTCTTTCAAATTTGATTTCATACCATTTCTTTCAATAGTCAACTTCTGAATTTTATCCTTCAATTTCCCAGAGACTTTAGAAATCTCCTTCAAACGAGTCTCACGAGTTTTCAAACCATTAAGTAAATCTTTTTGTCTAGTTTTCAATTCGGAAGAACTTTGCGCAGGAGCAGCCAAGTTTCCCATTCCACTCTCAAGCTCAGTTTTCATTTTACGTAAACCAATAAGTTCTCTATCAATTCCGTCTCTTTCCTTTTCTAAAGCTTTGACCTTACCTTTAACTTTATCAAGATCAGAAACTTTCTTATCAATTTCTCCAGAATCAGTTTTTCTTCCAAAACCAATTCCAGTCTCACGACGGAAACCTCCAGAAATTGCACCACCAACAGAAAATACATCACCTTCGAGACTTACCATTGAATAACTGCCAATTCCAACAGAACGAGCAGCGTTAGTATCAGTTACAATAATAGTATTTCTCAAAATATTTGAAAACACTTTCTTGAATTCCGGCTTACAGTCAACCAAATCTGCAGCCCTACCAACAACGCCAGAACCTTGAGGAACATGACTTCGGGAAGAAGTTTTAATTTTAGTCATAGGTAAAAATGTAGCGACTCCCAATCTCTTCTCGCGCAAAAACTTCAAACATTTAATCGCAACTTTCTCATCCTTTACAACGATGTTTTTCAGGCGAGAACCTGCGGCAACTTTCAAAGCAGTTGAATATTCTGGATCAACTTGACCCAACTCAGCAACAGTTCCATAAATTCCACCGAGCTTATCTTTACGTTTTAGGATTGCACCGATTGCCTTATCACGCATTAACAATTCATAACTGGAATTCATCTCCATTTGAATCTTAGACAAAGAACTTTCCTTATCCAACATTTCCTTTCGCCGTTCTTTAATCTCTACAAAAATTTCAGCATCTCGGTCAGTTAGAGAATTAATTTCCATCAAAACTTCACGATATTTATCTTTCTTACCTTTAGTTCCGTCAAGCAACTTCTCAATTCCAGCAGCTTCAGTAATTTTATCACCTAATGCAGCGGCCTTAATCTTAAACACTTCAAGCTCACCACTCAATTTACTATATTCACTCTTGAGTTCAAGTTCAGTATTCTTGAAATTCTCAAGTTCAGTTTCTTTCTCATCTAATTCTTTCTGAATATCCGAAACAGAAACGCTAGAAAGACCAAGCGATTTCTTAAGCTCATTTTCCTTACCATCGAGTTTACGCAGTTCCAAACGTTGCTCTTTCAAATCATCTTCCGATATCTTAATCTTACCTTTAATATCGGCAAGACTCTTACTCAAATTACTCTTCCTATCTTCCACTCGTCGGATTTCATTCTCAGAACTAGTAACTAAATTCTTAGCATTCTCAAAATCAACTTTCAAATTCTCAATATCTTTTTGTAAAACAAGCTGATCTTCACCACCTTTCTTTTCAATCTGTTTCTCAACATTGGAAATCTTAGTTTGTAAGGCGTCAACTTTATCATTCATCTCAGCAAGCTTCTTCTTGTATTCGGATTGTTTCTTTTCAACCACCTCAAGCTTACCCGAAATTTGTTGTTTTCGTGCGGAGGCAGAAGTATGTTTAAGATTCAACTCAGTCGATTTCGCACTTTTCAACTCAGAATTATAAGAGTTATATTGTTCAGCAACCTTACGATCACCCTCAAGAGAATCTAGATAGGATTTTTTCTCATTCATAACAATCTGAACTTCACGAAGTTTTTCTTCAACTTTGTTCAAGTTCTTCATGGCACCATCTTTCTTTCTTTCATAGATTCCAATTCCAGCGATATCCTCAATCAACTTTCGCTTGTCAACTGCACGCATAGTAATGAAGCTTGAAATATCTCCTTGTAAAATAATATTATGACCTTCTGGACGAATCTGACTCATTTCCAAAAGTTCTAAAATCTGAGTTCGAGTTGCCCTTTTTCCATTAATTAAATAACGACTTTTACCTTCTTTTGAAATCTCACGAGCAACTTCAAGTTTTTTTTCAGGCAAACCAAATATTCCTGAAGAATTATCTAAAGTTATAGCAACAGAAGCTCCATTTGCACGCATGTTCTTATTCTTATGAACTAACTCACCATAATTGTCGGCCCGAATACTTTTTGTTGATAATCTACCGAGAACAAAACAAAGAGCATCCATAACATTAGATTTACCACTTCCATTTGCACCTGCAATACAGTTGAAACCCGATCCAAACTGAATGTTCGCATGCTTGTTAAAACTCTTGAAACCTTTTAACTTCAGGTTAGTGATAAATGTCTTTCGCATAGCTGTTTAATTACTCAGAGCTATAAAAAAA
>CAXGHT010000013.1:0-9684 GCA_964010235.1 uncultured archaeon | reverse complement strand
AATTCAGAATAACCAACATTAGTGCGCCGAAGAAAGCACAAATTGCTATCGCAGACAGATTTCCTCCAATCTTTTCTTTAAGTTTCAGATAGGCAGGATATGAAAAGTATGCAAGAATTGCTGCGAAAAGTAAAGGTGTAACGAAATTCCAGGCTACAAAAATAGCCAAGATTCCTATAAAGAGCGTTAGGCCTAATTCAGCAAGCCTGTTATCACTAATACTCATGTTTTTATAGCGCCCTCAGAATTTATATAAGTTCTGTTAGTTCTGATAAATCCTTTACAATTATATCTGGATATTCCTTGAGAAGTTCTTTGTAATTTCTTGTTCCAACAATTGCAACGGCCATTACATTATAGTCTTTTGCCATTTGGATATCTGTTTCCGTATCTCCAACCACTGCTTTGATTTTTGATCCTAATGCTTTTTCTAATTTTTTCAGAGGTTCGGTGCTCGGTTTACGATGTTTTACATTATCCATACCAACAATGGCTTTGAAAAATCTTGGATTAATTTCTAATTTTTGAAGTGTTTCTACAATTATTTTATGCTCTGCGTTTGAAGCTATTGCCAAAGTGTATTTTTTGTTTAGTTCGCTTAAAGTTTTTACAATATTTGGTTTGGCTTTGGCTTTGGAGATATCCAATAACCGACTTTGATCTTCTGCAATTTTTTTAATTTTTCTTTGTCCAAGCGACGGATAAATTTTATGAATAATTGTCTCTCGAAATTTTCCAAGATGTCTTTTTATCATTCGTGCAGGAACCCGATATAAATTGTTTTTAGTAAAGGAATCATTATATGCATCAACAATTTCTTTTTCTGAATCAACGAGCGTTCCGTCAAAATCGAATACAATAATTTTCTTTTTATCAATTGTTACCATTTTATTTTTGAAACTTATATCTCAATTTAGCAATTATACCTTTCAATCCATTTAACTTTTTGCCCGCTGGACTAGACGATGAAATAAGATTTACGACACCATTGCTGCTTTCTACGTGCGCAATTAATTCTTTAATTTCCTCAGAGCCGTCAAGTCGAGAGTCCGAGATTAGAATTGATTCTATTGCTCCGGCCTCCGCAGCATCCTTTGTTTTTGAAATGCCATAAATTATCAAGTCTGAATTTTTCGCTATCAATTGAAGAGCGTCGTTTACTAAATCTTCTTCACGACTTAGTTGGCTATTTTTGATAATTTTATCAAGGGCGTTCCCACTAATTAACTCTCGAATTCCATCTTCACCACCTGAAGATACATCTTCTAATTTGACTTTCTTAGCAGTGTCTGGAAAGTCTTCATCAAGTTGTTTTTTTACAATTTCTTTCCAGAAAAGAGGACTTCCTAAAATTATTACTTCAACTTTTTTATCATTGAATTTACTGTTGATTTCTTTTGCAACTCGTTGAATATCTTTGTATCCTTGGTTTTTTTGTTCTTCATATCTCTTTTTTGATAATCTTAGTGAAATTCCTCCAAGTTTTGTGTATCCTGCTGCTGTGATGTGTGCAAAGTTGGCTTGCTCATCATCCAATACACAAACCAATGCCTTTGGAGCTTTTGATGCAGCTTCAGCGTCCTTTACTATTTGAATTTGATATTGTTTCCAATTTTGTTTTTCTACTTCAAGTTCTGTGCCCATACTAACTTCAATTGAATGTGCAGAGTGCATGGCAATCCCCTCAATTTCGCTCTCGACTGTACCATGAATTCTTAGGAAACGATCAAAATCCAATTTGGTTACTTTTATTATAATTCTAACACTCTTTTTTACAGATTTTTGACGACTCGTAGCATCACCTAGTTTTATCTTTCTATAAGTCAAACCTCTTACAGTATCTCCTGGCTCGATGATTTGTTTGAGAAATAGTAGATCATCAAGACTATCAATTCTAAGGTTTAGGCGACTGTTTTTTAGGTCTAAGCGCTGGACTATCATACGTTTTTGAACAAAAACTATATATTAAAAGCTTGTTAGTGGTAATCATGTCCATAGGCCGAAAAGGGAAGTCAGAAGTAAGTCCTACTGGTGCAGTAGTTTTGCTAGTTTTACTGGCTGGATTTTTACTTTTTATTTTATCTCTACCTCAAGATTACCGAGATGCGACGCTGGATCGAATTGAGTCAGCAGCACCCGAAGTTTTATTTCAATTAACTCCAGGTGATGTAAAGACCGAAACTGGTGCGAGCAGCACAACTCGTTATGATTTTGTAAATTTCAAACTTGATTCTGAAATGAGTTCAATTGATTCGATTTTGTCAAGTAGTTTAAATTTAGAGTCTTCAGTACTCGGCGATGATCGAGGAACTTATTCATTTATTCCGGAATGGGATGCAAATACGCTTGGAATTAATTTAAATGCCTTTGTTCAAAGTTATGCGGGAAATGGAGAGATTATTATTTTGCTCAATGGCGCACAAATTTATTCTGGTACTCCCGTGGTTGGAAGCGCACTTAAAGTGAATTTACCTTCTTCAGGAATGTTCCAAGGAACCAATACTCTAGAAGTAGTATTGGATAAACAAGGAGCCAATATATTTAGTTCCACTAAGCTTGGATTGACTGAGGTTTTGTTGAGAACTGATTCAGTTGGAAAGGATTTGTCAAGTAGCTTCAATTTTGAAGTTGAACGAGGCGAATTAATTTCAGGCACTTATACTTCAATTGTTCAGCGGTCTGGCGCAGCAGTACCACTAAATATTGAGTTAAATGGAGCATCGATTTATTCAGGAGTTCCAGTTACGACTATTTTGACAATTCCAATTTCAAAAGAATTACTTGTTCAAGGCACAAATAATTTAGCGTTTAGTATTGGTGAAGGCGTAGCATATGAAATTCTTTATTCAGATTTAATTGTTAAATCACGTTCTGTTGAGGAAGCAATTAATGAATATTTCTTTAGAATTGAGAGGACTCCAGCTAAACGAATAATCAACGGTAGAGTTGATTGTCTTCTTGAGATTATTAAAGGCAGTGGAACTGCTGATGAAGTTATTGTTGATTTGAACGGAAGAGTAAGCACGCATTCTGTCCGAGCCGGAGAAGTTTCATTTGATGTTTGTAATAGTCTAGTTTATGGAGGGAATACAATTTCTTTTGCTTCCGACGAGGAATTAAATCTAAGTTCGGCAAGCCTGGAATTAGTGTAAATGGGATTTATAGACTGGGCCAGAGATAAGGCTTCTGCAGGACATGATAAAATTAAAGCAGCACCTGGAGTCGCATGGTCTGTAGCAAAAGGTGCACCTTCGGCAGCCACATCGGGAGTTGCAGGTAAACTTCTAACTTTCTTAATGGTATTTGTTTTTGCTAATATTGGTTATCTTACTGGATTCCCTCTTATTATCTATGCATGGTTTGCAGGTTTGGTTGGTTGGTTTGCAAATGGTATACTTGCTTTTATTGGTGCACCAATAATTCCAGACTTCATTTTTACCTATTCAAAAATTATTACAAAATTCGGATGGGGTTTTATTTTCAACGGTTGGTATGTTTGGTGGTTTATCCGTAGACGTCGAGCAATTAACGCTGGAGCAGGGAAAGTAGGGTTTTGGAATGGTGGATTTGGTATGATTATAAAATTTGCATGGCTTTGGGTAGTATTTAGCTTTGTATTTACAGTATTTTATACAGGATACAATTTTAATTCTGATTTTGAATTTCCAGTAACTGGTTGTGGAATACAGAGAACTGCACAATCTCAGCTTGGACTTTCTCCAGTTTCTTGTGAGATTGAAGGTTTCGATTTAGCAGCTCAACGACAATCTGAAAAAGCAGAGTTTGCTGCAGTTACAGGAACAGGAGTGATGGGCAGGTTATTTGCACCGTTTATGGAAGAGACGGGATTTGGAAAAGTGTTCAAATCTAAGGACGTTCAGGATGAAACTATCTTAAATGAAGCAGCAGGTTCTACATTGACTGATTTACGCGCACCAAAGCTAAGCTATACTGCAAACAATCGGCTTGCTGAAGATATCAAGATTTTGGCAAATATTGAAGCCAAGAATTTATTTTTGAATGCTCCTTCTGATTCTAAGATTCTAGTTAAAATTGAACCAAGCATTTCAGTTACACAATGTGGTTGTACAGGTTTTAGTTGTTTAGCTGAAGATGTGAATTATCCTTTTGAAGCATTTAATCCTCACGGAGACCAACCAATTGTTTTTGAAAATGAGGAAGAAGTTCGTTGTTTGTTAACGGCTCAAGATATACTAAGGGGTGGTGGCTTTGGTCAAGAAGAGGACGCTGGAGAAACACCTTGTTGGTGTAATTATCGATGGACTTGTAATATTGATGGAATTTCTACCGAGGATAGAATTGCTCAGAATACCTTCAATCTTAGTAGCGGTTTCCATCAACAAATTAAATGTATTCGTCCAGGGCTGTCTTTGAGAGAAGATAAATTTGTTGATGGTGATGAAGTCAGATATGATGGATTAGGTAAGCCATTTTATGTAGATGTTGACTTTTCTTATGATGGAATTGCTGCAGCCAATAAGCAATTGTTTGTCATTGATAAGAATGTTGCACGGCAAGAACAAGATCCAATTAATGCCTTAAATTTGGGAGATTATGTAATTTCCAACTCTTTCAATGACGGAAGAGTAAGACTTGGAATTGGTACCGATACTTTATATGAATTCGTTACTCCCGCTTATTATGAGGACTTTTCTCCAGATATCCTTGATTTGGGCGTAAGCTTTAGTGCGAATAGATATCCGGGTGGATACAGAGCTGAAATTAATAAAGTCACTTTATGGGTACAAGTTTTGGATGATTCGGTTGGATTTGTTTGCGGTACGAGAGGTTTACCTGAGAAGAATGAATCAAAAAAGGAATGGGAGATTTCAGAAGAAGATAAGTGTGATCCTGAAGGAAATAGTCAAAGCGGTAATTTCAAATATGAAGGATTAGACAAGACTGAGAGTTATCATAAATTTGTTATGAATAGTGAAGAAGCTCAAGATCTCGGTGCAAAAACTACTTTGAATCTTGGAGAAGTTGCTAATTATGATATTAAGATGTTTATACCTTCAGAAGTTCTTGGAGGAGCAAGCTATCAAGGTATTTTGATAGAATCTGAAGTTGAATATACTTATACAACTCGAGACGATATATTGGTTCGAGTGACTCATGATGAATTTGTTGTAGATGATGTTCCCGAAGACGCAATAGTAAGTGGTTAAGATGGAGAATAAAATGTTGAACAGAAGATATAAAAATGAGGAGGCACTTTCTAAACTATGAAGCGTAGTCATGTATTCATACTGATATTAATTGTATTTCTAAGCGGGTGTACTGCGGACGAGTCTGTTGAGATTACCCAAGCGAGCAGTACGAACGGACTAGTTACTGGAGTTTATGCAAATTCTCTACCTTCTAGTTTATTTGAAGGCGATTCAATCTTTTTACAATTAAGCGTTGAAAATCAAGGAGATTATGATGTTGACGCAGGGAATTATTATTTAAATATAAAAGGAATTAATCCCACAGCATACCAGAATCTGGATGGCGAAGACTTGACTGCCGAAGACTTGACTGAGGTTTCAAGTACTGAATTACTTTCTTTGGGTGACTTTGGAAATGAGACCATTGTTAGAGGTCAAGAAATATTCACTATTGGAAATTCATTCCTTTATTGTAATGATATTGACAATGATTTACTACTAAATCTTCATGCCAAGACTTGCTATGCTTACGGAACAACTTCTGAAATTTCAGGATGTTTCATACATTCAACAAGCTCCACAGGTGATGAAGTTTGCGTAGTTTCAGGATATAAACCAGTAACAAACAGTATTGCGCCAGTAGCAATTACTGAAGTTGCAGAGAGTGTTGCTGGAGCATCAGACGTTAGGTTCAGAGTTAAAGTTGAAAATCTTGGAGACGGTAAAGTATTCGACAAGCACAGTAATTCTGCAGGAGTTACTCAAACAATTCAATCATGTGAATCCTTACTTAGAGGTACTGGATGGAATGTAATTTATATCGATGATATTACTTTGGACGGCAATACTATAATTGGTGAAACTGGCTTCAGATTTGAAGGTGGTGTTGAGAAAGTAGGTGAAAAATACAGATTTAGACTTGGTGACTCTGGAATCGGACGTTTCTCATTTGTAACGGGAGTTACTGGTCTTGATTTCATAGGAAAAGTTGAGTTCAAATTAAGTTATGGTTACTCTGAAACTGATATTTTCAGCACAACAATTAAGGCTTTGCCAGACTTTGCTCCAACCTGTGATCAAAGTTCTTCTTCATCTGAAAGCAGTTCCTCCGATGATGGATCAAGTAGCAGCTCAAGTGGAAGTACTCAAAGCGACGGAGCTGACGAGGACGGTGTGCTAGACAACTGTTACGTGTGCGACGGAGACGAAGACGGAGACGGAGTTCCTGATGATGAGGATGATTGTCCGCTCGTTGATGCAACAAATAATGACGAAGACGGTGACGGATGTGTTGATCAGGGATAATCATGAATATTCAAAAAGCAATCATCGTAATATTATTAGTAGTTATTAGTGGATGTATTGGCGGAACACAGAATACACCAGATGATTTTGGAATGGGTCTTGTTGGAGAAGATAAAGGAATTATTTTTGAAATGTCAGATCTTCCGCCTGCGATTGGAGCAAATCAAGCCTTTAATTTAGAAATCTCAGCAACTAACGGAGGTTCATATTCAGTAAATCCTGGAGATGTTCTAGTTTCGTTAAGTAGTTTCAAATCATTCGATTTTAGTTTGAAGGATGATTTCTATCAAGAAAAAGTTGGTGAAAATGGAGTAACTAATAGTAACCTTCTACTCAAAGCCTTTGATGCAGATGTGGCAGGAGACTCAGCACTATTTTTATTTGAAAGTATGTCCTATAAAACTAAGTCCTCAACCGATATTCAAGTTCCCCTTACAATTGATACTTGCTATTATTACTCTTCCCTTGCTTCAGTTAATGTTTGTGTAGCCAAAGATACTTCAAGTGAGATTTGTAGTTCAAGTGAAGCTAAAGAAGTTGTAAATCAGGGTGCACCAGTTAAAGTTACGGGATTCAATCAAATAAGCAGTATTCTTACAAATCAAAATACAATTACTGCCAATATTCGAATTGATGTAAGTACAAGCGGTGATGGTAAGTTTGAATCATACTGGGAGCGAGATCCAAAAAATCCACTTTCTTGTACTATTTCTCAAGATGCCATTATATTAAATACGGTTAGACTCAGATCAATCCAAGTCGGAAGTCAGCAACCAATCACAGGAGATGAAATAGTAAATCTCTGCGGTTCAAATTTGATAAATATTGATTCAGAGGGAAAAGGTTCAATAAATTGTAATTCAGTTCTTTTGTATGGTCAATATTCTCCTACAATTGGAGATTTTGAAGAAAGAATGGCAATTACTTTGGATTATTTGAATTCAGATAGCATTACTAAAAACTTGAAAGTGCTATCAAATTAGAAAGCTTATAACTTTTGTTTTAGAAAGTAGTTTATGTACTCACTTGAGAATCTTCCTAATTGTAATTTATGTACTGAGCTTTCTTTAACCAGAACGCAAGTAGTTGTAGGTGATGGATTTACTGATGGCCCAAAAATTGTTTTTGTTGGTGAGGCTCCAGGAGCAAACGAAGATATTCAAGGTAAACCGTTTGTTGGTCGGTCTGGACAAATATTACGTAAGACTCTTGAAGCTTTAGGATTCTCTGAAAAAGATTATTATATTACAAACGTCGTAAAGTGTCGACCTCCTGAGAATCGTGATCCAAAGTTTGAAGAGGCTAAGAACTGTTTTCCCTATTTACAAATGCAATTAGAAAAATTCAAACCTAGAATTATTTGTTCGCTTGGTGCTCATGCTACTAAATATTTAATCTCAAATGGAGATTTTGAAAACGTGAATAAGAAAACCATTTCAGAAAACCGAGGAAATATTGTTGATATTAAACTTGGCGGAAAATCTTACAAGTTAATGCCTTGCTATCATCCGGCTGCAACAATTTACAATCAAAAATTGAGAGATACCTTTGTTGGAGATTTGAAAAAACTCAAAGAGATTGCTTACCCAATATAACTCATGTCTCCGGCTTTTCCAGACATTCTTTTTACTGTTTTAGTTAGAACTTTGCTTCCCTTTTCTCGTTCTTTTTCTTCCTGAACAATTTCTTCGTCCAATTCTTTTAGATCAATATCCAATCCAAGTAAGTCTTTTAGGACTTTAAGTAATTCTTTTGCTTCTTTCAATCCAATATGGAATTGATGACCAAAAGTTTCAACAATTAATCCAACACCCTCAATATCATTTAATTTCCCAATTCCAAGAAGTAATCCTGTTGCACCAACTATTGCGTCAGCTTTTGTTTTATTGAAAATTATACCTTCACTTCGTTTACTAAATTCTGCCTTTATTTCTTTAGATGTTGCAGCTCCGTAAATTTTTGGATTCTTTGGTTCAGACATTGTTCCAATTCCTCCAAGAGTGATCATTTCTTTACAACCCAATTTTTTAATCGTTTCAACAATCAAATTGCTAAATTGATAACTTGCTTCTTCATCAACTGGTTGAACATCTCCAGCAAGTAAAAGCAAATCCCGATTATCTACTTTTGCTGAGTAAATTTTTACGACCGGCATTTCAACTAAATTACTATCATTTACAAATACCGAATGTGGAAAACTTGTTGAATATATCTCACAAACAGGAGTTGGTTCAAATTTGTCAATTAGAAAATCTACTGCAATTTTACCAACATTTCCCACTCCAGGAAGACCTTCAATTAAGATGGGATTCTTCAATTTTGGTGAATTTATTTTTTTAACTAAATATCGTTCCATTATTTTATCTCCACAGATTCAATTGTTCCCTTTTCTTTATTTAATTGTTTAGATAAAGAATCGAATAGCTCTTCTACAATCTTACTTGCTCCCTTTTGGTCGGGATGTTTAAATTCAAAACGGTATATTGGCGCACCAATATATTTTACAGTCAATTCACCTTCTTTTTCTTCGGCAAACTTAATTGCATCTTTGACTGTTTTTTTGATAACTTCTAAACCGTTTGGAGATTTAGATTCCATTGTAACTTTGAATTTTAGATTTGCTGTTTTTATCTTAATTCTTCCTTGAACAACAGAGATTAAACTTTCTTTTAGTTTTTTGTCTAACTTTAATTCATTTAGTAAGGCGTTGTCAGATATTACTTCTGAAAAGAACGGGAAAATTAAACCATATTTATCCAACAGTGGTTTCCCTATTTTTGAAAATGCTTTGTCATAATCAACATCAGCTTGTTTTGCTGTAAAACTAATT
Organism: uncultured archaeon; assembly: GCA_964010235.1. Taxonomy (GTDB): domain Archaea; phylum Nanobdellota; class Nanobdellia; order UBA10117; family ARS21; genus JAAZWY01. The sequence goes on along the minus strand of CAXGHT010000013.1, from coordinate 378 downwards.
ATTTCGTCAGCAATTTTTTCATTCTTCCACTCAGTCTCTTTAGTACGCTCTTGCGATACCCCAACTTTACGAATAGAAAGGTCAATACCCGATGGTCCTGATTTGATTACCTTACCAACAATTTTTCGACCTAGTTTGAAGAAAACCTTTAGAGTTCTAACTTGTTTCCGATGCATTTCAGAAGTATTTAGAACTGCTTTCGAATCCTTGTATTCATCCAAAGTTAATTCAACTTTGTGAAATGAAACGCCATCTACAGTAGCGATTACAAAATCTCCAACTTCAGGTAGTCCATCTCTTAAATACATGAGTGTTATTACAGTTCCTTAATTACTTTAGCAATTAATTTAGCCTTACCACCTGTTGACTTTGCTAGAA
>CAXGHT010000012.1:0-10072 GCA_964010235.1 uncultured archaeon | reverse complement strand
AAAGTCAAATGATAACAAATCAGAAAAAGAACTTCTAAAACTTGGCGCTGAGAGATTAGAAAGCGGAGCCGTGACTGGAGTAACGGGAGCACTGCTACTCACTGCAGAAAGTGTAAACTCAACATTTCTATTCGCAGAAACACATTCACGAATGCCAGATTCCCGTGCCGCAGCAGAACTAATTAGAATGCTTGATGTATATTTAAATCTGAAAGTAGATCCAAAACCATTAATCAAACAAGCAGAAGATTTTGAAAACAAAATTAAGGACATGATTAAGTTGGGAATCGAATCTCAAAAACCTGGAGATGATGAGTCACAAAAAGTAAATTATTTAGGCTGAATTTGCTGCAGCCAAAATTGAATTAATATCTGAAACAACGATATTTGAAGGTATCGCAAACCCAAGACCCTCATAACCGGCCAACTTAGCATTAACAATTCCAATAACTTCACCTTCTTTATTCAAAAGTGGACCTCCGGAATTTCCCGGATTAACTGCAACATCAGTTTGAATTAATCCAGCAGCGCCTTCAATAATTACTCTATTCTTTGCAGATACAATTCCCTCAGTTACAGTAAAACTTAAACCAAGAGGATTTCCGAGAGCAACAACCTTCTGACCAATTTTAACATCGTTACTATTTCCAAACTCAAGCTCATATAAATCATCTACATCAACTTTGAGCAAAGCAATATCATTGACTGAATTTGAACCAATAAGAACCGCATCAACTCGAGAACCGTCACTAAACAAAACCTCAATATTGCTTGCAGTTTTAATTACATGATGATTCGTAACAATGTAACCATCATCACTGTAAATTGCACCAGATCCCTGACCATCCTCAGTCAAAACAGAAACAACTCCCCTCACTGCATCTTCAACAATTTTACTAAAATCTCCAGAAACTGCGCTTAATTCAGCAAGATTTTCAGAAGTACTTGCTAAATCAGTTTCAACAGTTTCAATTGAACTTCGAAGCTCGCTTGCGGTCAAACCCAACTCTTCAGCAAGAGTATCAATATCGGCTTGTAAATTAACGTTCTTTGTATTGAGTTCACTAATTGCCAATTCAAAATCCTGAATAACTGAATAATCAACACCAACAGATACTGCAGCTACAATAACTATCAAAGTAAATAAATATTTACTAGAATGCTGACTCAAATGTTCTCGCATGAAAATAAAAAACAATCAGAATATAAAAAACTGCCCCAGACAGGATTTGAACCTGCGACTCCCTGATTACGAATCAGGTGCTCTACCGAACTGAGCTACTGAGGCGCAGAAAACCCAATTCTCAGCCATATATAAGTTTTTATATCTGAATTTTAAAAAAGAGACATATGGAGAACTATCAAGAACTAATAAATAAGGCTCAAAAAGAAATAGATTCTTCAGACCATTTACTTTTCGTAACTTATAATATCGTAAAAGATTCAAAATTCGTGTTCTCAGTAACAAACCAATTAATTGATGCAGTAAAGTATGCACTAGAAGCTTTACTGGAATTCGAGAGAAAATCAAAATTAATTGAACCTTATCCAAAACAATTCAACTTCATGGTGGAGACTTTCAAAAAGAAAGTAGCAGAACGAAGAGAGTTTGAAGAAAAAACAATAACTTTTCTAAACAAACTTGTGACTATGGAACAAACAATTGATTCCAGTTCAATAAATTTCAGACGAGGCGAAACATATGTATTAGCTGATGAAGATTTTGGAACGAAAGCAATAGAGCTCCAAACAATCAAATCATATTTCTCATCAGCACAAGAGTTTGTAAGCAAGGTAGGTGATATAATTGAGCAAGATTGAAGAAGCCAGAAAGAAAATAACGTTTGCAGAATACTTGCTTTCGCAGGACGATTCAAGCGAATTTTCAGTTGGAGCCATGAAACATATTATTGATGCGGCAAAACTTGCAATGGAAGAACTAACTAAATTTGACTCGGAGCAAGTAAAAAATATTCCACTAATAACACAACACTTCAAAAAATTCAAAAATGAACCATACAAAGACTTCCACAGATTCTATATCAAGATGCTGGACTCTGAATACAACAGTCTACAAGTTTCGACGAATGCCTTAAAAACTGTGACAGACTTTGTTAATCAGGTGGAAGAAAATCGCCAAGTTAAGTAAACTTATTCCAGATACAAGCGCTATAATTAATCAAACGATTAGTGAACAGCTCGAAGCAAAAAAGATTTCTTTCTCAGAATTAATAGTTCACCGCGCACTTCTTTCAGAACTTGAAAATCAAGCCAACCAAGGGAAAGATACAGGATTTCTTGGATTTAATGAATTAAAACTTCTAAAAGAAATTTCAAAGAAACATAAATTCAAAATAACTTACGCAGGCGAAAGCCCGTCTTTACAACAAATAAAGATGGCAAAACGCGGAGCAATAGATGAAATGATTAGAAATCTGGCTCTAGATGAAAACGGAACGTTATTTACTTCTGACAAAGTTCAAGCGGAAGTTGCTCAAGTTTCAGATATAAAAGTAATTTATGTCGCATCAGTACAAGTTGGAGGAAAACTAACTTTCGAGAAATACTTCAAAGAAGGATACATGTCCGTACACTTAAAACAAGACACCGTACCAAGAGCAAAAGCCGGATCACCAGGACAGTGGGAATTCTTAGATCTTACAAAAAAGAAACTGAAAGAAAAAGATTTGGAAAGAATAAGTTCAGAAATAGTTGATGCAGCAAGAACTCTTGAACACTCATTTTTAGAGCGATCAAAACGAGGACACGTAATTGCACAGATAAGAAAGTATAGAATTGTAATAACAAGACCGCCACTTTCAGATGCATGGGAAATAACAATTGTTAGACCAGTAAAGAAATTAGACCTAAGTGATTATAATTTATCGCAAAGAGTTCAAAAAAGACTAAGTGGTCGAGCAGAAGGAATGCTTATAGCAGGAAGTCCAGGTTCAGGTAAATCTACTTTTGCACAGGCATTAGCAAAAACATATTCAGATTCAAACAAAGTTGTAAAATCTCTAGAATCTCCAAGAGATATGCAACTCCCACCATCAATAACACAATATTCTCTGAACAAAGCATCACACAATGAACTCAGAGATATTTTACTTTTAACAAGACCAGACTATACATTATACGATGAAGTAAGAAATCTGGAAGACTTCAATCTATTTGCAGATATGAGGCTTGCTGGAGTAGGGATGGCCGGAGTCGTTCACGCATCAAATCCAATTGACTCAATTCAAAGATTCATAGGAAAAATTGAAGTCGGAATGATTCCTTCAATTATAGACACAGTAATTTTCATAAAAGAAGGGCAAGTGCAAAAAGTCTATGGACTAAGAATGGGAGTAAAAGTTCCATCTGGTCTGAAAGAAAAAGATCTTGCACGACCAGTTGTTGACATCTACGATTTTGATACTGAAGAATTAGAATACGAAATTTATTCTTTCGGAGATTCAACAGTTGTCATGCCAATAAAGAAATTAAAACAAAAAAGAAGAAAAGGTCAAAAAGCAGAAATGAGATGGAGAATGCTTGAGAATTCAAAATATTTCGAGTTCATGTTCTTCACTCCAACAAAAAGAGTTTCAGTTGTAATCAATAATATTCTAATTTCAAAACTTCCAGTACAAAAAGGTCGATCGCTGAGAATAATGAAAAAGTCAAGTCTCGGAAAAGAAATAAAACATGCACTCAGAAACAGATTAGAAGTTAGGTTCGAGTGACGCAATCAACAATATGTCTTCCTTCACGATAATCAAAAATACTATTTGATCTAGTACTCTGTCTTTCAAAGAAATCACAATCTTTGTAAGGGAGCGCCTGACCCGTTCTACAATCTAAAGCAATACTTCTAATATAGAAGTTATTTTCCAAAGAAGGTATATGCTGATTCCGTTGAGGATCTAAAAATCTTCCAAGAACTTCTCCACTATCTTCTTCGACTAACTTCCAATTTTGGTCAGCGATAAAGGAGTTGATTATTTCCATATGTTCTTTACGATACTCAGAATCACTTTCAGAATAACCTTTCTCACCACCAACAATTCTCACTTCGAATTCAATTGGTTCATTTGAACCATTAAGTAATTTATCACACAAAACTGGAAAGGTACCTAATGAATTATACTTGGTATCCCAATGTGTAAGAAAACCAATCTTTTGTTCCGGAGACCATCCACTTAAAGATATACAAGGACCCAGTCCGCTAGTTGCAAGAATCGGAGTTTTACTTTCTGAGCTACTTATACCAACTTCTCCTTGATTCACAGTTGCAATATTTTCATAGCAATTACCATATGAATTTCGGTCATATTTCATGATTTAGACCCAAATAGTGAGTTTAAAAGGTTAACGTTAACAACGGACCTGAAGAGATTTGAACTCTCGACCTACTCCTTAGGAGGGAGTCGCTCTATCCAAGCTGAGCTACAGGTCCAATATCAATCTTCAAAAGTTCTTTTTAAGTCGTTCGCAATATCATTCCAATTTCGGGAATCAGTAAATAATTTTGCACCAACCGCCTTGAGTTTAGATTTAACTGGAGAATTGTGAACAATCTCAATTGCTTTAGCAACATAACCTTTTTTCAATTGAGACTTCTTCAATATAATTCCTCGACGCGAAGTAACATAAGTCGGAATTAATCCGGCATCAGAAGTTATAACTGGAACGCCAGTTGCAATTGATTCCATCAAACTGAGCGCAGAAGTTTCAGTTTTAGATAATAAAACATAAACATCCATTGCTCGCAAATATTTTTCAGGATCAGAAACAAACCCTGTTGAAATAATTCCCGCTCCCTTTAACTTATCTCGCTCAGGACCATCACCTAAAACCAACAAAGTAGATTTAGGATGGTTCTTCCTAAATTGTTTGAATGAATCAACCAATAATCGAATATTTTTCTCTTTACTTAGTCGACCATGAAATCCCACAACAAAGTTTCCAGTGATTCCCAGATCCTTTCTAACTCTCAAACGATCAAACAAATTTTCCTTGAATCGAGTTTGATCAGCATTCAATGGAACAATCTTAAATTTAGATTTAATTCCAGCTTTCTTATATTTTGCCACAATTAATTTGTCAGGTGCCAGAATCACATCTAGCTTTGAATAAATTCTTCTGAACAAAGGTTTCAAAATTCTACCAACACTTTTTCTACCAATCGCAAACGGAAATAATTCCCAGTCAATAGTATGAGCGTAACCAATTAATTTTTTATTACCGCTTGCCGAATAAACTGCGCTGGCGCCCAAAGGCCCGCCCGGAGTATTTACAAAAACAACATCTGCCCAATCAACCGCATCATTAATTATTTTACTCTTTGGTCTTCCAGGTTTAAATTCCGCAATAGTAAATTTGAATGTTGGAGTATAAATCACATTGAGTTTACGAGATGCAATCATTGATTCTCCACCTTTAAGACGCGGAACTAAGAACCTAATATCAAAATCATTTCTAAGATGTTTGTAAGTCTCATCCATGAACCTAACAATTCCATCAACACGAGGATAAAATGTATCAGAAACAAAAAGAACCTTTTTCTTTACCATTTGTAAAATACCTCCGAAGTAGTATTACCATGTCTTGCACCATTCCAATAATCTTTAACAAAAGTCAGAGCAACATTATAGCTCCAACCAAGAGTTCTTCGCTGGCTCTTAAATTCCTTCAGCGCCAGTTTCTTTTTATTGAAAAACTTGCTAGTATCAACAACTAATTTGGGTTTTTTCAAATTCTTATGACGAATCGGAGACCAATTATTGAATGTGTAAATCCGGGCCTTTAAACCTTGAGAACGAACCTGTTTCTTAACAAGTTTAGCAACACTCGTATGTGCAGGATGACCGTCATCAATAGAGTGAGTCAGAATAATATCAGGATCATATTTCTTTAAAAGACCACCAACTCTTTTTTTAGTCTCTTCAGTACGACGTTCTTTACGAAGAGTAGTGTCTGGAAGTCCCAAAAAATGAAGATTCTTAACACCTAAAATTTTACAAGCCCGAGTTGATTCTGAAATACGCTCACGAGCAAGCTGAGAACGAGGTTTAATCAAACTGGAATTCTCACCATATGTAAATATAATTGAAGCCACTTCATCACCATTCTTAGCATAAGAAGCAATAGCGCCCCCCGCCCCAAGAACTTCATCATCTGGATGAGCTACACAGATTAGTACTTTCATACACAAAACAAAGGTCTACAGGTTTTAAAGGTTAACTTTTTAAAGCAAAACAAATCAAGAAAGACACGCGTCGATGGTGTAGTCTGGTATCATTCTGGCCTTCCAAGCCGGTGACCCGGGTTCAAATCCCGGTCGGCGCATTTCGCATTGAAAAGTCTTTTAAAGGCTACATACACAAAAGAACCATGAAACTTAAGAAACTAGCATCAGCAGGTCGTTTCGGAGCACGTTACGGAAGACGAATTAAGCAAAGATTACTTACTTCAGAAATTCCACAACGAGCAAAGCATAAATGTCCATATTGTATGAAGAAAAATGTTAGACGAGTTTCAACAGGGATTTGGCAATGCCGATCCTGCGAAGTCAAGTTCACTGGGAAAGCTTATACTCCTGGAGAACAGAAGGCGGTAATATAATGGCTTACACATGTCAAAAATGTTCACAAGAAGTAAAACCTGAACAGGTAAAGTTCAGAGTAATTTGCCCTTACTGCAGTTCAAGAGTTTTAGCAAAACAACGGAGCGCAGAGGCAAAACCTACTTTAGCACGCTAATGTTTCAATCCAAAATAGAAATTAAAGGTAAAAAAGAATTACTCGAAGCCTACAAAGTGGCACTCGAACCCGAGCAAAACTTTGAAACGCAAAGAGCAGGATACAAACTAAAACCCTCAAAAGACAAACTCACAATCAACATAACTGCCCAAGATGCAACATCTTTCAGAGCAGTTAACTCAACACTTACCGGACTGATGTCAATTGTCTGGAGAGTATGGAAGTTAAAAAATGAAACCAGAATCACTTCAAGAAAAACTAAATGAACTTAATGTTCTACAACAAAGATTGTCTATTTTTACACAACAAAGACAACAATTAGAGCTTTCTAACGCAGAAATAACAACTTCTGCTGAAGAAGTATCAAAAGCTAAGGGAAAAGTATATTCTCTGACTGGAAACGTTATTTTGGAAAAAGATGCTAAAACGCTAACAAAAGAGCTAGAAACACAAAAAACCAAAATCAGCAAGCATTTGAAGACCATCGGCACACAAGAAGAAAAGTTAAAAAATAAGGCGTTAGAACTACAAAAAGAAGTAACTGAAGGTTTACAAGATGACAAATCTAACTGAAGCAATAGAAATTATTGATGAAATCTGTGAAGAGCAAGGCATGCCAAAAAACATCAAAACCATTCTAATTGAGGTCAAAGGAAGCCTACAAGATAATTCCCGCGACGTCAGACTAATTTTAGACGAAGCAAAGGAGAAAATTTCAAACTTATCTGAAGATCCAAACTTACAATCCTTCTCAAGAACTCAAATTTGGAACCTTTCAAGTGCGTTAGAAGAAGTTCAACCCTAGTTTCGGTTTATTCATCAAAACATCTAAAACTTTATAATTGGATAGTAATAAAAAACCGTATGCCAATAAAACAATTAAGGAATAGATTTGGAAGAATTCTAAAGAATCCCGGTGATGTAATTTTAACTGAAGATTATGTTGAACTAAACCAAGACGCAAAAAAGAAACACGCACCAAAAATTCTAGTAAGAACATTTAGACTTCATGATTTTGAATCCGTAAAGGAAATACTCTCATCAATTCGAGAAGGATACACAATTGGCCTAATTAATATGCTGCCTTTGAAAGACAAAGATTCAATTGGACTAAAGCGCGCAATTGACAAACTGAAGAAAACAATTGAAGCAAATGATGGAGATATTGCAGCATTCGGAGAACACTGGCTTGTAGTCACTCCAGGAATTGCAAAAGTATATCGAGCATCAATGGCAAGTACAGAATTAGAAGATGAACTGGGATCAGAAGATGATGCATCAGGTTCAGTCCAAACTTATTAGACAAAACTTATTTATATGATGGAGCATATACTGTTTTATGGCAGTAGCACCCGATGAATTCATTCTTTTTGCAGCAATAATCGGTCTTCTAATTGGAATTATCTGGGGACTAAGATACATTGTAAAACTTGAACGGAGAATTGAAGCTCTTGACAAAACAATAAGAAAAGCCGTAGCCCCAGCAAGAAAGCGAAAGAGATAAAACTCTCTCAGACTATTTCTAACTATGATTTACACGTTTAAACTATCTGGAGAAAATCTAAATCTTTCAAAATTTGAAGTTGAAACTCTTTTCAAAACCAAATGTACTCGAAAAGGAAATCTCGCAACTTGTAATCTAAAGCAATCTCCAAAAAAACTCAAAGATATTGCAGCACGTTCATCACTTATCAAAAAGATTTACAAAAACGGAGTTAAGGTCTGGGAATTCAAACAAGGAAGATATAATCTAAGAGTGCCAACAGCAAGACCTGCATTTCATCCAACAGGGATGAAACCAAAAATGGCACACATGCTTGTAAATTTGACCGGCGCAAAGAAAGAAATTCTAGACCCTTTTTGCGGAATCGGAGCAACATTAATTGAAGCAGGAGTATTGGGATTAAAAGTAAGCGGGTCAGATTATGATTCCAGAATGTTAGAGCGAACAAAAACAAACCTCAAGCATTACAAAATAAAACCAAAGAAAATATTCAAAGCAGATGCAACAAAACTATCAGAACACTTAAGGAAAAATTCAGTTGAAGCAATAACTTGCGACCCTCCGTACGGACAATCTTCAACAACTTCAGATAAAAATCTAAGAAATCTTTTCAGATCTTTCATGAAGGAAGCCCACAAAGTTCTAAAGAAAAAAGGACGCCTTGTAATAATAATTCCAAGCAAACTAAAAATTCCCGGATTAATTCCAAAAGAATTCAAGCGATTAGGAAAGTTTGACTGGTATGTTCACGGAGGATTAACTCGGCAAATAGTTGTTCTTGAAAAATAACTAACTTCTATAACCACGTAAATATAATTCTAACTTTCTACTCTTAGGATTTTCATCAAAAATAGTCGGTTCAACTTCTTCAAAAGTCGCACCATTAATAATATCATCAAGACCTCGATTAGCAACTCTTGTTCCAATCAATTTATTATATTTACCTTTAATGATTTCTTCAAAAAGAACAGATTCAGCTTTACCAATCATTACAGGTTCACAACCACGTTTTATATACGCAATATCGGAAGTTCCACCAACACCCATATTTTTTTCAGATTTAAGTTTAGCTAGAACTGATTGTTCAATCATTTTGGACGTAGAAAGACTATTTGGAGCTTTAATTGTTTCATAAAACTCATTAAGACTTTGAGACGATAAATCACTTCCAGATCCTACTGTCATAAAATTTAAGGCAACCTTATCATGAGTAAGAGGCGTAGCAGTATATATTTCAGGTGTTCTACCATTAAACCCCACTGTAATTACTTCATTATTTAAATACTCTTTAAACTGGCCACTTTCTTCCGTTAATGCTTGTTGTAAACTTTTAATTATAGTTTCATCAACTTTGTCTTCCTTTTTATGACCTCTAACTAAATCTTCAATAGTTAAACCAAATGCAGAATTTAATTTACAACTAATCTTCTGATTTTTCAAGTCTCTTAAACTACAATAAATTTGTTCAGAAACTTGTTTTGGAGTATAATCTTTCGGTAAGCTAACATTTCCAATTGCTTCATCAATAAAGAAATAATGTCCAGTTATACCGGAAATTGTTCCAGGAAAAGTATCAACATATAGTTTATCTCCGTTAAACGATTTTCTTCCAGGACCACTCATTTGTAGGTCTCCGACTAGCGCAACAGTATTCTTATTATGTGCGGCATTAATAACAGTCATACTCAGGCCTTCAAATTTTCGTTTATAAAGATTATTAAATGACGAGATTTTATTTAATTAATGAAGTTCAAATCACGTTTCTTTGCAGCACCAATGGTCAGAGTTTCAGATACAGCATTTAGAATAATGTGTTACA
>CAXGHT010000011.1:0-12389 GCA_964010235.1 uncultured archaeon | reverse complement strand
ACTACGTCTTGCATAATAAAAATAAAAAATAAGAGATTAAAAATCTACTTAATCTCTCTTAAAATTACTTTGAAGTTCAATACTTTTCCAGCAAGAGGTCCTGCCGTATAAGCATCATTTCCTGAAAGAGAAACAGTCTTCTCTTCACCAACTTTCATTCCATCTACAGTTTTATCAAATCCCGGAATTACTTGTCCAGCTCCAAGAGTAAATTCAAATACTCCTCGTCCTTCAGATGTATCAATTTGATTCCCGTCAACAGTTAACCAATAATCAACTGAAACAGTGTCTCCTTGACTTGCAACTTTGTCTGCCATAAATAAATTAATGGCAAAAACCATTATAAATGCTACTAAAGTGTAACGAATCAATTTCCGTAAGTTGTTCATAAAATAAGTTAACAAAATACATTTTTAAGATTAATCATCTAACAAATCACGCGCCGTCAGAAGTTTTGCTTTCAAATCAACAAGCCTATACGGAACACTACTGAATTGACCAATCGCTTCCTCAATTTTTTCCTGCTCCGCCATCAAAATAACATCCAATTCATTTCGCGAACCATTCTCTTCCTCATTAATCATATATTCAAGATTTCCAGAAGTGTTTGGAATATTAATACTGCCGTTAATATTTACTCGAGTGAAAATCTGAGCAGTAGGAATTAAATCTCCCAACATTTGTGCAACATACTCTTCAGGAATAATTCCCTGAGTTGCTTCATTCAAAGGAGAATTCAATCGTGTTCGGCGCTGACCTTTTCTTCTTAATTTGCGAAGATACCAGGCTCGATTTTTAACTGGTGCCACAACTTCAGGAGAAAGAACTGAAAATAATTCAGAATGCTTTTTCTCTTTGCGAATGTTTGAAAGTATTCTCTCCAAACGCGAAGCTTCAAATTTATTAGAACCATAAATCAAATCAAGTTCATCAATTGCAGACAAATTCAAATCTCCAACAGAATGACCTTTGTCAAAACCAATTGCACCAGAATAAATTTTTGGTTCACCCAACTCTCGAGAATTTAAATAATCTTCAAGAGTATTCGCACGTTCAACAGTATTTACTAAAGTTGAATCTCGGATCGCTCCGGTTTTAACTTCCAAAAAAAGAAAAGCATAATCTTGTCGCAAAGCATTGTCAAAAGCCGCAGTAAGTTGCTTTGAAAACGCCATTAACTAGAAATCGCGCTACGTAGTTATAAAAAAATATAGTCTCAAGAAAACAGTTTACCGAACTAATCCTCTACTTTTTTTACCGGCAGAAGTTAATCCTCGGAATGCTCTTGATCTGTTAGATGAACTCTTCACCCAATTTAATTTCTTATCTGCAAGAATTACTGGATGATCTCTGTCAACAAAAATTATTTCGTACCAAACTCTTTTTCCATCTTCTCCAACCCAGTAAGAATTCAAAACTTCTGCGTTTGGATATTTTCGAGCAGCTCTTTTTTCTAAAAGTGCTTGCTTACTTTGAGAAGGAGTGTATCTTCGGTAATATCGTTTAGGTCTTCGACCACCTGCAAATCGAGGTCGTCTAGTTGTTCCTTTAGTCATACTTGCTCGTACAACAAAAATTCCTTGTTTGGCTTTGTATCCAAGTGCTCGGGCTCTATCGAGTCGAGTTGGTTTAGAAATCTTTTCAAAAGCCGGTCTGCTACGAAGGTAAACTAACCATTCCCGCCATGCATCTGAACCAAAATGTTCTTTCGGTCTTTTCCAAAGCTTTTGTAGATACTTATACATTGCCATACTCTGACTTTGTAACAGCTTTTATAAAGATTGTGATAAGACTGGACTAAAACAACTTATAAAAACATCTAGACTATAGAAAAGCATGGCTCTGATAACAGTCCAGGAAATTATTGATTTAGCTATTCTTACAGTGGCGCTGGGCTATATTTTCTCAGGATTCATTCAAAAACCAAGAGATATATTAGATTATTTGAGACCTTTTCCTGCTTTCGATAACATAAAATACGCTGCAATGATTGTCGCGCCAGCAGTAATAATTCACGAACTTGCACACAAAGGCGTAGGATTATTTCTAGGATTTGATTCTGTTTTGCATATTAGCATTTGGGGCTTAGCAATTGGAGTAATGCTGAGATTCATAAGGTCTCCAATAATATTTTTCATTCCGGCGTTCGTTACAAGTACGGCAGCACATAATTTCCCTGCAGAATTTGCCGTTCTAGCGCTTGCTGGACCTGCAGCAAATTTCGCATTATACTGGCTATCGGATTGGGCGCTTCTAAGCAAAAGGTGGCCAAAACACAACAATGCATTCATAATTTCAAGACGTATCAACTTATGGTTGTTAATCTTAAACATGATCCCATTCGGATTCTTCGATGGAGCGAAAGTCTTAGCAGGAAATTCAACACTGTACTTCAGTGCACTGATTATTGGAGGAATACTAATTAACAAAAACGAGAAAAAATGGAAGAATTATTCGCTGAGATTTTAGTCACTGGTAAAGTACAAGGAGTTTTCTATAGGGCTCACACAAAAAGATTTGCATTAGAACTTGGACTAAAAGGATATGTTCAGAACCAAGAGGATGGAAGTGTGAAAATTATTGTTCAAGGAACTCAACCAAGGATAAAAGAGTTGGAACTTTGGTGTCATCAAGGTCCAAAACTTGCAAGTGTGAAAACCGTTCAGATTCAGTACACGAAACCGCAGGAAGAATTCACGACCTTTGAGAGAAGATAAACCTATACTCACATAAAGTAATTACAAAAATAGATGCTCAACCAGATAAACCAATTTAAACGAAAATTCATTCTGAAAGTTACCTCGGAGCAGTTATATCTCTCCAAATATTACTATAATGGAATATGAAAATCCACCGGCAGAGTCAACAATCGCAACTCAAGGAATAGTTGTTAATCGAGTTTTTACAAAACCTGAAACTTCAGTTTATGATATGTTCGCTTATGATCTTAGAGCTTCAACAATTCGAAATCCAGATGGTTCGGTCGTTTTTGACATGAAAAATGTTGAAGTTCCAAAACAATGGTCTCAAATTGCAACAGATATTCTTGCTCAGAAATATTTCAGAAAGGCGGGAGTTCCAGAAGTTGGTTCAGAAAGCAGCATTAAACAAGTTGTCCACAGAATGGTTGGATGTTGGACTGATTGGGGGACGAAATTCGGATATTTCAATTCAACTAAAGACTCAAAAGCTTTCTACGAAGAAATGGCTTTCATTCTATTAAATCAGATGGGTGCTCCAAATTCTCCACAATGGTTTAACACAGGATTAAATTACGCATATGGAATTACTGGAAATCCTCAAGGACATTATTATGTTGATCCAAAAACTGGAACATTAACTCAATCTCAAGATGCATATTCAAGACCTCAACCTCACGCATGTTTCATCCTTTCAGTTAGAGATGACTTAGTAAACGAAGGAGGAATTTTTGATTTAGTTACAAGAGAGGCAAGAATTTTCAAATATGGTTCTGGAGTCGGAACAAATTTCTCATCAATTCGAGGTAAAGGAGAAACGCTTTCAGGTGGAGGAAGTTCTTCAGGATTAATGTCATTCCTAAAAATCAACGACACTTCTGCAGGTTCAATCAAATCAGGCGGAACAACTAGAAGAGCTGCAAAAATGGTTATCTTAGATATTGATCATCCAGAAATTGAATCTTTCATTAAATGGAAAGCATCAGAAGAAGACAAAGTTGCAAGTCTAGTTGCAGGAAGCATCGTATGTAAAGAACATACAAATAATATTTTGAAAGAGGCAAACAAGCACGGATTAAATCTACAAGAAAACACAAAGTTGAGGAATGCAATTCGAAATGCTAAAAATGCAAAAGTTCCAGTTCAATTAATTCTTAGAGCTTTAGAATTAGCAAAACAAGGAGTTGGAAAATTAGAAATGAGTGAATTTGATACTCATTATGAGGGTGAAGCATACATTACAGTCTCAGGACAAAATAGTAACAACAGCGTCAGAGTAAATAATGAATATATGGAAGCATTACAGAATAATGCGAACTGGCAATTAAAGAATCGGACAGATGGAAAACTCTTCAAGGAAGTTCCGGCACAAAAGTTGTGGGATGATATTGCTATGAGTGCGTGGGTTAGTGCAGATCCAGGATTACAATTTGACTCAACAATAAATGAGTGGCATACTTGTCCAGTCAGCGGAAGAATTAATGGAAGCAATCCTTGTTCAGAATACATGTTCATTGATGACACTGCTTGTAATCTTGCAAGTATTAATTTGGATAAATTCTACGATGATGAAACAGGTACTTTCAATATTGAGGCATACAAACACGCAACAAGATTATGGACTGTCGCGTTAGAAATCTCAGTTTTGATGGCTCAATTCCCGAGCAAGGTTGTTGCCCAACAAAGTTTTGATTATAGAACTTTAGGATTGGGATATGCAAACATTGGTTCATTATTAATGAAGATGGGAATTGCTTATGACTCGGAGAAAGGTCGAGCAATTGCTGGAGCATTAACTTCAATTTTATGTGGAGAATCCTATTCAACTTCTGCTGAACTGGCAGGAAATTTGGGAGCTTTCGCAGAATATGAAAAGAACAAAGATGAAATGCTTAGAGTTATTCGAAATCATAGAAGGGCCGCTTATGATGCAAAGGCAGAATCTTACGAAAACCTTTCAATCTTACCAACGGGAATTAATCAAGAACTATGTCCAAAAGATTTATTGAGTGCAGCTCAAAATTCTTGGGATAAAGCATTAGAGCTTGGACAAAAGAACGGTTACAGAAATGCACAAGTTACAGTAATTGCACCAACTGGAACAATTGCATTAGTAATGGATTGTGACACAACTGGAATCGAACCCGAATTCTCGATTGTAAAATTCAAGAAACTTGCAGGAGGAGGATATTTCAAGATTGTAAATAATTCTCTTAAGTCTGCATTAAAGAAACTAAATTACTCTGAAGATCAAATCAGGGCAATTGAAAAATATTGTATCGGGCACGGAACTTTGGCAGATGCACCATATATTAATCATCAAACTTTAAGAGAGAAAGGATTCACTGACGAGCAAATAAATAAATTAGAAGCTGAGGCATCAAGAGCTTTTGATATTAAATTTATGTTCAATCAACATGTTCTTGGTAAAGAATTTTGCAATAATGTACTTGGACTTAGCAATGAGCAGCTAAACAATCCAAAGTTAAATATTCTAAATGAGCTTGGATTCTCCGCTGAACAAATTGATGAAGCAGATGAATACTTGTGCGGAACAATGACTGTTGAAGGTGCACCTCATTTGAAAGGTGAACATTATTCTATTTTTGATTGTGCAAACAAATGTGGAAAGAAAGGAAAGAGATTCATTAAACACAGCGCTCACTTGAAGATGATGTCAGCAACGCAACCATTCATTTCCGGAGCAATAAGTAAAACAATAAATATGCCTAGTGATGCGACAATTGAAGATATCAAAAACGCATATTTCGACAGCTGGAAATATTCAATCAAAGCAGTTGCACTTTACAGAAATGAAAGTAAATTGAGCCAACCTTTGTCAACTGGAAAAGGTTTCAACAAAGAGTTTGAAAACATATTCAAAGAAGAAACTGTTTCAGAACAAGTAAAGGGTGAAAAAGTAACAAATTATATTGAACAAATTTCAAATCATAAAATTGGACCTCAAGATTTATACGTTCACTCACATGTCAGTCCTAAAGGTCAACTTGTTGGATTAAGACTTGTAATGCCGAAAACAAATCCAAGCAATCAAGAAATGTTAGATTTCTTAAGTAAAACACTTAGTTTTTCATTAGCACGAGGATATCCAGTTCAAGACGTAGTTGAAGAATGTTTTGCAGAATGGTCAGATCATCCAATTCTTAGAAAAGTTGAAGAAGTTCTAAGTGGACAACACATCCAAGGAATTGTGCAAACAAGACTGACTCCAAATAAAGAAAAAGTAGTTGAAGCCGACGTGGAAGAAGAAAGTTCAGATGCGATTAAAGCAATGGGTTACACTGGAAATAAATGTAAAGAATGTGGTGCGATGATGATGAGACAAAACGGTTCATGTGAGTTATGTGATGTTTGTGGTGCAACAAGTGGTTGTTCTTAATAATGTCAATTTCTACAAAGACTGGAGATAAAGGAGAAACATCCTTATTTGATGGAAGCAGAATTTCAAAAGGTTCAAGAAAAATAAACTCAGTAGGATATATTGATGAATTAAATTCTGAAATTGGTCTAATTGTTTCAAAAACTTATTCTGAGGAATTCAAATCTGAATTGAAAACAATACAAAATGAATTATTTGTAATTGGATCAGATCTAGCAACACCAATGAATACTCGTGAGACAAAGAGATTACAAGAAAGACATCTTCAACGAATTGAAAAAAGTATTGAAGAATATGAATCAAAGGTTGAAATTAGTAATTTTGTTTTGCCGGGAGGAACTGAGATTGCATCGCTTCTCCACATAGTAAGAACGCAATCAAGAAATGTTGAAAGAAAAATAGTTAGAGTTTCAGAAGTAGAAGAAATAAATCCAATAATTATAAAATATCTAAATCGTTTGTCAGATTTATTTTATTTAATGGCATTATACGAAAATAGAAATCAAGGAAAAAAGGAATCTCCCGTAAACTTCGACATCTAAAAAAAACTCAACATACCTTTGTATAAATGTATAAGCATAATAGTTTTCACAAGAGTATCAACAATAAAACTGTCAAAACTAACCATTAACAGGAACATTGCTGCAAGTAAATCTGCAATTCCAAATATCTTAACTAACATCTACTTTCTTAAGGTCGTTAATTTTTATTCTTTTCTGTTCCATAGTATCCCTATCTCGTAGAGTTACGGTATCATCTTTAAGAGTATCATAATCAACAGTTATACAGTGTGGAGTACCGCGCTCATCCTGTCTACGATATCTCTTTCCAATTGAACCGCTAACATCTAAAAGACACCTATAATTCTTGGAAAGCGCTTCATAAACATCTCGTGCTTTTTCAGGCAAGCCATCTTTATTCTGTAAGGGAAATACTGCAAATCGAACCGGTGCCAATTCTTTCGGAATGCGCCAAATAACTCTCATATCCTTTCCTACTTTTTCCTCATCCAAGAAAACATCAAGAAGAGTATAAACTATTCTATCAGATCCAAATGCTAATTCAATAATGTGTGGAGTTTCGCCACTGATATTAAGCTTCTGTCCTGAAGACTTAGAATGTTGAGTTAAATCGTAATCATTTCTATCTGATATTCCTGCAATTTCAATCCAACCAAAAGTATCTGTTCTGAATTCCAAATCCCAAGTGTCATTTGAATAGAATGCTTTCTCATCAGGATGATGTTGTCTATATCTAACTCTATCTGCAGGGATTCCTAACTTACTTACAAATTCTTGTGCTAAGGAAAGTGCCCAAGCATAAGATTTATTCTTAATTACGCTTTTCTTCAAAGCATCTTTAAGAGTTACAGCGTTCCAGCCTTTCTTTTCTAATTGCGCATTACTTGACCATAATTGAACTTTGACGTCTTTAACTTTATCATAATCTTCAAACTCATGTTTCTCATTTTCAAATAAAAATAATTGAGCTTCAAATTGAGTAAATTCTCGTCCACGAATAACATTCTGTCTCGGAGATATTTCATTACGGAAGGATTTGCCAACTTGATAAATTTTCATTGGCATCTTTTTCCTGAAATATTCATGATAATTTCTAAATGGGAGATAAGTTGTTGTGGCAGTTTCTGGTCGAGAATAGGCTTCAATATCCGTACCGATCGTAGTTTTCATCATTAAATTATGATTTTCAATATTCATCTTCAATACTTTTCCATTCGGAGACTTAATATCATATTTTTTAATCAATTTCAATAAAGCCTCAGCATTCAACGAACCAACATTTTCTTCATCAGGATTCACTCCGTTTTCAAGCATATATTCCTCAATCAATTTATCGGCTCGGAAAATATTATTATCAGAATCGCGAATCAGGGGATCAGTAAAACCTGCAAGATGTCCTGAAGCTTTCCAAACTTGAGAAGGCGCAATTATTGGAGTTTCAACTTCCCAGAATTCTTGAGCATCAAAAACCGCTCTAAGTGAGTCTTCGACATTTGTCTTAAGAGCTTTTCCCATTGGCCCATATGTGTAAAAACCAGCTAAACCGTTGTATATTTCAGGTTCAGGTCCCCATATGAAACCATTCTTCTTGGCAAAAGAAGATACGTCTCTTGGCATAATTCTTAGTAAACAAGAATCTATTAAAGCGTTTCTTCTCCAAAATACTTAAATAGAATTGAAGAAATTAACTTGTATGGCTCTACAAATAATACCTCCAATAATTATGGGTGTTATAGCTGGAATTGTAGATATTGGTTTCATGATAAAGGACCTATCGGGGGATGCAAAGTCCACAATTGGGCATGGATTGGGTGCAATGACTTACTTAATCGGCCTATCTTTTGTAGCGTTCAACATAGAATTGGCTACAAATTCAGGATTTCTTCCAAAATTTTTCCAGAATCAAATCGCAGTTCTAATAATTCTTGCACTAATTACCGCAGTAATTGTTCACGCAAAATCTGCAGTATTTGCTAAATCTAGAGGTCCGGGAACACACGAAACTTGGATTCACAGCATTATTCTTGGTGTTCTGGTTGCGGCTTCGCCATTCATTTGGCCACTAATTTCAGGATATTTACCGTTCTAATATGGAATTTCTCGACCAATTAAGTATGCCTGCAGTTCTAAAAAGACGCTCTCGTTCTAATAGAATCTCCTTGCGCATTGACGAAGCGGGACTGAGAATTAACGCAGGAAAACATATTCCAACCACTGAAATTGAACAATTCGTGTTGAAAAAATCAGCATGGATTAACAAGCAGTGGCGAAAATACGAGTTAGTTATGAATGAAGATGGATGCCTGCATTTGGGGGAGCTAAAACCTCCAGAATTCTTTGAAAATAATGATTTAGAATATTTCTATAAAAATGAAACTAAGAGAATTATTGAAGGATTGCTTGAAATTCATAACGAAAATAACGAATACGAGATAAATAAAGTATTTATCAAAGGTCAAAAAACTAGATGGGGTTCTTGCTCTTCAGCAGGAAATCTTAACTTCAACTGGCGTTTGGCAATGGCTCCAACTGAAGTAATTGAATATGTAGTAATACATGAGTTATGTCACAGAATTGAGATGAATCACTCTAAAGAATTCTGGCGATTAGTTCAAGAGAAATGTCCAGAGTTCAAAAAACATAAGGCTTGGCTCAAGAGAAATCAGTTCAGGCTCAGTATTTAATCTATTGAACAAATCAATAAAAACCAAAGAAACTAATCAAAATATGGCTAAAAGGACTTCTAAAAAGAAACCTGTAGAAAAAGAGCAATCTATGGAAGAACTATTCTCTGATCTAGATTTCACTGACGACGAAATGGTTGTAGCTCAGAAAATTGCTGCAGAATTTATGCGTCAAGATGATCCTGAACAATATGAGGAAGTAAGTAAAGAAAAAGATGGTAAAGTATTCAAAGACATTCTTGTAGATTTATTTAATTTCGGAAAGAAAAGAGAATTGAGACATAAATTGGAGCAAATTGAAAAACTGGTCAAAGAAGCACAAGAACTAATGTGATTTTCGAGAGTTCCATTCTTGAACCCACTTAATAATAACTAAAGGATTATCTGATAATCCTGATTTGATACTTTCATCATAAACTTGTGTTTTTTCACAAATTTTACATTTCAATCTTGATTTAACACTAATTGAGCGTCTTTCAGAACCTACTGCGCGTTTGCAATTTCTACAAACCCATCCAATATAAACACTCACGGTCGTCTCCAAGAAACTTCAAAATAACTAACACCGTTCTCTGAATCTACAATTCCAACCAAAACATTCTTCTTAGTTGAATTTGCAACTCGTGCCATTCCGGACATTTCTTTCCAAGATGATTTGGCATTTTCTTTAGTAGAAAAAACTAACCACTTTGCGTGAGTTTTTCCAGGTCTTGAGCCTTTATCATAAACTCTAAAATCGCAGCCAAATTTCAAGCCACTTTTCAGAATATATCCTCGATTTCTTAAATCTCTGAAAACAGCATATCTTTCATCAAAATTCTTATTGCTTCTGTTAAATCTTCGACGCAAATTGTCAAAGCTGACATCCACATCAATTTTTTTCTTCTCTACAAGATAAAGTGCTTCTTCAGAACTCAATTCAGTACCGCCTTGTTTATTCAAAGTTCCAAAAGCACTGCGATTAAAAAGAGAACTCGTGCTAAGCACCACCTTATTTCCAATCAGGGTTCCTTTTTCCATTGTTTTTCAAGAAGTACCCCTTCCGAACTACTGCTCAAGAAGTTAGAGTCTTCGTGTAAAAAAGTTATTCTTTTATACATTAAAAGGATTATGTATCAACATGAAGCTAAAGATCTTGGGAACTTCCTCTGCATTCCCAACAAAAGACAGAAATCAGACGGCAGGTCTATTTACTTACTCGGGAGAGTCTTTTTTGTTTGATTGTGGAGAAGGAACACAAAGACAAATTAGAATCGCGAGAGAAAATCCGCAAAAAATTACAAAGATTTTCATTTCTCACTGGCACGGAGATCACGTTCTTGGACTCCCAGGTTTACTAATGAGTATGGCAATGAACCAAAGAAAAACTCCTTTAGAAATTTACGGTCCAAAGGGAACCGGTAACAAAATCGCAGCAATTATGAAAGCTTACGAACATGAAAAAATTAGTTACAAATTAATAATTAATGAACTTTCAAATATAAAACTAAAAACAATTTGTGAAACTAATAAATACAAAATTAATGCATTAAAACTTAAGCACCCAATTCCGTGTTTTGGGTATTCATTTGAAGAAAAAACGCGACTTAGAATTAATACTGATTATCTAAAAGCTAAAGGAATTCCGACTCAACATATGGGATTAAAAAGATTGCAGAGAGGAAAAGATGTTGTAATTGAAGGTAAAAAAATCAAAGCAAAGGATGCAACTTACGCTCGACACGGAAAGAAATTTGCAATAACTATTGATACTGCGTATTACGCTCCAATTGTTGAACTCGCAAAGGATGCAGATTTGTTTGTTTGTGAATCAACATTTTCAAACAAAGTAAAAAGTTCAGCAGAAAAAGGTGGACACATGACTACTAAAGAGGCAGCAAGACTTGGAAAACAAGCAAAGGTTAAACATTTAGTTCTGACTCATTTCTCACAAAGATATAGATCAACAAAAGAATTACAACAAGAAGCCAAATCAGTTTTCAAAGGAAAACTAACAATGGCAAAAGATTTTATGGAAATTAAGATCTAGCTTGTTCTGCTTCGTATTCTGCAAGCATTTGAATTGCACGATCTTCTTGATATTTTCTATAACGCTTATGAGTGCCGCCATCAAAATTAGATTCGAGAAGTCTTTTCAACTCTAAATCTCTATTTTCAGACTCTTTTGGAACCATGTAGAAAACTTCAAACCAATAATGCTCATTACTTTTGGAATTCCAATATTTATTTGTTACATCAACAAATGAAATTTCAATTTCAGAAATGAAATCTTTACTGAATCGATCTCTTTTCTGGAGGATTCCTTCCAAAAATTGAGGATTTGGTTCCGTCGAAGAAAGTGATTCTAATAGTGAATTGAAATTTGCATCTGAACGTATATCTAAATTCAAAACATATTCATATTCAAAAGATCTAAACTGATTCATTGATTTTTCTGGAGCGATTCTGTTTTTATCAATAATTCTGGAACCTAAAATCATATACTCGGTTTCATTAATCTTTCTCAATCTCTTTAGTATTCCATCAAAAGGTCTGCGAATTATTAACCGATCATCTTTGTTCCGCCTTGCACGAGAAGGAGTTCCGTCTTTGGTAGGAAAATCTCTTGCTTCTTTCGCAAATTGGTGCATCAAGCCTTTAGTTAAATTAAAATGCAAGGGAGCAAAATCCGTTCCATCAAAATCTTCATTATTGATATACCAAGGTGACAAACTATATTTGAATGGCCACTGCTCATCTAAGAATGGCATTAATCTTCCTCTTCTAACCAATCAATGAATTTTTGCCAAAGTCCTTTTTCCTTATTCTTTGATTTGGGTTTGGATGCAGGTTTTGGTTTAGATTTAGTTTTAGGTTCGTCTTCTTCCATTAACCAATCTGAAAATCGTTTTAGCAATGATGGTTGTGTCTTCTTCAGTGCTACCTTCTTAACTTTTGGCTTAGCTTTCGCTTTTGGTGCATCTTCCTCTTCTAACCAATCAATGAATTTTTGCCAAAGTCCTTTTTCCTTCTTCTTTGCTTTTGGTTTTCTAACTTTTTCTTCAGTTACTGGAACTTCTTCAAAAAGAAATTCTTTAGCTTGTTC
>CAXGHT010000010.1:0-13792 GCA_964010235.1 uncultured archaeon | reverse complement strand
TCTAACAATAACTGCAATATTTTTGATAGGATTATTTCTACGAAGACCTAGATTAATCGGGGCGCTAGCAATATTATTTATTCCAATAAGATACGGAATTCCAACTCTTCAAAACTTAAACTATCTTACAAGTATAATTTTTATTATGGCTGCAAGCGTTTGGATTAGTATACTTCTTGCAAATAAATTCAAACAAGATTGGTTCAAAAATAAACTAACAATTTTTGCATACACTGGACAACTTTTTGATGCAGTAAACACAGCATTAATCCTATCTTTATTTGGAGGATTTGAAAAACATATATTACCTCGTTTTGTAATTGATAAAACCGGTTCAGCATTTTCATTTATCCCATTAAAATTAGTGATTGTTGTCCCAATTCTTTACTTGTTAAACAAAAGCGAAGATAAAGAATTCTCACGACTAATAATTCTAGCAATATTTGTTTTAGGATTTGCGCAAGGTCTAAGAAATCTTATTGGCGTTATAATTTAATTAATACAATCATCACAGATGAATTGATCCATTTTGAAATGAAGATGTCCGTGAGAACCACAAGCCTCACATTGTCCAAATGCAGCAGGATGACCAGCAGTGCCTTTGTCGCTAGCAGCCAATCTTTCAATAAATGTATCTAATAAATCTGGTGCATGAGCTACAATATCTTTGTTTGTTACGATTCCAATTAAGTTACCATTGTCAACAATGGGAATCTTAGAAATTCCGTGACGACTCATTTTTCGAGCAAGACTTGATAAATCCTCAAATTTTTCACCAACTGCTCTCAAAGGACTTTGCATAACTTGTCCAACTTTCAAAGAACTAGGAAGTTTGTCAAGAACAGTAACTCTCATCATAATATCTCGTTCAGTCAACAACCCAACCAATTCCTTACCTTCACAAACAGGAACGCCCCCAACTCTATGAACATTCATAAGTTTAGCAGCTTCTCTAACAGTCATATCTGGTGTAACGGTAATCACTTTGTGATTCATAAAATCAATTGCTCTAATTCCAGAGTTCATAATGTCTTTATTTATCGCTTGATTTTAAATCTATTTATTCTACAAGAAACAATTATATACTTCAGAGCACAAATATTCTCATGATGACTCCAGAAGAATATATCCTATTAAGCGTGGTGGGAATCAGTTTAATATCTTTTATAGGGGTTTTTACTCTATCAATTAACAAATTAAAGCTTGACAAAATGCTTCTATATTTAGTTGCACTTTCAGCAGGAACTCTGATTGGGACAGTATTTCTACACCTCCTTCCAGAAATAATTCAAGAAATTGGATTTGAATCAATCACTGCATTATATGTAATCCTCGGATTACTTTCAATGTTTATAGTTGAGAAATTAATTAGATGGCGCCATTGTCACCATAGTCCTCACAGACACAATCATGCAAAAATACAACCTTTTGCAATAACAAGTTTGATTGGAGACGGAGTTCATAATTTTATTGATGGATTATTAATTGGAGCAAGTTACCTTCTAAGCATCCCTGTTGGAATCGCAACAACAATCGCAGTAGCTCTACATGAAATTCCTCAAGAGATTGGAGATTTTGCAGTTCTGACTCACGGAGGATTTTCAAGACACAAAGCTTTAGGACTTAATTTCCTAACAGCATTAACTGCAATAATTGGAGCAGTTTTAGCAATATATCTCTCAGGTCAAATAGTAGGATTAACTCATTTCTTAATTCCTTTTGCAGCAGGACATTTTATTTACATAGCAACTGCAGATTTAATTCCAGAACTACACAAAGAAGATAACTTGGAAAAATCAACTTTACAAATTCTTTGGTTCATTCTAGGAATTGGAATAATGTACGCACTTCTTTTGATTGAATAAGAACTCTTAAAAACTCAAACTCAAAATCAAACTATGTTAATCGGAGTTGTAGGAAAACCAAACGTTGGAAAATCAACATTTTTTAGAGCTGCAACTTTAGCTGAAGCACTTATTGGAAATTACCCATTTGCAACAATTGAACCAAATCATGGAACTGCCTTTGTAAAAATAAAAGACGCAGCAAGAGATTTTGAAAAAGTATCAAATCCAAGAGAAGGATATGTTCATGGCCAATCAAGATTTGTTCCAATGGAATTAATTGATGTTGCAGGTTTGGTTCCTGGAGCTTCAGAAGGAAAAGGAATGGGAAATAAATTCCTTGACGATTTAAGTTCTGCCGATGCGCTAATTCATGTTATTGATATTTCAGGTTCAACAAATGAAAAAGGAGAGTCTGTAGAGAAAGGTTCATACAATCCAATAAATGATATAAGATTCTTGGAAGAAGAACTTGACACTTGGATTTATCAAATCATGGAGAGAGGTTGGGAAAAGTTTGCAAGACAAGCACAATTATCTGGAACTCCCTCTGATCGAGCAATCGCAGAACATTTTTCAGGAATCAAAATAAACCTTGGAATGGTAAAAAAAGCATTCAACAATTCTGGACTATCAAACAAATTAACTGAATGGTCCGAGGAAGATATGAAAAACTTTGCATCAGAATTAAGAAAGCAAGCGAAGCCAATAATAATCTCAGCAAACAAAATGGATGTTTCAACTTCAAAAGCAAACCTCGAGAGAATAAGAACTCAAACAGATAGCAGAATTATTCCAAGTTCAGCAGAATTTGAACTTGCATTAAGAGAGGCAAACAAAGCAAAACTTATAGATTACATTCCGGGTGAAAATCATTTTGAACTTATTGGAAATTTAACAGACAAACAAAAAGAAGCGCTAGCACAAGTTAAAAAATTCTTAGAAACCAACAAATCAACCGGAGTTCAAGATATTCTAAACACAATTGTTTTTGATATTTTAGAATATATTGCAATACATCCGGGAGGAGTAAGCAAATTGGAAGACTCAAAAGGGAATGTTTTACCTGATTGTTTCTTAATGCCCAAAGATAGTACAGCTTTGGACTTCGCGTACAGACTTCATACTGATTTTGGAGACAAATTTATCCGGGCGGTAGACGTAAGGACAAAACAAACAGTTGGAAAGGAACACAAACTAAAACACTTAGATATAATTGAAATCATAGCAGGAAAGTAATCTTCAACGCTAGCCAACAACAAGCTTTTTAAAGTCGCATCTGACGCAAAGAGTATGGGACGAATCCGAACCAAATTTACAAAAAGACTAGTAGATGAACTTCTAGCTAAGCATGGAGAGAAATTTACTGATGATTTTAACAAAAATAAGTTGGTAGTACAGGAATTGTCCGACGTTAAGACAAAGAAAATTAGAAATCAGCTTGCAGGATATGCAACAAAGAAAGTCAAGCTATCGACAGACTAAATATCACAATGATTCAAGAGGAAAGAATAGTATTTGTAGGCGGAAAGCCATTTATGAACTATGTTACTGCAGTTGTAATGCAATTTACAACTAATGGTGCAGAGAGCGTTATTGTTAGATCTCGAGGAAAATTCATTAGTCGAGCTGTTGACGTAGCAGAAATGGTACGAAGCAAATTTTTAACAGACAGTATTAAAATTGGTGAAGTTGTAATCGCAGCAGAAGATTTCAAGAACAAAGAAGGAAGACCAATTCGAGTCTCAACAATTGATATTCATTTAGATAAATTAAATGGAGTAAAACCAACTCCAACAAATTTTGAAATAAGACCTAAGAAAGAAGAAAAATCTGAAGAAGTTGCTGAACCTGAAGTTAAAGAAGAACCAAAGGTTGAAGAAGCGCCAGTCGAAGAGTCAGCTGTCGAAGAAACTCCGGCCGAACCAGTTGTTGAAGAAACTCCGGCTGAAGAACCTGTTGCTGAGCCAGAAGCTCCAGCAGAAACAGAACAAACAAATTTAGATCCAGAAACTTCAGAATAATTGACTCTAAGTTTCACAAACTTTTAATACAAATTTTAACTTCTCGCTATATGTGCGGCATTGTAGGATATTCTAGTACTTCAAATTCTATAGAATTATCTGAATTTGTATCAATGATAAAAAGCCTAGATTATCGAGGCTATGATTCTTGGGGGTTTACTTTCAAAGACCAAGACCAGCTCAAAACTGAAAAACAAGTAGGAAAAATTCCAACACCAACTCAAAAAGGAAATGCAACATTTGTAATTGGTCATACTCGTTGGGCAACTCACGGAAAAGTAACTGAAGACAACACCCACCCACATATTTCAAATTCAAAAAATATTTCACTAGTCCATAACGGAATTATTGAGAATTATGAAGAACTAAAAAACAAACTCAAAGAAGAAGGATTTACTTTTTATGGAGAAACAGATACAGAAGTAATTCCAAATTTAATTGAACTTCACTTAAGAAACTCAAAAGATATTTTAGAAGCATTCAAAAAAACTCTTGACGAACTCAAGGGAACTTTCGCAATAACTTTTCTCCACAATTCAAGTGATAAAATATTTTTTGCAAGAAGAGATTCACCATTAGTTGTTGGTGTTGACAAAGATGCACTAATTGTTTCATCAGATGTAACTTCATTCATTGACAGAACAAAAAATGTAATTTACTTAGAAGACGGAGATTACGGATACATAAATTCAGAAATAAAAATCTTAAACGGAGAAAAAGAAGTTCATAGAGAGATTTCTAAGATTGATTGGGATGTAAACAAAGCAAAGAAAGGAGATTTCAAACACTTCATGCTAAAGGAGATATCTGAACAGGTCGATACAGTAAAGCAATCGTTGATACAAGATTCAAAGTTAATAACAACAGTAGCAAATCGAATGAAATCTTCAAAAGTTTATATTGTTGCATGCGGATCATCATACAATGCAGCAAAAGCAGCTGAAACAGAATTTCTAAAAAACGGGCTTATGCCAAGAATAGTTCATGCACACGAATTTGAACAATATGAAAAATTCCTGAGTGAAAATTCAACAGTTCTAGCAATATCCCAATCTGGAGAAACTCTTGATTTAATTAAAGCAGTAAAGACTGCAAAGTCACGAGGATCACAAATAATTACAATTGTAAATGTACAAGGATCTTCGTTAGCACGACTTGCAGACCAAAATATTTTCATGAACGTCGGTCCAGAAATTTGTGTACTTTCAACAAAATCTTACACAGCTCAAGTTGCAATTCTAATGTTAATTGCATCTGCATTAGTAATAAAACCAAACCAAGCAAAACAAGAAATAGAAGAAATTATTAGAAACATTTACTACTTAACAAGCGAATCAGCCAGAAAATACACAAAAGAATTATCACAAATTCTAAGATATTCAAACCATTTATTCACAATTGGTCGCGGAAGAGATTATGCAACAGCGATGGAAGCAGCACTAAAAATAAAAGAAGTTTCATATATTCATGCCGAAGGTTTTGCTGGAGGAGAGATTAAACACGGACCAATTGCAATGATCGAACACGGAACACCATGTATTGTGTTTGTTCCAAATAAAGAAAATCAAGACATTCTATCAAATGCACAAGAGCTCAAAAGTCGTGGAGCATTCATAATTGGATTATCAGAAAAGAAACACAAAGTATTCGACTACTGGATTAAAGTTTTAGGTCCAGATAAATTTTCACCAATTTTAAGAATAATTCCAATTCAAGCATTATCTTATTATTTAGCAGTTATGAAAGGACTAGATCCAGACAAGCCAAGAAATCTTGCAAAGAGCGTAACCGTTAAATAAATTGAAATATAATAATCACTATGAAAGTAGAATTTTCAG
The DNA here is from genome assembly GCA_964010235.1 of uncultured archaeon. Lineage (GTDB taxonomy): Archaea > Nanobdellota > Nanobdellia > UBA10117 > ARS21 > JAAZWY01. Next base: position 8,086 of record CAXGHT010000010.1, on the reverse strand, counting down.
AAAAGAGATTGGATTTAAAAGAGCGACGAAGATTAAGAGAAATTCTAGGTAAAAAATTATTTTCTAGAAAGTTCAAACGCCTAAGATTGCGAATGAAGCGTTATGAAAAAGAAGGCAAAAGAACAAAGTATGCAATAACTGGCGAAGCAGAAACTCCGGAGGGAAAAATTATAAGAGCAGAAGGAGTGGATTGGAAATTTGGATTGGCAATGAAAGAATTGACAAAACGGTTATCTCGGCAAATAAAGATTAGGAAAAAGCGTTAAGGTTTTAAATTTACTCAGCACAAAAAAGCATGATAGAGCGCACATTAGTATTAGTCAAACCAGACGGTGTTCAAAGATCTTTAACTGGAACAGTTATTAAAAAATTTGAAAATGCAGGAATGAAGATTGTTGGAATGAAGATGGTTTGGGTAAACAAAGCGTTATCAAAAAAACATTATTCTGATCACATTGGAAAACCATTTTTTGCAGGACTTGATGAATTCATTCGTTCTGGACCAGTTGTAGCAATTGTTCTTGAAGGAGTGGAATCAATAAAGAATGTTAGAAGGATTGTAGGTTCAACAGCACCAGGTGATGCAACTCCGGGAACAATTCGAGGAGATTATGCACATCACACCTATGCCTTTGCAGATAGAGTGGGAAAATCTATCGCAAACATTATTCATGCTTCTGGAAATTCAAAAGATGCAAAGAAAGAAGTAGCACTATGGTTCAGTAAAAAAGAATTACATTCTTACAAACGAGCAGATGAGCATATTGTTTTCTAATTAAAGATGCATGAGACAAATAACGCAAAGATCTTGATCCAACAAAAAGAGGAATTAATCGATAAATGGATAAAATAAGAGGCCTTGAAAAAATCATGTCTGAGACTGAAGATCCAAACTATTCTGATAAATTAGATAGGCTTGAAGAGCTTGTAAATAAGAATAGTGGATTCATCACAGGAACACTAAACAAAGGACTAATGAAATATATGCGTTGGAGAGAGAATCCGGAAAATAATAACAAGATTCTAAATAAGATAGATAAAGTTCCATTCCCTCTTCACCCTGGGAAATTCTTAGCAGTATATATTGGAGGCTCAATAAACGAGAAGGATCAAGAAATCTATGCAGAAATTTTAAATGAAAGACCTTGGAGAGTAACAACAAAGCACACCTTCCTTAGTCCATTATTAAGTCTACCAAATTTAGGGATAGATTACCTAATTATGCCTTCAGGATACAGTGCACTTTATCTAATGGCAATTGGAACTGATGCATTCAGACTTTTCAGAGCAGAAAAATTCAAGAAACCAATGGCAGCAGTGTCTCTTAAAAGTCTAATCATTAACACACCATCTTATGCAAAACGATTAAAGCAAAAATTATTTGGTTAAGTTTTAATAGCTCCTTTGACTTTGTAAGTCATGAATCTCAGAACAAAATCAAATTACAAAATTACTAATGCAATATCTTTCTTAATGAGTTTTTCAAGCGCGTTAGTCTTTGTATTTCTACCACTGTATTTCTACCACGTTGGAGTAAATTTAGTAAACATCGGAGTCATCGTTGCAATATCTGTAGTTGCAACAAATATAGTAAAATTAATTGCAGGTTCATTCGTAGATCATTACGATCGGAGAAATATAATGTTAGTCGGTGGGATAATAATGGCGCTCACAAATTTGAGCCTAGCATTTTTTGTAAGCGAAACTTTCTTCATACTTCGAGGAATTGCATATGGAATCGGAGCAGCAATATTTTATCCCGCGTATATAAGCTATGTTTGGGATATTTCAGTGAAGCGTCGTCTATCAACATTTGGTGCAATCCGTTCAACATATAGGCATCTGGGATTAATTCTTGCACCACTAATTGGAGGATTAATTATTTATTTATCAGGATTCATAACTCTGTTCTATACTTCATTCATTGTTGGAATATTAACAATGGGATTGCTATTTATGCTAACCGATATTAAGCACAAAAACAAACTGCCAAAGATTTCAAGAATAGTTCATAATTACAAGAGCATTCTAGTAACAAAAGGATTCACTTTACTATCATTTATTCGTTTAGTCAGAGCATCAGCACAATTAATCTGGGCAACATTCATATTAATTTACTTGAAGAGCGTTGTAGGTTATGATTTCTGGCAAGCAGGATTAGTAATAATGGGTTCATCAGTAATATTATTACCTTTTCAATTACCAATTGGAAGATTTTCTGACAATTTCCATTCAAAGTGGCTAATAATTCCAGGATTTTTATTTATTGGAACATTCATGAAGCTCTTTTTCATGTTTGATCACATATTATCTTACATTATCATGGCAGGAGGCGTTGCAATCGGGTTCTTAGCGATAGATAGACCAATTTTTGTCCGTTTAGCAGAAATGACTCCAGATGATAAGCACGGACAAGCAATAGCAATCTTTGAAAGCATAACTTGGGGATTGGCAGCAATAGCGTTGTTTTATGCTGGAGAGTTTGCAGAATTGTTCTCAATAAGGACAGTTATGACCCATTTATCCAGCTTTTCAATAGGAATTGGGCTTGTTTTGGTAGCCTTTCACCGCAAAATCAGCTGGAAGTACGGGAATCACCTACGTAGACACCATTTAGTAAGACTCTACACTCCGATTGATCAAATCATTGATTCTTTCCCTGAATTTTCGAAAGGATTCAAGCGAACAAGGTTATAACAAGGCTTTTAAACCAAAAAATAAGCTTTTTCATAGAGGTAATGATGGAAAATGACAATCCGACAACCGATAATAACTGTCCTTGGTCATGTCGACCACGGGAAGACTTCAGTACTAGATTACCTAAGAGGAACGACTCTTGCTGATAGAGAAGCAGGAAAAATTACTCAACACATTGGTGCAACCGAAGTTCCATTAAAGAAAATTAAGGAATCTTGCGGTGAACTTTTAGATTTATTCAAACTTGAATTTAATATACCAGGATTATTATTTGTCGACACGCCTGGGCACGAAGCTTTCAGCAATCTAAGAAAGCGAGGAGGTTCAATTGCAGACTTAGCAGTTTTAGTAATTGATATCAACCAAGGAATACAACCTCAAACAAAAGAATCAATTGAAATTCTAAAATCTTTCAAAGTTCCATTTGTAATTGCAGCAAATAAAGTCGATTTAATTACTGGATGGAAATCAGAAGATAAAATATTCATAAAGAATGTAAAAAATCAAGCAGAAAATGTTAAGAAATATTTTGATAACAATTTTTACAAAATTCTTGGAGACCTTTCAGAATTGGGTTTCGAATCAAATTTATATCCTCAAGTTGAGGATCACCAAAAAACTGTTTCAATTGTTCCAGTTTCAGCAAAGACTGGGGAAGGAATTCCAGAATTGCTTGCAGTACTAACTGGTTTATCTCAGAAATTCCTAACTGGAAAATTAGAAATCGAAACTGATGCTCCGGCAAAAGGAACAATTCTAGAAATCAAAGAAGAAAAAGGAATGGGAACAACTGCTGACATAATTATTTATGAAGGAACTATAAGAAAAGATGACACAATTGTTGTTGGAGGCATAGATTCTGAAATTACTACAAAAGTAAAAGCACTTTTGAAAACAAAACCTCTTTCAGAAATAAGAGATAAGAAATCTTCATTTGAAAAAGTAAAAGAAGTTGTTGCAGCATCAGGAGTAAAAGTTCTGGCAAATGATTTAAGTCAAGCAATTTCAGGAGCACCAATTATTTCAGTTCGAGATGAAGATAAACTCAAAGAAGTACAAAACAAAGTAAAGGAAGAAATTGAAGATGTACTTATTGAAACTGGAGAAGATGGAGTTGTATTGAAAGCAGATACGTTAGGAAGTTTAGAAGCAGCATCAAAATTATTCCAGAAACACGAGATCCCAATCAAAAGAGCAGACATTGGAAATATTACAAAACGAGATATTGTTGAAGCAGAAGGAACACTTGACAAAGGAAGTGAGTATCCGTTTGTCTTAGGATTCAACGTAACTGTTGAACAAGAATTAGAAGCAATGGCTAAGAAGAAAAAAATACCAATCGTACTTAATCAAGTTATTTACAAAATAGTGGAAGAATTTGAAGAACTACATACTGAAAGAAAACAAAGACTTCAACTTGAAGAGATTTCAGATTTACAATGGCCAGCAAAGATTCAAATTATGAAGCAATATATTTTCAGACAATCAGGTCCAGCAATTTTCGGAGCAGAAGTTATCAACGGAAAACTAACTCCAAATGTTGAACTAATAAACATGGAAGGAAAAGTTGTTGGAAGAGTTAAAACAATTGAAGACAAAAGTAAAAAACTTGATGAATTAACAAAAGGAAAAGAAGCTGCAGTTGCAGTAACAAAATTAACAATCGGTCGCGGAGCAGATGGCGGAGATTTCTTAATTACAAATATGTCTGAATCTGCTTTCAGAAAATTAAAAGACAAGAAATCGTTATTGTCAGCTAGTGAAGTTGAAGTTCTAAAAGAATTAGCAGAAATCAAACGAAAAGAAAACGATCTTTGGGGAATTTAATCAACCACTTCTTCCAAATCCTTTTCACGTAAATTTCTAATGCTATCAACATCACTTTCACTCAGGAAGTAAGTTATAGAACTCCCTCGAGAAGATTCATAAACAATCTCAAAAGGATTTTCAGGATTCTGATATTGAAGTATCCAATCACTAGTACCCCATTCACAAATTTCATAAGCACCACTTAACAAACCAGATCGTCTAGTTTTTCCAAGCTTGAAAGTATATCGGTCTTTCGATAGAACATTTCCTAGCTGTTGAGTCGTAGTTCCATGACGAGTAGTAGTATTAATATGCTCTTGGATTTCTATTGTATTCCTTGGTTGGTCTTTTAAGTAGGATCTAATTTTACCTCGAATCTTTCCTGTCCCCATAAAACAAAATTATATTGAGGATTTAAATGAATTATCAAGTCAAACACCGAAAATTATTATAAGCAATTAACGCCTTATTGTATTTGCGCTCACTCGGCTTTTTCTTCAGCCTTAGTTTCTTCCTTTACTTCAGCCTTTTCTTCTGTTGGAGCTTCTTCAGTTGCTTCACCTTCCGGTTTAGCCTCCAAACCAAGCAATTTTTCAGGAGTTGCTTTACCTGATTTAGTAACAACACAATTAACTTGTCTAATTGCGTCAGAAATAGTATTACCTCGAATTGATTTCCGTCTTCGTTCACCCTTTCGAGTTTCTTTAAGTTTCTTCTTAGCACCTTCACCTTCAGGAATACTGTGATATCTTCGACTACGGAATCCAAGTGACCCAACATTCAAAAGAACACGTCTCTTTCCAATACCTTCAATATCTCTCCGCATTGGGAAACCTGAAAGATCTGATCCGCCAGTAACTTTTAACTTGTATCCATCTAATCCAATAGATTCTCCGTTAAATTCTTGTCCAATTTTCTTACCGAACAATGGTTGTGCTTTGTCCATGTCTAATTCAACCTTATAGGTCTTTTTAGTTCCAGGATTTCCAACCGCTACCGTCATCTTAAATTCCTTTGCCATTATCTTGCTGCCTTAGCTTGTCTTTCTAAATCATACTTCTTTGAGTATGCAAATGAAGCTTGCTGATCATAATTAATTGTTGCAATAATTTGTTCCGACAATGTTTGTTCAATTCTTTTCTTACCTTTTGACTTTACCATCTTGTCGTAAGCACCTTGAGTAATCCATCTCAAAGCCAAGTCAATTCTCTTTTGAGGACTCAAGTCAACTGAACGCGGATATCTAACTCCGCCATATTCAATAGTTGTAATCCCTTCTCGAGGTGCTGCTGCTTCAATAGCATCAACAACTGCTTGAACAGGATTTCCTTTCGTCTTCTTTTCAAGGATTTCAAAAGTTCTAATTATAACATTGTAAGCATTAATTTTCTTTCCAGTCATGTGTCCAGAAGTTCGAACGTGTTTTTTACCTCTGTGTCCTGCAACGAACATTCTAATCATAAGTCTTTCAATTATCGGTCTTTTAGACTTCCAGAATTGTTTCGCCGTAAATCTTCCAAGCGAAGTTGGAACCAAGATTGGATCAAGATTCATATAAGCTTTCAAACCTGGATCTGAAACAGTAACATCTTGAGTTGTCCATCTTCCAAACATCTTCATATTTTTGATGTTTTCTTGGAATGGATTCAATTTAGCAATAATTTTCTTCGGTTTAGATTCTTTCTTTGGCTTCTCAACTTTAGGTTTTGCTTCAACCTTTAGTTTCTCAACCTTAGCAGGTTTTTCAACTTTCTCAGCCTTTACAACCTTAGCAGGTTTTTCCTTTGTTGTCTTAGTTGTTTTTTCAGCCATCTTAATTTCTACCAATTGTCTTTTCTACCTTACCCTTTACAAGTTGAGGTAGAGATTGCCTATTAACTTTGAATGCTTGCCATCGGATATTCGGAATGTCACCCTTAGATTTACCCATGTGACCACCCATCCCTTCAATCATAATTTCATCGTGTTCATCGATAAACTTACTTGCAAGATTTCCTGGAAGGAAAACTGTAACTTGTCTTCCATTCTTAATTAATTGAACTCGAGCAGCTTTTCGCAAAGCAGAGTTAGGTTGCTTAGCTTCTACTTGTCTTTTTTCAAGAACGATTGCTCTTGCTTGTGGGCTTCCTTTTAGTGGATCCGATTTAACTTTTAGATTAAGAGCTCTTCGAGTATACCATTTGTCTGCCCATCTAAACTTCTTTCTACGCTTGGATAATTTCTTTCCAGCATTTAGTCCTCTCGACTTCTTTCCCATGTACGTATCCCTTTTTCTCATGGGTTTATAAAAGTTGCTAATGGCAAAACGAGCATAGAAAGAGACCTCAGTAGGACGCTCAGAACGCAACATTTCACAACATTTATAAACGCGGTTGAGCATAGTGTTATAAAGCTTGTCGTACCCTCGATGAGTTAATACACTTAAAATGGTAACTAAAAAATCATGTCCAGAGTGTCAAGGTACAAAACTTTCTGTAGACAAAAAACGTGGAGAAATAGTCTGTAACAGCTGTGGTTTCGTCATGGACGAAAACATGATCGATCAAGGTCAAGAATGGAGAGAATTCTCCGGAGAAGGCCAAAATGAAAGACGATCGGGAGCACCATCAAGTTATGCAAAGCACGACATGGGAACAGGTACTGAAGTAGGTACAAGTTCTGAAGTGTATAAATTATCAGTTAAAGACCGAAGAAAATATTTGCGACTAAGAAAGTGGCATAATAGATCTTCAACATCTCTTGAAAGAAACCTAAAGTACGCTTTAGCAGATTTAAAGAGAATTTCATCCTTGCTAAACATTCCTCCAACTATTGAGGAAGAAGCAGCCAGAATTTACAGAATGGCTGTCGAAAAAGGATTAGTTCGAGGACGTTCTATGGAATGTGTTGTAGTTGGAGCAATTTACATCGCTTCAAGACAATTCAAACTTCCAAGATCTTTGAACGAAGTTTGCCAACTAACAAACAACAACAAGAGAGATGTTGGTAAGACATATCGATTTATTGCAAGAGAATTGGGTATTAAGATGGCCCCAAGTGGAGCTGGAGAATACATTCCAAAGTTTGCAAACAAGCTTGGATTCTCAGCAGAAACACAAACACAAGCTCAAAAGATTTTAGAAATTGCACAAACATCTGAATTAACTTCAGGTAGAGGTCCAACAGGACTTGCTGCAGCAGCTCTTTACGTAGCATCTCTAATTACTGGAGAAAAGCGAACTCAAAGAGAAATCGCAGACGTAGTTGGAGTAACTGAAGTTACAATTCGAAACAGGTACAAGGAAATGATTGAAAAGCTAAATCTAGATCCGCTAATCGAAGAAGCAAAGAATAAGCGAGAAGCAGAAAGATTGGCAATGGGTCAAGCAGAAGAACCTGAAGAAGAATTAAGAATTCAAGAATAAAGCAATCTTAAGAAACTCTTGGCAGGTAAATTAGTTTTAATTCCTGTTGGAGAGAAATGAGTTCTACTTGCTTTGAAACCTTTCTTACGAATTTTTTCAATAATAACATCCATCTTAGGCAGTTCTCCAACGTCTTCAAGTTTCTTAGACATCATATGATAATCATAATATCCAAA
>CAXGHT010000009.1:0-14207 GCA_964010235.1 uncultured archaeon | reverse complement strand
TAGCCCTGCCCGGATTCGAACCGGGGTCCCGAGATCCAAAGTCTCAGATGATTGACCACTACACTACAGGGCTGTAATGTTGTATCAAATAATTTCTTTAAAAGAGTTGTGATGAATGGAACCCGCCCGGCATAGACGGGATTCCCGGCATCAAATTTTCCCAATCCAAGAGAATATGATTGGTCTCAAAGGCATACAAATAGTACAATATTCTGTTAATAAAAGATTATGAACAGACCCTAAAGAATGACTTTTCATAACCCTTTTAAGATGTATCACTAAATAGTAATTAATGGCGAAATTTATACTAAGTCCTGAATGGTTCTTAGGAATTGACGCAGGTTTTGAAGTAGTTACAATGGCTGTTGCGGCATTAATCGCATTAACTAGCTACAAATTCTACAAAATCAGCAACATGAAGAAATATTTCTATTTCGGTGTAGCATTTGCAATGCTTTCCACAGCATTCGCAACACGAGTATTAACAAATCTAATAATTTATTACAATTTCATTGAACAGAATTCATTCGGAATTGCTCAGGCAGTCCACAAAGCAGTTGGACCAGCAAGTAATTTTTTCAGCACAGGATTGTTAGGATACAGACTTCTAACTCTGACAGCACTTCTAGGAATATATTTAGTCCTATCAAGAAAAGCTAAGACTTCAAAATCTGTAAAAGGATTATTAATGTACTTTGTATTAATCGCTTCAATATTTAGCACACAAGTAACTTTAGTATTTCACTTAACTGCAGCAGCTTTTCTGTTCTTCATCTCAATGATGACTTTGAGAACTTACTTCAGAAATAAATCAAAGAAAACAAAACAAACATTGGCAGCATTTACATTACTAATGTTCAGTCAGTTAATTTTCATTCCAGCAATTTATATTCCAATTGCATATGTGGTTGCACAAGTAGTTCAACTTGCAGGATTCATAACAATGTTATTCACATTTGGGAAGGTGAAGAATGCGAAGAACTAGAATTGACATAATTAATGACATGTTAATGGCGATTGTAAATAAAGGCGGAGCAATTAAACCAACTCATCTTCTTTACAAATCAAATCTTTCTCACACTTTGATGAAAGAATATGTTGCAGAATTAACCGCAAAAAAACTAATCGAAGAACAACCATTAAAGCGAGGAAAGAATTTTACAATAACTGAAAAAGGTAGAAAGTTTTCAAGAGAATACAAAAAGATGAAAGAATTCCAAGAAGCTTTCGGATTATAGATAATATTAAAAATAATTCTATAATTTCTTACCCATATACCAACCATCTCGAGAGTAGCCATGAACATTCCTGTAATATTCACGAACACCAACTCCAGAGATAACTAACATTTTTTCTCTTCCAGCTTCGCGAGCAATTTCTTCAGCCTTTTTCATAAGTTTTGTTCCCCAACCTTTGTGTTGAGTATCTTCACCCTCATCTCCAATTCCAGTCACGCTTCCATAAACGTGTAACTCTCGAATCATTGCTTCAGGTCTTTCACCAAGACGTAATCTACAAAATCCCAATATAATATCTTGCTCTTTATCTTCAGCAGAAATGAAATATTCATCTCCGTCACTTGATCGATATTTCTCAACAAACAATTCAATATTTTTAGCAACTTTTCCAGTTCGCTTGTAGACTTGACCGGCTTCTCTAAATCGAATTTCCTTAACCGGATAATCTTCCTTAATCAAATTCTCTTCAACATATTCACGTAAGTTTCCTTTCTTAGGTCCAGCACCAATGTACTGCGCAGGAATATCTCGTTGAACTCTCATCAATCGAGTCCATTTCGGAGCTCTTCGATAAGCTTCTTCAATAACTTTAATATAATACTCCTCGTCTTTTGGTTCATATTCTCCGGCTTTCCATTGATCATACAATTCAGTATCTGGCATAACTAAAGTAGGATAAATCTTAAACATGTCTGGACGGAAGTCTTCATTCTCAAAAATCTCAGTCATCATTTTGACATCCAACTCAAAGTCAGATTTAGGAAGACCTGGCATAATATGATAAAGAATTTTGTAACCAGCTTCTTTCAAAACTTTAACTGCATCTTTGAATTGTTGAACTGTGTGTCCACGATTCACAGCTTCAAGAACTTCATCAGAAATAGATTGCAATCCCATTTCAATTCGAGTACAACCAAGTTCCAAAAACTGCTCAGGAAAAATCCAGTCTGGTCGAGTTTCAACAGTCAAACCAATACATCGATTCTCAGCAGTCTCATTTTTCTTCTGAGCTTCAGAAAGAGTTTCTGAAATCTCACCATTCAAACCATCGAAAGATCTCTTAACAAAATCTTTCTGATAATCCCACTCATAAGATGGAAAAGTCCCACCTTGAATAATAATTTCATTCTTGTCAGTCAAGTGACCAGTTCGTTTCAAAGCTGCAACTCTTTCAGTAACCGTTTTGTAAGCATCATAATTATTTCGGATTGAACGCATTGTTGAAGGTTCAAAACCAGTATAACTCTTAGGAGCATTTTTACCTTCAGGACAGAAAGTACATCTTGCAGGACAACCATTCGGTTTAGGCATAATTGCAATAATTGAAACTCCCGCCATATTTCTAGTTGGCTTAGTATTCAAAACTGTACGAAGTTTTTCTTTTTGAGAATCATTACAAGCTTTCCAAATATGCACATTCAAAGGAAAAGTTTCAAGAGTTCCATCACGAACATATTTCCGTTTAATGGATTCAACTTTGTTCTTAGTCAGATTCTTAGTTTCAACTAATTCTTGAATTAATGCTTGCATAAAATAATCCCAAAATCTGAGTTTAAAACATTTAGGATTGAGCAACTCTTATATACCACAGAATACATATCAATACATGTTTTTCAAGCGCAGAAATACGTTCAAAGACACTTGGTGGAAAAAGGCATTAAGAATATTTGGATATACTGTTGCAATAATAACAATATTTATGCTAATCTCAGGACCAGCAGAAGAGTTTGGAGATGAAATATTAATAATTCCAATAACTGGAACAATTTACTCAGGTTCAGACGGATATTCGCCAGACACATTTTCTGATGACGTAATTTCACAATTAGACTCTGCATCAAAAAATGATAACACTAAAGCAGTAATTCTAGAACTTGACAGTCCCGGAGGAACAGTCGTAGGTTCAAGAGAAATCTCAAATGCAATTGAATCATTTGACAAACCAATCGTAACTTGGATGAGAGAAAATGCAGCATCAGGAGCATATTGGATTGCAGCATCAACAGATCACATTGTAGCTGATCCCGCAACAATAACCGGTTCAATCGGAGTAACAGGGTCATATTTACAATTCTCAGGTCTGCTTGATGATTATAACGTATCTTATGAAAGATTTGTTTCTGGAGAATACAAAGATACTGGATCACCATACAAAGAAGTCTCAGATGCAGAAAGAGAATACCTTCAGAATAAAATCAATCTTCTGAATGATATGTTTGTTGAACACGTAGCAACATCAAGAGGATTAACTGAATCATTTGTAAGATCTCACTCAAATGGAGAAATATTCCTCGGAACTGAAGCATTAAGCAGAAAACTGGTTGATTCTCTCGGTGGAAAACAAGAAGCATTAGATATTGCAGCAGAGTTATCTGGAGCGGAAGATTACAGAGTTACAAAATATGAGAGACCTTCACCATTATTTGGAAAATTATTCTACGGTTTGTCAGAAAATAATCTAAACGCTCAAACTTCATTCGGAGTCAGGGCTTAATTCAGCGCCCCAAGTTTTATCAAACATTTTATTCAAAGTTCCAGCAAAGTACGGAGACTTTACCCAGAATCCCATATCGTATGAAGGATGAACTTCTTCATCATCAGTTAACATGAAAACAACATGTTTCTTATCAACTACACAAAATCTTCCACGCAAGTCAGAATTATTTCTAAACTCAACCAACTCTCCAAAACCATTCATAATCTCACTCAATTCAACATTACTCGATGGAGCAACAACGCGAATTTTAACGCCACGTGAGACTGCACGCTCAATCAAAGGTTTAAGCATTCTAATTTTACGACCCAATCCTTCTTCAGAAGTAACCAAATCAATACTGCTTCTGGCTTCTTTCAAAACATAACTCAATTGATCATAAATATTATGCCGACCCTTCAAAGCTCCAGAAAAATCAGTAACTTGCATTGGCTCAATACCTTGCTTATGCAGATTTCCCAATTCAGCCATCATCTCTGAATCCTTTAGTTTAATTATGCGTTCAGAATGATTAATTAAATCTGCACGAATCTTGCCATGAACTCTATCAAGAACTTCACCTGGAGGAATTGCCATATACTTAATCGGCTTCTCTGGCTTCACAATAACAAAACCTTTCCGCTCAAGACTCTCAAGAACATCATAAGTACGCGAACGAGGAACGTCAGCAATATCACTAAGCTCTCCCGCAGTAGAAACACCTCTTGAAAGAATGGCAGCCCAAAGCTTTACCTCATAAAGGTTCAAACCAAACGAACGACGTAATCTATTCAAGAATTCCTCGTTAATTATCATTGATGAGTAATGCTATTTTTTCTTTTTAATGATTTCTGCTATTAAAACTATTATACTTGCTCTAATTTCCTAGAATCAACGAATCCTGCCTTTTTCATCTCAATAAACTGCGTATTAGAGAACAAAACTGGGTTGATTTCAATCCCAATCTCCTCTTTTACAAAACCAGTTATATCTTCTATGTTACTCTTATCAATCAAAGAGCTAACAACAACAATCTTATCAGCATCTTCTCGATCAGTAAATATTCTTGGTTCAGAACCATGTAATGTTCCAAGTCTATCTTTCAATATTTCTGCCGGAGTTTTGACCTTATCCAATAGAACACCGGCGAGAACTCTAAATGCATCAGAACCTCTATCAATTTCATAAAACTTAATTCTATCACTCTCATCTTTACGAACCATTCCAATTGTAACAAGTTTTTGTACAATACGATGAGCTGTTGCCAAACTAACTCCCGATTCTCGAGATAAATCTCTCAAGTAGAATCTACCTTTTTTATCTAGAAGTGCGTAGATTACTGCAACCGTTTTAGGATCAAATACTTTACTGAGAACGTCTCCCTTCATGTTCTATAATTGAAACACAACTATAAAAGCGTTTCCTGAAAGAAACACCATCTCAAAAACTGAACATATTTTTGGAACAATGTTTCAAAAACTAAAAACCGTTCCAAATTATCCTCGACTTCTCTGACCTTTGGCAAGTTTTGAAACACGCTTCAAATCATCAACATCTTTCAGACCTTTATCTTCTCGCAATCTAACAAAACGAGGGAAACGCAAAGCAAAACCAGAATCGTAGTTTGTAGATTTCTGTATCTCCTCATACTTAACCTCGATTATAACTCCCGGCTTAACTCTAACTTCTCGACCAGATTCACTAACAATAAGAGGTTTCAACAATTCAGTCATTTTACCAAAACTAACTCCTTCTTCATCTTTCTCTTTGAATCCAGTACCCATCTTTCCAATCTCTTTGAATTCATTACCGTCACGACATGCAAGAATAAAACTACTTAACCACTTTGAACGTTTTCCAGACCCCCATTCGGATCCAACAACAACTAAATCTAAAGTTTCCATAACTGGCTTGATTTTAATTCCATACCCTACTCGAGAGCCAGGTTTATACACGCTGTCAAGTTTCTTCATCATAACTCCTTCTGCACCATCGGACAAAGCCTTAGCATAGAATTCGTTACCTTTTTCAACAGAATCAGTTACAATTTCCTTAGCTAAACTAACTGCGAGAGGATCCTCATTAATAACTTTGGAAAGTCTATTACGTCGTTCACTAAATGGAATCGAAATTAAATTCTCTCCGTCCAAATTAATAATATCAAATACAATAATCATAACTGGAACTTCTTTAATCATTTCATCAATTTCATATTTACGTTTAATTCGCTGAGAAATATCTTGGAAAGGTTTCCAATTACCAGTTTTTTTATCATAACCAATTACTTCACAATCAATAATAAATTCTTTAGAGTTAACATCTTTCTCAATCATATTTACAATATCTGGAAACTGAGAAGTAACATTTTCCAAGTTACGAGTAAATAATTTAATCTCTTTTCCAGAACGATGAATTTGAAGTCTGAACCCATCATATTTGTAATCAATTGCGGCAGGTTTACCTACAACATCAAACCCTTCTTCAATAGATTCTGATTTTTTGAAGAGCATAACTTTTACTGGATTTCCAACTGACAATTCCAAAGCCAACAAACCCCTATCACTTTTAATCTTAGCAACTTTAGCAACTTTAGAAATATCTGTAGTCAAATCATAAGCAGTCTGAACATTAGACACTTCAACATCAAATGCTGAAGCGATTGAATCGCGCAAAACTCCAAAACCTGCACCAGTTCTTAAATCTTCAAGACAGGTTCGAACAATATATTTTGCACCAACACCATTTGATGCACTAAGCAACTCAGCAATCAAACCAATTTTCTTTCCAGTACTTCCACCACCTTCGATTTCAGAAAGCTTACGAAGATTTGTAAAAACTTGATCAATTGTCAATTTTCCAGAAAACAAAGTAGATTGAGTTTTAGAAGAAATATTGCGTTCAGCAACAAGACCCAAATCACCGATCTTGGTCCAGTCTGCCTTAATAGAATCCTCACTTTTACCTGAGCTTGTTGAAATTGCTTTAATTACAGTTTGAGTTCCAATACCAATCTTTCTACGATCCCATTCAGGAAAGAGACGACCTTCCAACAACAAAACTGCAGATTCAACTTCGCGAGCATCCAAACCTTTCAGAAATCCAGCAATTATTGCCCGCTTTTCAAGCAATTTACTAGTTCCTGATAAAGCCTCATATATATCAACAAGTTTGGAATATTCCATAGCTCCTATTGATGCAAGACCAATAAAAGACTTATTATTCGCAAAACTTTATATTCTCTCAATATATAGAAAAACATGGATATTCTAGAGGCAATCTTTGCCCGACGCTCAATTAGAAAGTTCAAAAAAGATACAATTCCATACAGAGTATTATTTGATATCTTCGAAGCAGCAGTCAGCGCACCACGAGCCGGAAACGTACCAAGCACTTGGATGGTTTTGGTAGAATCAGACAAATTAAAAACAAAACTAAAGGATGCATGTGTTGATCAAGATTGGATTGAAGACGCACCAGTAATTATTGCAGTTTGTTCAAATCCAAAAAGACTAACACAATTGTATGGAGATCGGGGAGAAATATATGCATTACAAAATTCTTCGGCAGTTATACAAAACATGCTAATCGCAGCACAAGAATATGGATTACAGGGAACTTGGGTTGGAGCATTTTCTGAATCAGAAGTAAAAAAAGTACTAACACACAAAAACAAGATGAAAAACGTAAATGTTCATGCACTGGTTGTACTGGGAAAACCTGATGAGCATCCAAAGAAACTTCCAGAGATTCAAGCAACAGATTTGGTTTATTATGAATCTTGGAAAGAAGTTAACAAAGCTTCAAAAATGATTCCACTTGCAAACAATCCAAAATTACAAAACACTATCAAGCGAGCCAAAAAACGATCAAAAAAGACAAGACATAAGTTAATTAAAAAGATTGGAAAGACCATAAAGCATTTTAAGTGATTAATCCGGAAGTGAAAACTATATTCTGGAACATACAATTACAAAACTTCAACGATGTAAACTGTTTTCAAAAATAAAAACTCTAAACCTGTATAGTCTACCATATAATCCCTTTTAAGTTAAATGTTCCATTTTTAAAACAAGTCAAAGGCATTTACTGCCAATTGACCTCGGAGAAAGAAAGAAAATGGATTTCCTTGTACAAAACGCATTGGACACGATGGAGACATCGACCGATACTACTGTCGACTCAAATATTGGACAAGCAAATATAAAAGTACTAGGCTGCGGTGGCGCAGGTAACAACATGGCAGACTGGTTATACCGAAAAGGTATCCAAGGTGCAGAAGTTATTTCTGTAAACACTGACAAGCTACATTTAGATCACAGAGAAGCAGACAAAAAGATTCTAATTGGACGAGACACAACACGTGGACTTGGAGCAGGCGGTAATCCTGACATTGGTGCACAAGCTGCTCGAGAACAAATTCACGAATTAAAGTCCACAATTCAAGGTGCAGACATGGTTTTTGTTTGTGCAGGACTTGGTGGAGGAACTGGAAGCGGAGTAGCACCAGTAGCTGCACAAGTTGCAAAAGAACAGGGCGCAATTGTAATTGGTGTCGTCACAATGCCATTCAATATTGAAAAGGCAAGAATCGATAAAGCTGAATTCGCACTTAAACAATTAAGAGAAGTTTCAAACACAGTAATTGTAATCGACAATAATCGGTTATCTTCAATTGCTGGAAACCTACCTATTAGGCAAGCATTCGCTGTCGCAAACGAATTAATTTCAACAATGATTAAGAGCATTGTAGAAATCATTTCAGTACCATCCTTGATTAACTTGGACTACGCAGACGTAAGAGCAATTATGTCTTCTGGCGGAGTTTCAGTAACAGGTATTGGAGAAGCAGACGGAGACAAGAGAGTTGATGAAGCAACTAAACGAGCTTTATCCAACCCATTGTTGGATGTAAGCTACGATGGTTCAACAGGAGCAATGATCCACATTACGGGTGGACCAGATATGACTCTTGATGAAGCTGAGAGAGTTGGTGAACTCATAACAGCCGGACTTGACGCAGATGCAAATGTTATCTGGGGAGCAAGAATTGATGATGAAATGAGAGGAAAGATTCGAGTTATGACAATCATAACTGGAGTAAAATCTCCTTACGTCCTTGGAAAAGGAAGAGTAAAACCATCAGCACAAGCTTTAGAGATGAACCACGAACTTGGTTTGGAGACCATATAATAGTTAAGGCGCACCTCCGAGGTTGTCTTACGACGTCTTAGCCTGGTACCCTTCGGGGTACCATTTACCTTTTTTCAATATTTTTATATAGGATTACTATAAGCTCTTAATATGAGTTCTACCGGAGATAAAGTTAGAATTAAGCACGCAGGTTTTGAATACTCCGGAATATTACTCGAATCTACGGATGATAATATTTATGTTCTGAAACTAAGTAATGGATACAACGTAGGATTACCAAAAGGAAATTCAAAAGTAACCGTTACTGGAAAGTTACCAATCACAAAACTTCCTGAATTAAAGCTAGAAAAAAATATTAAGCTTTCAAATGTTTCACTAGTTTCAACCGGAGGAACAATTACTTCAAGAGTTGATTATAGAACGGGCGCAGTTCACCCAATAACAAAACCAGCAGAATTATTATCTCAGATTCCAGAACTAAAAAAGATCGCAAATATTTCAGTGACTCCAGCAATGTCAAAGTTCAGTGAAGAATTTAGTCCAGATGACTGGTCCAAACTCGCAGGATTTGTTGGACGAGAATTAAATAAAGAAAATGTTCGAGGAGTAATCGTAACTCACGGAACAGATACATTACATTATACTGCTGCTGCATTATCTTTCGCACTAGAAGGTTTAGGAAAACCTGTTGCAATAGTCGGAGGACAGCGTTCATCAGACCGAGGAAGTTTTGACGGAGCTATGAATTTAATCTGCGGAACACACTATGCTAATTCAGAGATTGCAGAAGTGGCAATAGTTCTACACGGAACCTCTTCAGATGATTATTGTATTGCAAATCCCGGAACAAAAACAAAGAAAATGCATACTACAATGAGAAATACTTTCAGACCAATCAATTCAATGCCTTACGCAAAGCTATTCAAAACAGGTAAGATCGAAAAACTAAGAGGCTCCAATCTCAGACACGCAGGAGAAGTTAATGTTCAATCTCAATTTGAAGACAAGGTCGCACTGATAAAATATCATCCAGGATTGTCTCCAAAGGTGCTAGACTTTTATGTAAAAGAAGGATATAGAGGTGTAATAATTGAAGGAACCGGACTCGGACATGTATCTTCAGAAACTTGGCTAAAATCTATAACTGCCGCAACAAAGAAAATGTTCGTTGGAATGACTTCTCAGGCAAACTATGGAAAAGTTGATCCTTATGTATATTCAACCGGCCGAGACTTATTCAATCACGGAGTAGTTTATTTAGGAGATATGCTCGCAGAAACCGCAATTGTAAAACTTTCATGGGTTCTTGGACAGGAAAAAGACAAAGACAAGGTAAGAGATTTAATGACTTCAAATCTCAGAGGAGAACTCTCTGAAAAATCCGTTCCAAATGGATTCTTATACTAATGAAAAACTTAGGATTAAAATCAGGAATAGAAATTCACCAGCAGTTAGCTACTGGAAAACTTTTCTCACGATGCCAATCAAAACTAATTTCATCAAATCCAGATTTTACAGTAAGTAGAAGACTTCGAGCACTTGCTGGAGAAATGGGAAAAGTAGATGTTGCAGCAGCACACGCAGCAGAAAAAAAGCTGACTTACATTTATGAAGTTCATAATAACAATACTTCATTAGTAGAAATGGATGAAGAGCCACCCGAGTTAATTAATCAAGATGCGCTCGACATTGGACTTCTGGTTTGTAAAATGTTAAATTGTAGAATTATTCCATATCTCCAAGTTATGAGAAAGACGGTTGTAGACGGATCAAATACTTCAGGGTTTCAGAGAACTTGTTTAGTCGGAGTAGATGGTTATATTGAAACATCAGCAGGAAAAGTAGGAATCGATACTGTTGTACTGGAAGAAGATTCAGCACGAAGAACTGGCGAAACAAAAGACACAGTCACATATCGATTAGACAGATTAGGAATTCCATTATTAGAAATAGCGACAGCGCCAGATATGAAAACTCCAGATCAAGTAAAAGAAGTTGCACAAATTCTAGGGAATATGTTACGTTCAACTGGAAGAGTTATGAGAGGGATAGGAACAATTCGTCAGGATGTAAATATTTCAATCAAAGGTCATGCAAGAGTAGAACTAAAAGGAGTTCAGGACTTACAACAAATTCCGAAGATTGCTGAAATTGAAGCAAAGCGTCAGAAAGCAGAGATTGATATGAAACGAAAAACCGACAGCCATGTTAGAAATGTAAAAGAAGATCTAACTTCAAAATTCTTGAGACCAATGCCCGGAGCATCAAGAATGTATCCTGAAACAGACATTCCTACAATAAAGGTTGATATTGATAAAGTCAAGGCAATGAAAATTCCAGAAATGATTCAAGATAGAATAACACGATACAAAAAACTAGGTCTTAATGATGAACTTGCAAAAAGAATGGCAGACTCAAAAAAGAATGAAATTTTTGATCGAGCAATGAAAAAGCAAAAGTTAAATCCAACTTTAGTTGCAACAACTTTACTTTCAACAGAAACCGAACTTAAACGAAAACTAAAATTGGAATCAGGAAAATTCCCGATCGAATTTTACTCTCGACTTTTCAAAACTCTTGATGAAGGAAGACTAACCAACGAGTCAATCTCAAAAGTAATGGAGCGATTCATGAAAGGAGAAGACTTTGATAAAATAATTAGTGAATTCAAACCAATGTCAGATTCAGCACTTCTAAAACTTATCAAAGACAACTACGATGACAAACTTCCGCAAGGCGCACTCATCGGAAAGATAATGACGAAGGTCGCAGGCAAAGCAGACGGAAAAAAAGTCGCTAAATTGATTGAAGAGTTCAAGAAATAATTCTCCACGCCGTGTCAAAAAGTATATAAAACTATCACTCTACAAAAAACCATGGCAGCAGATATGACCTCTCAAGTTCTTGACGGAATGAAGAGACCTGAAGATATCAGAAACATTGGTATCGCAGCTCACATCGACCACGGAAAGACAACTTTCTCAGATAATCTACTTGCAGGAGCAGGCATGATTTCACAAGAACTAGCAGGAAAACAAAGAGCTCTTGACTTTGATGAAGAAGAAGCTGAAAGAGGAATCACAATCTATTCTGCTAACGTTTCTATGGTTCACGAAGTACAAGGTAAACCTCACTTAATCAATCTTATTGACACACCAGGTCACGTAGACTTTGGTGGAGAAGTTACTAGAGCAATGCGAGCAGTTGACGGAGTAGTCGTACTTGCTTGCGCAGTTGAAGGTTGCATGCCTCAAACTGAAACAGTTCTAAGACAAGCTCTAAAAGAAAGAGTAAAACCAGTCCTATTCATTAACAAAGTTGACAGACTAATCAAAGAATTACAATTAACTCCAGAACAAATGCAAGAAAGATTTGTAAAAATTATTGCAAATGTAAACAAAATGATTAGATCATATTCTCCAGAAGAATTCAAAGACAAATGGCAAGTATCTGTTCAAGACGGATCAGTCGCTTTCGGTTCAGCTTACCAAAACTGGGCACTTTCAGTCGATTACATGAAAAAGAAAGGCGTAAGTTTCAAAGATGTTTATGATTTCTACCAAAAGGATGATATGAAAGGATTGCTAAAAGCAGCACCTTTACACGAACCAGTTTTAGACATGGTTGTAGATCACTTACCCGCACCAATTGATGCTCAAAAATATAGAATTCCAAAATTATGGCACGGAGATATCGACTCAGAGGCTGGAAAATCCTTAATGGCGGGAAATCCAAACGGACCACTAGTTTTCGTAGTAACTAAAGTTATTATTGATCCACAAGCAGGAGAAATTGCTTATGGTAGAGTATTCTCAGGAACGCTGAAGAAAGGTTCCGAAGTCAAATTAATTAATGCAGCAACTTCAGCACGAACACAACAAATTGTCCTGGCTAAAGGAGGGTCAAGATTAGTTGTAGATTCAGTCCCGGCAGGAAATATTGCAGGAATTGTTGGATTGAAAGCTGCACATGCTGGTGAAACTGTAACAACTGCAGACATTGAAGGTTTCGAAGCAATATCACACTTATTTGAACCAGTAGTTTCCAAAGCCATTGAAGCAAAGAATCCACAAGATCTTCCAAAATTAATTGAAGTTTTAAGACAATTATCAAAAGAAGATCCAACTCTGAAAGTAACAATCAACCAAGAAACTGGAGAAAACATCATCGCAGGATTGGGAGAATTACATCTAGAAATTAAAGAACACTTAATCACTCGAGAAAAAGGAATTGATATTGTAACTTCAGATCCAATAGTAGTCTACAGAGAAACAGTTGCAAAGGAATCCCCAAAAGTTGTAGGAAAATCTCCGAACAGACACAATCACTTACATGTAATTGTTGAACCGATGACTGAGCAAATGTTTGATGCAATAACTAATGGTGACGTTCCAGAAGTAAAAGTCAGAAAGAAGAATCTAAAGGAAGTTGTCGAATCGCTAACAAAAGCAGGAATGGACCGAGACAAGGCAAAGAAAGTCAAAGAAATTTACAACGGAAATATGTTCATTGACGGAACCAGAGGTATTGTTTATATTAATGAAATTATTGAATTAGTTCTTGAGTCATTCAGAGAAGTTATGAATGGCGGACCATATGGAAAAGAACCTTGTGGAAAAATGATTGTAACTCTGAAAGATGCAAAGCTTCACGAAGACTCAATACACAGAGGTCCAGCTCAAATTATTCCAGCCATGAGAAACTCTATTTACAACGCAATGCTCACTGCAGGAACAATTCTTTATGAACCAATTCAAACAATGAGAATCGACGCACCAATTGAATACTTGGGTGCAGTTTCAAAATTAGTCCAAAGTAACAGAGGTCAATTGGTTGAGACGGAACAAGGTGATGGAGTTTTAGTAATCACTGCAAGAGTTCCAGTAGCAGAATCCTTTGGTTTCACAGGTGCGTTAAGAGAAAGCACAAGAGGTAGAGGAGCATGGTTCCTTGTAGACCAAAACTTTGAACCACTTCCAAGAGAATTACAAAACGGAGTAGTTGCAAAGATTAGACAAAGAAAGGGAATGAAGGCAGAACTTCCAGTTCCAGAACTTGATTAAGATTTTAAGTTTTATTCACTACACTCCAATTCTAGAATTAGCTGAGATTGCAGAATAGTTATTTAATTTTACCATAAACCCATTCATCTCCAAATCTACCAAACACATTCTTAACATTCTTTCTCAAAACACCTTCTCTGACAAAACCATTTTTTTCAAGGACTTTTGCAGAACCAAGATTCCAATCGTAGACGCTTCCGTAAATCCGAATAAGTTTAAATTCCTTGAAACAATAATCTGTAAAAACACGAGTAACTTCAGTCATTATTCCCTTTCCCCAAT
>CAXGHT010000008.1:0-16235 GCA_964010235.1 uncultured archaeon | reverse complement strand
TCTTAATTTAGAACCATTGGTCAAGACCCGTATTAAGGTTTTTGATTTGCTCTTCTGAGTAACCAAACAGTTCAAGAATTTTATAGGTTGCACCAATTAACTGATTGTTAATATAATAATCTTCATCAATTTCTTCAATCTTAGTTTGTTCAGGTAATTTTACGCGGTCACGTATTCGTTTAGAACTACCTTTTGTTATTACATATTTTACAATAGTTCCCGCTCCAACTTTAATTCCAGTCTGTGCCAATAATTCACCTGCTGCAACTTGAGGACCCTTTGTTTTGTATTCATGTATTTGTTTTGTTAATCTGTTTGTAATGATTAAATCTCCCATATCAATTTTTTTGTTTCTAATATCTGCAATTATTTTTTGAATCTTTTCTAAAGCGGGTTTTCCATCTACTTCAGTTAATATAGTATTTAGAGTTTCAACTTGAGCTTTTTGTGCAAGCTTTGACCAATCACCGCGTCTTGCCTCCAAACCTTTGATAATCATTTTATTATTTTGATCCAGAAGAGCATATCTTTTCTTTGCCCCGGCACCTGAACCTTTCTTTTCTAAAAATACTCCCGATTTAAACAAACCTTCTTCTTCAAGCTCCATTGGATTCGGAAGACGTTTGTTTGCTTCAGTTTTGAATTTATCCATATTGTCTGAATTGATTAAAAATACAGAATCTGTATCTCCATAAATTACTTTTATGTCATGTTTTTCTGCCAAATCAATTGTATCGTGAATATATTTTCTACCCATTGCAGTTATTGATCTTGCACAATCTAATGAATACCATCTTGCTCCGAAGAATGCTAGATATCCATAAAAAGAATTTGCTAAGATTTTTAGACCGTAAGACTCTGCATCCAGAGTTCTATACTTATCAGAATCTTTTTCAAAAGTTTTCATCAATTTCTTCACTTCAAATCTTCGTGTGATTATTCTTTCAATAAGTTCTGGAACAAATCCTTGTTTTGATTTGTCAAAAAAGATTGTTTTGTCTGGAAGGTTTATTTTTTCTTTATCACTTCCTTCAGATTTCATTGTATACTTATCGATATTGTGAGCAATTAGAATTGTAGGATACAAACTACTAAAGTCAAAGACTCTAACGTCTTTGTAAACGCCCGGCGTTGGTTGATATACGAATGCACCTTCTGCCTGTGTTGATCGTCTCTTCACTATTTCATCATTTGAAGGTCGATTCTCAATTATTCTATTTTGTTCAATCGCACTTTTGATTATAAATTGCTCTACAAGTCTTCCATACCTCATCCGCGTAACATCAAATAAAGGCAGTCCAGTGAATCTTGAGAATTGTAATGCAATAGGTAATATTTTTTCTGCAAGCAAATAAGTTAGTTTTGAATCTAATAAATTATATTCTGCAAAACGATTCATATTTTCATCACTGTCATCTAGCCAAGCTTCGTGAGGCAATACGCCAAGTTCCAATTTCTTTTGTCCAAGCATTTCTTCAGCAACATTGTCCAAAGATAGTGAGTTTGTTTTTAGTCGGGGCGCCAAAGCATTTCTAATGAAGATATATGCATCCAAATGAGTTATCCCATTTATTTTTACAGGTTTAGCATTTCTAGCACCTCGCGTATAAATTAGTTCTTCGTTCAAAGGATTTAGTTTGAGTTTTATTTTATTTTTTGATGCACGCTCTTTAATGAACCACATATCAAATATATCTGAGTTGTAACCAGTCAAAATATCTGGTTCAAATTTGTTTATTGTTTCCTGAAAATCTTTTAGAAGTTCTTTTTCGGAATCAACCGAATTAATGTATTTGTGTTTTTTCTCAAAATCTCGAATTATTGTAACCTTTTCAAAATCTTTACTGTAATAAGAGATTGAAACAATTTTATCTGTCAAAGGATCTGGAAAACTTCCATCACTTGTGGTCTCGATATCAAATGCGAGAATCTTTGGTTTGAAATCTTTGTATAATTCTATTTTATTATCAAGAATTGAACGGAATACATAAGGGATGTCTGCTTCATAAACTTCAGTTATGCTTTGCAAATCACGTATTGTTTCTCTAATGACTGGAACTTCACGAGGAAAATTTACCACCACCTTCAAGAAATCAGTTTCTTTGTTTTGAAAGTTCTTAGTTACTTGCTCAACTCGAATAACTTTTGTTTGTTTGTCTTTGAATTCATAAGTGAGTTCAAGAATGTCTTTTTTTGCTTGTTCCAAATTATTTGGAAGTGCCATGAAATAGGGTTCTGGAGCATTAAGTTCTTCCACGACCTTCTTATTATCAATGGTCTTGATTAATTTAAGATGCCGTTGGCTGTCTTCCGAATAGACAACATCAATAATAGTCATTATTCTGATTCTTCGCCTTTAATTTGATTGAAGAATCTTCGCATATCTCTTTGAACTTGGTCCGCATCAACTTTAAGCTTTTCAAGACTTAAATGAAGTCTTTCTTCATCCTTTACTAGATTTGCAATTTGGTCGAAAGGCGCTGTTGCTCTTTGGAAGTCTGCAAGTCCAATTGATCCATACGGAGAATTGTCCATTTCACGTGCAACTTTTGCAACCAAGTTTCCAAGCCATAGATTTAATGAGTCTTTAACTTCAGATCGAATTTGCTTTCCGTCAGTGATTGAAGCTCGCATTAATCGCACTACTCTTGCGCGTGGAAAAGGTAAACTTTCATCATCTGCGTCTTCATTTTGTTGTTGTTCTTCAGGCATTTTTTCGTTGTTTTCCATGGTATATTGTTAGTTGTAAAAGCTTTAAAATTTAAGGATTTGCCCTCTTAATCAGACAAATCAATATCGCTCTCGTATTGCGTTTCTTCTATTTCGTCCATCACGTTTTCTTCTTCTTCTTCAAAATTGTAACCATACTCTTCTTCAATGATTTTATTACAAATTTGAGAGACGCCATACTTCAATAATTCTTCAGTGGGTTCTTCATGAATTGCTTCAGCAACAGCACTTAATAAATTCATTACGTTTTCTGAAAGCTCATAACTTCCACCTCTTTGACCATTTATGTATTGTGAAATTGCTGAAACTTGAGAATTCATTAATTTTGCAATATCTTTTTGAGAAATTCCCCTCGTTTTTAGCTCTTTTGCAAGCCCAGCCTTAACTGAATGTATTGCAGTTCGCGCAATGAACTCGTGAGGATATACAATTGGCATGAAGGTTGATTATTATGTATAATTAAAAGTATTTTGCTGGTTAAGAGAAGTTTTTGATGAAGATTCTAGTAATAAATCCGCTGACAAGCAACAATCCCAATCCAACTGCCATTGCTTCACCGTGACTCATAAATTCACCACTCCAACGACTAATACCACTCCATAATAAAATGAATCCAATTCCCGCAGTGAAAGCCAATATGAAATGTTTAATAATTGAGGCTTGCTGTTCAAATTCTTTTTGCCTTCTCCTTCTTTTCTTTGATAGGAATTTAACTCGTTTTTTCTGAGTTCTTGTCAGCCTTGAAAAGTCCATTATTATGGTTCTAGTTGAATCTATTAAAATGTTTTTGAAGCGCGGGGAGGGATTTGAACCCCCGAATGTCAGGACTGCAACCTGACGCCTTACCGGACTTGGCCACCCGCGCGTAGTTTTAGGGCTGATTTTTACTTTAAAACCCTTTCTGAGATGGTTTTTCGGATTAAACTTATATACTTCAAATGTGATTTTTGGAAATGGCAAAAAAGACCAACACAATGAATTATTGGTATGCTATTTATGGGCTACTTCTTCTAGCACTTGGTTGGATGACGTACAGCGGTGGATTTTCACTTGAACAAGCCTTTGGTAGTTTACTAATGTTATGGGGTTTGAAAAAACTCTTCATGGGTCACAATTGTTAAATTGTGATTCATTATTTTCTTCGTAGAACGTAACTTTTAATAGTATCTTCTATCTCATAGCCTTTTGACTTAAGCATCTTTCTCAATTTGTCTGCGGTTTTGAAATCTTTCTTTAGTCGCGCCTTTAATCTCTTTTCTGCGAGTCGCTTTATTCTGAAAGGGATTGATTTGGACTTTAATTTTCTTAGATTAAATCCAAAAATATTATCAAATCTTAAAAGCAAATATACTTTTTCCTTATCGGGAACTTTTTTATCATTGAGTACGGCCCAAGTTGTTGCGAGTGCCTTAGGCAAATTCAAATCATCATTAACTGCAGCAGTAAATTGTTTGAAATATTTATCACCAAGTTTAGTTGATTTTAATGAACCTCTACCTCCAGCCCTTAATTCTACATATGTGTTGAATAATTTCTTTCTTGCTCGCTGTGCTGATTTTAATGCAGTTTCACTGAAGAGCATTTGCTTTCTATAATGTGTTCCAAGCGTTAAATATCTAAAATCTAATGCATCAAAACCCGATGCTTCAAGATTTGGAATTGTTACAAAGTCTCCGGAAGAACGAGCCATTTTTCCCTTGTTCTTATCAACCAGAAAAGCACCATGAATCCAATAATTCACCCATGGCTTTTGTGCTGTTGCTGCCTCAGACTGCGCAATTTCATTGTTATGATGTATTTGTTTCAAATCTTCTCCACCTGTGTGAATATCAAATTGATTTCCCAAGAATTTTGTAGCCATGGCTGAACATTCAATGTGCCAACCCGGATAACCCAACCCCCACGGAGAATCCCACTTCATATCTTGATCTTGAAATTTTGATTTTGTGAACCAAAGAACGAAGTCATTCTGCTGTTTCTTATTCGGATCTTTGGCAACCCTTGCTCTTTGTTTAGCTCCACCACTGCCTAGTTTTTTGTTTGAATATTTTGAAGTGTCGAAGTATACGTTCCCGTCTTCGATATAAGTAAATCCATTTTTTTCTAGACGCTTTATCATAGTGATTTGTGCGCGAATATATTCAGTTGCCCTAGTAAATTTATTTGGAGCAATAATATTTAGGGCTTTCAAATCCTTTTTGAATGCATCAGTATAAATTTTTGCAACATCCCAAACAGATTTCTTTTCCTTTTTTGCAGCAGCTAGCATTTTATCCTCTCCAGAATCTGCATCAGAAGTTAGATGTCCAATATCTGTTATATTCATAATATGTTTTACATTATGTTTATTGAACTTGAGAGCACGTTTCAAGAAATCACTCATTAAGAACGTTCTATGATTTCCAATATGAATGTAATTATAGACGGTTGGTCCGCAAGAATATAGTTTAACTTCTCTTTTCGAGATTGGTTTGAAGAGTTCCTTCTTTTTTGTAAGTGAATTGTATAATCTCAGCGCCATTAGTAATGGAGAAATTGAGAAGTCTTAAAAGTTTTGATTAATATCAATATTATGGCACAGAAACCTCAACAAGTTTTAGAGGCCAGCAAGGCACAATGCATATTTTGTAAAATAATTAGTGGAGAAATTCCTTCCTTCAAGATTTATGAAGATAACAAAGTATACGCGTTTTTAGATATAAATCCAGTTAATGCAGGACATACGTTAGTTATTCCAAAAGAGCATTATATCGTTCTTCCGCAAATGCCAGATGCTTTAGCTACACACCTCATGAAAGTTGTTAAATATCTATCTGGCGCAATTTTCGAGATGACTGGTGCCCATGGAATTAATGTATTCCAAAACAACGGTGCTGCGGCTGGTCAAGAAGTCCCACATGTTCATTTTCATATTATCCCAAGATTCCAAGACGACAAATCAGTTGGAGAATGGAAAAGAAATCAAATTGATCCTGAGAAGTTAAAACAGATGGCAGACGCAATGGGTAAAAATTTGAAACCAATTAGTTCAAGAGTCAAATTAGGTTCAACAACTCAAAAAGTTACCAAAAAGAAAAAACCAGCAACTAAGCGAAAAAAGACAATTAAAGTAACTAAGCGAAAAAAGACTTAATTTTTAGTAATCTCTGAAGAAGTGATATACATCATGATGCATTCTTGCTGCTTCGTGAGCTGTATTTATTTGTCCATTATGTAAGTGTGCTCTTACAACATTACAGTTGCTACATTCCAATGCGTTGTGTGATTTGTCATTGATAGACTCCAAATAACCATACGTTTGATTGATTACTTGGCTTAAATTGTCCAGATGTGCATGTTTTTCTTTGTGTAAATCATGATTTCTGGTTGATACTACACCCATACTCATAAGAGCCCAAACAACTGCGAAAAATCCCGCCACACCAAGCAAGATATAGTGAGAAGATTCTAAGACTACCATCAATGAACTGAATGCGCTACTCCTTTTTATATTTTACTTAGGACTTGAGGTATAATTTGAAACAAAATATCGCCGAAGTAACCTGAAATTAGAATTGAGAACAAGAAAGAAGGTCCAAATGCAATTCCAGTCTTAATTTCAATAGATTTTTTGTAATATTTCTGTATTTTTTGTATATCTTTGTCAAGAACTCCGATTTTTCTGACTTTGTAAATAGTTTTATTTCCGATTTTTAGATCTTTAGTTATCCAATCTCCTTCAGTTAGTTTTGATGGATGGATTTTTTTGATGAAAAAGTGTTTTTGCAAAACTAGCGCAAGATTAATTATTGTTATTCCTCCGACAATGACCGGAACCAATATGAAAAATATGTTTTGAATTATGAAAGGAAGGAAACTTGCAAGTACAGTTATAATTAACAGTTTTTTTGAAATGGGTGAGAGTTCAATCAACTTTTTCCAATTCCTAATTGATAGATAAATCATAATTAAGATTGAGTATATGCCTCCGAAGAGGAATAGATTGAATGTGAAAGTTAGAATGAAAGGTAGCGTTGTTGTATGGAAAGTTGGCAGAACTGCTGCAATTCCCAAAAGTAATTTTGTATCTCCGCCACCCCATTGACCCAACAAGAAAAGAGGAAGTGCTATTGCGCTTGCTATTGCGAGAGATATCAATAATGCATTTATTGGTTGTAAAGATTGACTAGTTGCTGCCAGAATTATTTGAGCAGAGATTCCAAAGATAATTAGAAAGTATGAAATTGCGTCCGGAATTTCAAAAGTTTTCAAATCCGAGATTGTTGCAAAAATTATTGCTATCAAAACCACTCCAAATAGAAATAATTGTTCTTGCATGGATATTCTTATGACTGGACTTTAAGATATTTTGGCTTATGCATCCTCAATTCCTTTTTCAGTTATCTTGAATATCGCTTCACCTTCAGGTAAACAAGGAGAGTCCACTAACCTTCCAATTCTCTTTCCTGCCTTTCCACGTCTTAAATAAATTCTGAACTGTGACGCGTGTCCGAGAATGTGTCCACCAATTGCAGCGGTAGGATTACCGAAAAATACATCAGGTTTAGATTGAACTTGATTTGTAATGTAAATTGCTAGATTATGTTTGTCTGCCAATCTTTGAAGAGCATGTAGATGTCTGTTTAGTTTTTGTTGTCTTACTGCAAGAGTTCCTCGCCCAGCATATTCAGAACGGAACAAACTCATTAATGAATCAACAATTACCAACTTAATGTTTTTTCCTTCTCGATTAATCAATTCATCAACTTTATCCACCAGCAACATTTGATGATCGGAAGTATATGCTCGTGCGACCATAATTCGATCCAAGATTTTTTTTGGATTTATTCCTCGTGCTTCAGCCATCTGAGTTATTCGCTCAGGTCTGAACGTGTTTTCAGTATCAATGAACACAACATCACTATTTAGGCCTCCGTCCTTCTTAGGTAGCTGAACATTAACTGCCAATTGCATTGCAATTTGTGATTTTCCTGAACCGAAGGCTCCATAAGCTTCACTAATACTCTGAGTTTCAATACCGCCTCCCAATAATTCATCAAGCGCTTCGGCGCCAGTAGTCAATCGTTCAATCGTTGTTCGTTTTTTTACTAATTCGGATCCTGTTGAAAAGCCCATATCCATGGCGTTTCGTGCCACGATTTGTGCTTTCATTGCACCGGCCTGAGTCATTCCTGAAGAGTCTGCAATTTGTGCAACTGGAGCAACAGCAATAGACATTATAGTATCATATCCTGCGTCTCTAAGCTTATCTGCAGTGGTTGGACCTATTCCTGGCAAATCCTCAAGTTCTTGAGGGACTTCTTCTTGAGCTTCTTCTGGTTTGAGTTCTTCAACGGCATCTGTGACTGTTTTTTCTTTCTTTTTTTGAGGCATTATTTATTCCCGAGCATTTGCTCTGCGATCTTTTTTGGATCTAATTGAGTATTAACTGAATTTGCTGAAAGTTCTGTTCGATCATAAGCTTTATTTTCTCTTATGTTTCCCTGAACTTCAACGAAACTTCCTAAGAAATCTACTGCGATTTCTTCAACTGGTTTTTCAAGCAACAAATCATGTAATTTGTCAGCTTTCATTCCTAGAATTTTCTCCCCAGACTCACCGAAGCAAGTTGCTCTTACATTTCCCTTTCCATCATCAAGCACAAAATTGAAAATTAATGTTTTGTTCGCCTTTACAAGTTCATGAGTTGAACATCTGAATTTATCTCCTTCTGGAGCTACCTTTTTCCTACATTCAGGACAGGCGTCATAGAATCTTGGTTCTGCAACATTTACAATTGTACCTCTAATTTTTACAGGACTTCCAATTATTGGTTTATCTAGCGAAGTTTCTTGTAATTCTTGCTTTTCTGGACTTGCAATCTTTACATCAAGCTCATCTTGATTAATTAAAATTTGACTTCGTGAAGTTAACTGTAACTCTTTTCCAGAGTATTTGTTATCCTTTATTGATGCACCCTTAATTCTTACAACATCGCCTTGATTTAATCGATCTTCTTTTACCAAATCGGCACGTCTATCCCATAGAGTAGTTCTAATTTGTCCAGTTTCATCTGCAAGCATAATTGGAACAAAATCAACAGTCCTTCCATCACGCTGGAAGTTACGAGTTTCAAATATTTGAGAAACTTTTGCTAGGATTTCAACACCACTCATGCCAACATGTGCTTCATTTATTTTTAGAACCTTAGTTGCTGGATCTTCAAATAACTTCACGTTTAATTCAGAAGCAACTATATATGCCGCACCCTCTTCAGAAACCAAATCCTTCAAAGAAGTCATCTTTTCCTTTATTTTTCCTTTGACTTCTTTCTCAGATAATCCTGATTGTTCTGACACTTTTTTGATAATATCTTCAACAGGTACGTGAATCATTCTGACTTTCCTCTTACTATAGTTTTAAGCTTTTATTTACTAAATTGGTGGTGACAGAATTATGTTGTTGCGCCCTTTTCTTTAACTGCATCAATTAAAGACTTCATCATTGCAACAGGTATTGCACTCGGGTTTGAACCACCGTGCCAGGAAGTTCTTGGTCTAATTTGTGCCTGAATTATTTTTTCATTAGTGTCATCCAAAATTATAGCTGATCCAGAAACTCTTGGCAACGAATCAAGATTTTTTTGCAGGTCTGTAGCAAGATAAGATTGCATTATTCCGTTTAATGCTTGAAGATCTGTACTTGAGGTTAATCGATGAGAGATTACAATGTCTGATTGAGTCATTACATCTGTATCAATCTTTCCAGGTTGTTGAGTTGCTAGAATTAGAGATATTCCTGGTTGTCTACCTTCTTTCAATATTCTTCTAAGTGCACCACTTGCAAGAGTTGTTCCATCCTTTGGTAAGAATTCGTGTGCTTCATCAAGCAGTATCCACAATAAAGGTTCATTTCTTTCAGACAAGTTTCCTTTAATTTCTGATAATTCTTCATCTCTTCTTGCAGAAAGACGAGTTTTGATTATGTGGTTCGAAATGTGAGAGATTATTAATGCTCGAATCATGTCTCCGTCATCAGTTTCTGCATAAGGTGACAAATCAATTATTGTTGCTTGCCCACCACTTATCAATTCAGATAAATCTGTTCCTCGCTCGTCAAAAATACCCCATTTCTTTATTGCTCTAAGCTTGCTAAGAACTATTTTAATTTCATTTTCATTGGCATCTTTATCTGCTTTGATGGTTTTCATCAGAGAAGTTAGTGAGAAATTGGGTTCGCTCTCCTCAATTGTTGTTATTGCTCTTTCCAGGAGCAAGCTTGCGGGACTTAACTCTTCAATGTTAAATATTTGAGACCATTCCTTTGCACTCATTAAATTTGGTCTTATTGCCAGAGGTTTGTCTGCAGGAAATCCTTTTTGCTGATATTCATCAAACTTTCCAATTGGACTATATACGGTTATGTTTGCTGCCTCAGGTTTTAATTCCCAATCAGTTAGTAGTTTTGCATCCTTTAAATTTGGATTTTTCATACTCCAGTAAATTCCCATTGTGTCAAACATTATTGTTGAAATATTTTGTTTGATTTCAGGTTCTAAATTTGCAATTCCTTCAGTCATTACTCCAAGAGTATAGGATTTACCTGAGCCACGCTTTCCTGAAACCAAAATTGCGTGAGGTTTATTTATATCTAACAAAATTGGATTTGCTAAAGAAGTATTACGTTCCATTTGTACATAATGTTTTCCGAGGAGGATTGTGCCTTTAGTATCAAGAAGTCTTCTTTCCTTTGGTGAACGACCCAGAATGATTTCGTACATGTATTGATGAGTTTATTGTTTAATATAAGTTTAATGTCACAGTTTTCAAAAGATTAATAAACTAAATTCTAAGCTCAACGTTATGCCAACGTCGCATAATCTGGTATTGCGCTCGCCTCGAAAGTGAGTTCCTTCAGGAGTTGCAGGTTCGAATCCTGCCGTTGGCGTTTACTACATTTTTTAAGTTTTTACGATTGTGGAAATTTATGAATAAGGTCGGAATCGTAGGAAATGGTTATGTCGGTGGAGCAATTGCACACGGATTTTCACCAACCTCTACTGGAAATTGTACTGTAAAGGTTTATGATAAATTACTTGAACGATCATTACATACTTTGGAAGAAACAGTCAATGATAGCGATTTTATTTTTGTATCTGTTCCAACACCAATGACAAAAGAAGGAGCAATAAGTCTAAAATATATTAATCAAGTTTTCAAAGAAATAAATGAAGTAAATAAGCAAACAGATAATATTGTTATTTTGAAATCGACAGTCGTTCCTGGAACAACAGAAAAATTACAAGAAAAATTTCCAGAGTTGAATATAATATTTAATCCAGAATTCTTAACTGAACGATCTTCAAGACTAGACTTTATCAATCAAAGTAGAATTGTTCTTGGCGGTGAGAAAGAACATACTGCGAAAGTTGCTAAATTGTATACTGATAGATTCAAATATTGTAATGTTATTGAAACTGATTTTAAAACATCAGAAATGGTCAAATATTTCAGTAACATCTTTTTCTCAGTAAAGGTTGCATTTGCAAATGAAATGAAACTTATCTGTGAAAAGATTGGCGCTGATTGGGATACTGCACTTCAAGGATTTGTAGCAGACGGCAGAATTGCCGATTCACATTTAAATGTTCCTGGACCGGACGGTAAACGAGGATTTGGTGGAAGTTGTTTTCCAAAAGATATCAATGCGTTTATGGCATTCGCAAAAGAAATTGGAGTAAATACGCATACGATAAATGGTGCCTGGGAAACAAATCTTGAAGTTAGACCCGAGCAAGATTGGAAAGAACTTAAAGGTAGAGCAATTGATGAGGATTAAAATGAAAGTTATAAAGGCGATAATTCCAGCAGCAGGTAGAGGAACTAGATTATTACCTGCGACTAAGACCCAACCAAAAGAAATGTTACCAATTTATGATACACCCGTTATTCAATTGGTTGTTGAAGAAGCAGTTAAATCAGGGATAACTGAAATTTTGATAATTACTGGCGAAAATAAACATTCACTGGAGAAACATTTCGATATAACAAATACAGGAAATGGAAAATTAAAAGAATTCAATAAATTATTGGAGAAAGTCGATATTACATTCAAGCGTCAGAGCAACCCTCGAGGATTGGGAGATGCAATTCTACGTGCAAAGAATTTTGCGCATGGTGAACCTTGTGCAATTTTACTTGGAGATGATTTTTATCTTAATTGTGAAGTTCCTGCAACAAAACAATTGATCGATGCTTATGAAAAGTTAGGAAGTGCGGCAACAATTGTTGGTGTTGAAAATTTATCCAAGGAAAAAATGACTAAAAAAGGAATGATTGTTGTTAAAAACGGATCTACTGAAGTTGAAAGTATAATTGAGAAGCCAGATATCAAGTCAGTAGTTTCAGATTTAGCTATAAGTGGCAGATATGTTGTTGCTCCTGAACTTTTCGAGAAACTTGAGAAAGTTACTGAAAGTGTGCGTGGCGAAATTGAGTTGACTGATGGTTTGGCTGACTTACTAAAAGATAATTTAAAGATTCATGCTCATTTAATTGAAGGCACCAGAATTGATGTAGGAAATCCTACTGAATATTTGATTGCAAATCTAAAATATGCAATGTTGGATGAATCGGTAAAGAGAGAAGTTATTGATGTTATTAAATCAGAGTTAGACAATTAATTTTTTTCAATTGTTTCTGAACCAACAATTATATTTTTTCCTAATTTTTCATCTAAACTCTTGTCTTTCAGGGAAGATCTCAAATTTCTTATTGCTCC
Source organism: uncultured archaeon (assembly GCA_964010235.1). GTDB lineage: Archaea > Nanobdellota > Nanobdellia > UBA10117 > ARS21 > JAAZWY01. The sequence continues at coordinate 3,746 of CAXGHT010000008.1, read as the reverse complement.
ATGTAGATTTCTTGAAACAAAAGGTCTTTTCTCAGTAGTATAGAATTTACAAGCAATTACAAAATCATCATCAGATTCTGAAAATATTAAATCGCCCACAAATTCTGATTTCTTCTTGAACCAACCAACTCGTTTTTTAGTATATAATTGAGTTTTCCCAACCTCTCCATCCAAATTAATATATCCAAAATCAGTTAGTGCAATATTTTTAAAACTATTTCTCGCTTCAGATAAAATTTTTTTCTGAGTCTTACCAATCTTTCTTGCATCATATGTACCTGGCTGTAATCCCATTGCGTTTTTGTATGGGTGAGAGAAGTTATAAACTTGATTAAATAACACTATTTTAAAAATTTGGTTCCTACTAATGTACCAACACCTATACAGAATCCTGTGGCAGTAATACCAACAATCTGAGAATTATAATATACATTCTTATTTTGACATTTATCTATTGGAACTACAGTTCTCTCAATTTCATTTTCTATATATTTATCAATAAATATTTCAGATTCAGAATTTAATTCACCAAAGTTAGGCAATTCCATGTCGGCAAGATGCATTAAACTATATTTAACGTGTCTTTCATCAAAATCAATTTCTTCTTTTGTGTAAGATACATTTCCTCGGCTTTCACCTAAAATAATATCAAATTGTTCTAAATTATCTTCACGTACGAAATCCAAATAATCATAATCTTCTATGTTATCAAGATAAGATTCTGAGAAAGTTTCAATGTTTTCTACACAATCTTCTGATAACTCATAGTCGGGATATGCAGATGCAGTTCCTGAAATCAAAGGCAGAAGTAGTCCAGAAATTGCTAAAGCCCACCCAAATCTATTTTTTCCTCTTGTTTTTTTTGGTTTGTTAATAATCGCTTCCAGGTTCTTTTTACTAGAATTAATTCGGGAAATATGTTCACCCATACCAACAATATCCCCCTTTTTTTCAGCAGCCCAATAATTATTCACCGCATCAAAATATTCAAAAACTTCACCATCATCTTCAAGAGGCATGCTCATAATAAACACTTTACTGTGCTCATATTAAAATTATTAGGTGCTGGAATGTAAAAGTATCTATTTTACCAAGAGCTATGAGCTTTATGATTTTTACCGCTTGTTTGAGATATGTTAAGGAATTTCAGATCTGAAGAAGAATAACTCAATGAACTTTTGAAAAACTCCAACCTGAAAAGCCTTCCTTCTTCAAAAAAACCAAACATTTGTTAGAATGGAGTTTATGAGTTTAAAGTTTTTTTAAAATGAATTAGCGCCCCTTCCGGGATTTGAACCCGAGTCGCCAGGTTGAAAGCCTGGTATGATTGACCGAACTACACCAAAGGGGCGTAAGGTTTGCTCCAATTTTTAGTTTTTAAATGTTTCGAGCACATCGATTTCAAAATTTAAGGAAAGTTTAAAACTAAGTAACGTAAGTTTATTTTATGGCCAAATTGAAGATTAATCCTTGGAAAGAAGTTTGGTTACATCCACGAAACACAATCAAAGCCATTTTGAAATATGATCCGAAATACATGGTTCTTCCTCTTGCTGCTTTGGCGGGCATTGCAAACAATGCACTTGATTTTGAATCAATGGATGCGATCGTCGGAGGAAGCAGCTTTATTGGTTCTGCATTTGTTGCAGCATTATTAGGAATTGTTTCGTTGTATATTTCAGGTTTTTTGTTAAGTTTGACTGGAAGATGGATTAATGGTAAGGCCAATGCTTTGAAGTTAAGGGCAGCAATTGCTTGGGCTGGCGTTCCGGTTGTAGCTTCACTTCTTTTATTCATACCCCTTTTCTTTGCGCTCAATTCCGAAGCCCTAGGTCTTCTTGGTGTGAGCAGCATTGCATTTTTGATATTGGTAGTTTGGTCTTTAGTACTTCAAGTTGGAATGATTTCTGAGATTCAAAAATTCTCAATTTTTGAGGCAATCTTGAATATAATCTTGGCAGGAATTGTAATACTAATTCCACTTCTAATTATTGCAGTTTTAGCAGGAACAGCAATCTACGCATAGATGTAGTTAAGTTTTTAAACACATTTTACGAAATAGAATTGGGCGTATAGCTTAGTCTGGTCAGAGCGCTGGTCTTATAAGACGCTACTCGATTAGAGTAGTCTGAGTATACCAGAGGCCGCAGGTTCAAATCCTGCTTCGCCCACTACATTTCTGAAACAGCTTCAATCCCAAGTAAACCTAGTCCGTTGTTTAGAACTTGTTTTACTGTTGCGCTAACTGCTAATCTATGAGAAGTTAATTCTTTGTTATCTGAAATTATTAGATTTTGAGAGTAGTATGAGTTGTATGTTTTTGCTAAATCCATCAAATAGTTTGCAACTGTGCTTGGTTTTTTGGAAGTGTAAGATTTCATTACAATCTCTGGGAAATTGTAAACTTTCTTCAGAACTTCTTGTTCAGAATTATTAGTTAATTTTCCATTAATTGTTCTTACTATTCTTTTCTTTTTTAGAAGCGAGTTAATTCTTGCATGAGTGTATTGTAAGTATGGTCCAGTATCACCTTCAAATGAAACTGCGCGGTCCAAATCAAAGACAACATTCTTTTCTGGAGTTGTTTTTAGGATTGAATATATTACTGCAGAGTTTCCAATCGCTTCAACCGAGCTCATACGTCCTCTTTTTCTATTTTTAATTTCTTTCTTCACGTTAGAGTAGACTTCCTTCATAAAGTCTTCAAGTAGAACTACCTTTCCTTGACGTGTACTCATCTTTCCGCTTTTCAGAAGCACAAAGGAATAGTGAACAACTTCAGGCATCTTTAATTTCAACAAGTCCATTCCTGCCTTTGTTTGTAAATAGTAGAGTTTTTGATCTTCTCCAAGAACCATAATATTATCCTTTGCTCGACTTAGTTTGTATTCAGTATAAGCCAAATCTCTTAGTCCGTATAACGAGGTTTTATCGCTTCGAGTCAGAACAAATACGGGATTTTTCATTGGAAGTTTGTAATCGTGCAAATCCAAATATAATCGTCCTTCTTCATCTGTTAAAAGTTTTTTACTTTTCTCCAACCGTTTTAGAATTTTGTTTACGGATTTATCAAATAAGTATTTACTTTCGTAATCGAAATAATCATATTTTATTCCTAGCTGCCCAAGGATTTTTGATTGGCCTTTAATACAAATTCCAACAATATCTTTGAATCGTTTTCTAACTCTTGCATCGCCACTTTCAAGTTTGTGAAGCAAATCAAAAACTTCTTTTTCCTTTGAAGGATGTTTTTTTATTTTCTTATTTATTTTAACATACAAATTAAGCAACTCTGAAAACTTTGGCTTCCTATTTCCTGCCGCGAGAACCAACATTGCAATTTGTTTCCCAATATCATTAACATAATAATGGACTTCTGGTTTGAAGTTGAGGAATTTGTAAATCTGAACCAAAGAGTTTCCAATCAATGCGTTTCTTGCACGTCCAATATGTGGTGAAGCATTTGGATTGATACTTGTGTGCTCAATTAGAACCTTCTTACCTTTTCCAACATTTGTTGAACCATACTTTTTCCCTTCTTTTTGTACCTGAGTTGTAACTTCTTTTGCAAGTGCCTCTGAACTGAAGTAAAAATTTAGATATGGTCCGTGAACTTCAATTTTTGAGAATGTTCTTGGAACTTTGATTTTTTTTCTTAATTGCGTAGCTATACTTCCTGGAGACATTTTGAAGAATTTGCCAAGTGAAAAGCAAGGAAACGCCAAATCTCCAAGTTTTGAATCTGG
>CAXGHT010000007.1:0-16434 GCA_964010235.1 uncultured archaeon | reverse complement strand
AGGAAGAAGCCAAGGATGTTTATTTAGCAGTTCTAAAGGCCGCTTATTTAGATAAAAGAATAACTGATGATGAAGGCGATTTAATGAGTCTTGCAAGAGATTTATTACAAGTATCTTTAGAAGATCACCAAAAAGCACTTACTGAATTGGATTTGTGATTATTCGTCAGCATAAAGAACTTCTTCAACTGAATCTTGTCCCCAACGGCTAATAACTTCTTCAACTGAATAATTTACCAAATCTTCTCTAATTGCATCATATTCTCGTGGATCCATTGGTGTTGGTTCATTAGCCTTATCAATTTGTTCTTGAAGCAAAAGTCTTTCTTCCAAGGTTTCAGCTTCACTAATTAACTCATTTATTTGGTCTACTCTTCCTTTAGAAAAATATTTAACATAACTCACGCCTTTCTTTTCATTAATACGCCAATATTGACCTTTAACATCTTCAGGAATATTTTCTCTAACTAACTTTTTCAAACTCTCTTTGTCATCAATGAAAATCCCTCGAGGATCGGTTTCTTTAAAATAATTATTATTTAAATGAACTAAAAGAAACTCTCTGAATAAAATTTCTTTTTCACTATGTCTAAGAACTTGAGCATAACTTTCAACAGCATTAAGTACTGCTGAATCCGAAATAACTTTCCTTTTGCTAATAACTCCTGGTTCAGGCATAGGTATAACTGCTCCGCAAGGCTCTGCAAATCCCGCTCTTTGATACTTTAAAGTTGTTTCAAACATGTTTTTGACCCCGTTTTACGGTTTATAAGCCTTCCTAAATTTTAGATATATCATGGCTTCCCGACTCCTTTTTACCGGAACCAGTTATTCGAATAAACTCGGCATTCGACTGCATCTCAGAAATATTAGTAGAACCACAGTAAGAAATACCTGATTGAAGTCCGCCAACCAACTGCTTAATTATATCTCGAACAGAACCGCGATACGGAACCATTCCTTCAACTCCTTCAGGAACAATATCAAAAACATCTGAGCGAACATTTTCTCGCTCTCTCTTACTCATATTTGCTCCATAGCCCGCCATTCCACGAATAATCTTAACCTGACGACCGTCTTTAATCAGCAAATCTCCCGGACTTTCATCAGTTCCAGCTAAAACACTTCCCAACATTACCGTCGAAGCGCCAGCAGCCAAAGCCTTAGTTATGTCTCCAGAGTTTCTAATTCCGCCGTCAGCAATAATTGGAACATTAAATTTCTTGGCAACCAATGCAGAATTCATAACTGCAGTCAGTTGAGGAACGCCAGATCCAGTAACTATTCGAGTTATACAAATTGAGCCTGGACCAACACCAACTTTGACTCCATCAGCACCAGCTCTAATCAAAGCTTCAGCACCTTCGCCAGTCGCAACATTTCCAGCAATAATATCCACTTCAAATTTTCCCTTCAAATCTTTCAAAGTATCAACAGCCAAATCAGAATGTCCATGAGCAATATCAATTACGAGAACATCAACATCAGCAGCAACCAATGCTTCAGCTCGAGCCATATAATCCTTTACTCCAATTGCTGCACCAACCAGCAATCTTCCATGAGAATCAAGAGAAGCATGAGGACGATTAATCCGATTCAAAATATCTTTGGAAGTAATCAAACCTTTAATATTATTCTCAGAGTCAACTAAAGGTAATTTTTCAATTCGATTTTTATCTAATAATTCCTTTGCATCATCAAAAGAAATTCCTGGTTTTCCAACAATTAACTTTTCTCGAGGTGTCATAATTTCCTGCGCAGTCTTCCCATTTTTGTAAAATCTAATGTCTCTTGAAGTAATGATTCCCTTCAATTGCCCCGCCTCTGAGACCAAAAGACTGTGTACTTTTTTGGAATTCATCAAGGATTTAATATCTTCAAGTGAAGAATCCAAATTTACACAATAAGGGTCTCGAATAATCAAACCTTCAGCACGTTTAACTTCTTCAACCATTTTAACTTGTTCCTCAATAGAATTAAAGCGATGAAGTATACCAATTCCTCCATTTCGAGCCATAGAAATAGCCATATCTGATTCAGTAACTGTATCCATATTAGAACTAACAAGAGGATTATTCAATTCAATATTTTTAGTTAGTCTAGTCTTAACAGATATGTTTTTTCTAGAGTTTACAGAAGACTTCTTTGGAACAAGAAGAACATCACCAAAAGTAATTCCGGTTTTCATGCCGTGATTAGGTTTCTTATTAAATCTTATAAGTCTTTACTAACAGCAGAATAGAATGTCAATAAGAGTAGAATTAAATCAAGAATTATTAATCCGACTAAGCTCAAAACTAAAGGGGCGAAATTCAGATACGTTATCTTTAGTTGAACTGGCACTTGAAGAACAAGGTTCCTTTGAAAATATTCATAACGCAGTCAAAAATGGAACAAACTACTCAAAAACCGCAGATATCGGAAGTGTAAATGTAGCAAATACATCAATTGTTGATATGGATGACACCTTATATCTTCTAACTGATAAATTAATGGAAGTTATTGAACTGGTTTCATTTAAGGATCTGACTAGAAATACTTACAAGATTCGAGACAGCAATTGGGAATAAATTTATATATAAAATAAATATACTTATCCTATGAACGAACTTGGAATATTATTTTTACTTGGAGCAATTCTAGTATTCTTCATAGTTCTAAATGACATAAAAAAACGGCAGTACAAAAATCTCAGAGATTATTTCATAATTGGTAGTCTAATTGCAATTCTGGATATAATAATTGAGACTGTTGGAACTTTCAACAGTTTCTGGACTTACAACGAATCAGTTTATTTCCTCTTCGGAACGGTCCCAATTGAATTACCTCTAATGTTTTTCATGGCAGGAGTTCTTGGAAAATGGATTCATGGAATTTCAAAAAGAATGAGATACAACCTTCCTCTAAATATTATATTTTTTAGTCTAACTTTGTTCGGAGCAATAATGTATTTGAGATCAACAGTATTGTTGGGAATCGAAGAAACAATTGCACTATTTACTATACCTGCCGCACTTTGGGGATTTCATACTATCAAGAGAGATATTGATAAAGCAAGCGTATTAATTGTTGCACTTTTTGTAGGAATTTTAGATTACGTTGTCGAAGTAATTATTGTTGGAACCGGAAACTATTCTTATCTTACAGGATTCAAATTAACCATTCCATTAAATTATTTTTTACTCACAATCGCATTCTTTGGATTAATGGAAAAGCTAAAAGTATTAGATGATATTCTTGAGTATCCAATCATAAAACAAATCATTAGAACTGGTGGAATTAAACGTCAAGAATATATATCTCGTATCAAAAGAAGAATTAGTCGTTAAGGTTTGAATAACTCATGCCTTCTCTGACCATTTCTAACTGTATATATTGAATGACCAATTATCTCTGAAAGAGAATTTGCTTCAAATTCTGGAAGAAAGCGTTGAATAGCAGTTAAAGTATCAATAAGAGCAGGATCCTTTGAAAGTATAGTAATTTGATCAGATAACCTAAACTCTTCACAATCTTGTTTTTTGTTATATGCTTTAAGACACTCAGACGAAATTTCAAAACTATATAAATTGGATTCACATTTGAGTAGTCCAGAGTCATAACTTATTGTTTCTTCAATAATTGAAGTGTTATATTTTCTAAAAAAGTTTTCAATGTCTTCCATATCAAAAACAAGGCAACTGAACAATATAAATATTAGTATAAACTATAAGATATATCAAAGCTATTAACAACCTTTAATAACTCTCTAACAATCTCCACAATGTTAAAATGGACTTAGACAAAAGAGTAGCTATGTTAAGCGATGAACAAGCAATTTTATTAGAACCAATTTTTGAAATTCTACACAACGACAATAAACAAAAATATGCTCTTATAGATGACCAAGATATTTATCATATTCAAATAAGCAAACCTTTCTCTGGAACAGAAGAAAAGACTCTGATTAATGCATACTTGGAAAACAAGTCTGATGAAAACTACAGAACAATTATGGAAGAAGCCCTTAACGAAGTTCTAAAAAGAAATTCTCAATCAATAGGATTACATTTTATGATGGATGAACCAAGCCATGCATTATATTTCTTAAAGAGAAATTTAAAAATCCGAAGATTATTGAAAGAATAATATTATTATTCGTCCGCCAAAGGTCTCACACGTTCTTCTTGCAAAGCAGACCAATCACCAGAAATTTGTTTATATACATCATCACTTTCTGAATCAGTAATTGTTTGTACTTCAGGCATCTCTAATTTGTATAAAGGAGTATCACCGCGTTTCAGTTTAGATTCAATTCTTTCAGAAACAAAACTAATTCCTTTAGAAATAAAGCGATCTAGGTCTGAATCAGTAATCAATTCTTCTCGCCTACTTTGTACAAATTCATCAATAGCTTTATTCAAGTAATCATTAGCAACCCATATTTCATCAAAAGAGATTCCTTTTTTAATACCTGCGCTTAACCTGAATTTATCATTATCAACGAACAATTCTCTCATATGACTTAGAATGATATCTGTTGAGTAATCTTTTCCTTTCGCAGTACGAGCATTATAGAATTCTTTGAATGCTGACTCAATTGAAACTTCACACCCGTCTCCATGAACAAATACTTCGCGAGTACTTGATACAGAAGACTCATATGACGAAGCCAAGAATAGTAGACCTCCATAAGTACAAAATAAATTACTTGGTTTTCCAAACTGATTTCCAAATATAGTTACATCTCCTGAAGTAAATGTTATCAATTCTTCATGTTTATCAATTCCGTCAGGCATATTAATCGAGAATCTTACATTTGCATAGGGATATCCTTCCATAATTCTATCCATCCCGCTTCCCGATTCTTCTAGTAAACCAACAATTTGATGCAATTTTCCATCAATATATGTGGGTTCGTTACGAATTTGGAGCCAGTCATCATCAAAAATATCTTTCATGTGAATCCCAGTATATCTGCGCATTGCCCTAAATAATTTTACTGCATCTTCAGCACTGGAAATAGAAGTAATTTGTCTTTCCAGAGTCTCATTAATTCCTGAAACCAAAGACATTCTATCAAGTAATTTATTATTATTGAATAAGTTTTCTGATAAAGGAACTAATGGACTAATTGGAGACGTGGTGTTCCAATCCTCGACTATACTTTCAAGTTTAGAAGATGATAAATATTCTTTAGGAATTTCATTTGATTCTACATATTCGTCAGTGAGAGTAACTTCTGGAAAAACTTCAGAATCTAACGGATCTGCCAAATTTAACTCTTTCAGAACTCGTTTCCCTCGAGCTGTATTTTCAAAATTGCGTTTACCGTGGGAATCTTCACCATCATATTCGCTTGACATTGTAAAAAAACAAGCAAGTAAAGATATAAAAAGGTTTTTTTGAGACAAAACGCCCCTGCCGAGATTTGAACTCGGGTCGCCAGATTGAGAATCTGGAATGATTGACCGAACTACACTACAGGGGCATAAATCTCGGTTCTATTTTTAGTTTAAAACTTTATTCTTTTCCTCAACAAAAGTGCTAAAACAAAGTTAAATCCAACAATTAAATGAATTACAGTACAAAGACTACAAAATGTGAGTAACTTGAACGCTTCGACATAAATCAAATAAGCCACAGGAATTAAACCAGCACCTGTCCAAATTAACAAATACCTAACACTTTCTCTATAATGTCTGCCAATATAGGCATTACTTGCAAGATATATAGTTGCTATGAAGTAAAATATACCAAAAAACCCCAAAGGAATTCCAAATAACATAGAGTAGACGCTCTTATTTACAACATCACAAGTACCTTTATCTGTCAAACAAAATAAATTATCCTCAACAGCGTAGTGATTGAAAACAGTAAGTATTGAAAATATAATTCCTAAGATTGAAAGTGCAAAAATAAGTGTAGAAAGAAACTTTCGGGATTTCATAAAAATATAAAGTAGGTAAAGTTTATAAACGCCTCTTCAGACCTATATTTAACGGGCCCGTAGCATAATCTGGATAGTGTAACCGGTTTCGGCCCGGTTGGTCGGGGTTCAAATCCTCGCGGGCTCGTTTAAGCGAGAAGACGCGGCGCTTCGGTGCCGCTCACTATCTTTAATAATTTTAATAAAATAAGTGCGAGTTTCCCCGCACTTCCCGGCAGTTGTACGACGTCAGGCAGTCAGATTCAAACCAAAACCAAACCACACATTCTACAGTAAACTTCGTCATCTCTACTTGAAACTACTACAGACATGTGTGTAGGTTCACAATCCATACAGTCCAAGCTATGTATTCCTGGTCTTTCCATAGTTATCACAATGACTATAACGCAAAGCTAGTATAAGAAAATACTTACAAAAATATGGAAAAATGAACGATTATATTCGGAAGACTTATAAGTTTTTGAAATAATATTCCATTATGAATCTAGATGATAAAGATATGGACATTCTGAGCCTTATAAAAAAGAACGCAAAAAGCACAACTCAGCAAATTTCTCGAGAACTGAATATTCCAATTACTACGGTTCATAATCGAATTAAGAAACTTGAATCTGAAGGAATCATTTCAAAATATACTGTAGTTTTGAATCATAAAAAGTTGGGAAAGAATATCTCGGCCCGTTTAATGATTAGGGTAACAAAACTTGCAGATCAATTTAGGATCTGTAATGATTTAATAAATATAGACTGTGTTGATAAAGTCTATCAAATAACAGGGGATTATGATATTGTTGCTTCTGTCCGAGTAAAAGATATTGAAGATTTACATTCATTGATTATGACTCAACTGAGAACTATGCCTGAAATACAAAATACAAGTACGACTATTGTTCTAAAAGAATTTAGGAAATAACAAAAAAGAATAACCTTTTAAACCAACCAAATAAGTCAATATTATCAAGAATTCGTTCTTGGTAAATAAATAAAATGAAAGGAACAGTAAAGTGGTTCAACCCAACAAAAGGTTTCGGATTCGTTGAAGGCGAAGATGGCGAAGATTATTTCGTACATCAAACAGCTATCAAGGATGACAAAAACTTGCGTGAAGGTGATAACGTAACTTTTGATGCAGTTGATGCAGAAAGAGGGAAACAAGCACAAAACGTAGAATTAGCAGAGTAATACTTCTTAAATGAATATTAGTTTGGGAATTGAGATTATTCTGTAAGTAATAGTTTCAGGAGACGGTGTAAAAGCCGTCTTTTCTATTTTAAATTCAAAACATTGATAAATATCTAAACAATACTTGCTTTCCAAATTATTGCGTCGTTAATAGGATAAATTGGTTTTGAAAGTTTCTTTATTTCTGTTGAGAATTTCTTTATTGCTTCAACAGTGAACACACTTTCAGAGTCCATTTTTTTGACAGTCTTTTCAATTGAACTTTCAGAAAGTTTTCTGATTTCATGTTGAACTGCTTTAGACATTGCGTTCTTTGATCCTAGTAATATTTTGAATTTGATTTTTGCTCCGTTTTTATCATTTACGTAGAAAACAGATTCAATTCGAGTAACGGCTTTTCGTCCGACTCTTGAAACTTGTGCGTCGCTGACAAAGAAACCTCGAGATTCAGTCATTGCAGTGTCGCCTTGTACCTTAACAATTTCAAATTTAGCCCGAGTATTTGAATCTCTTCCAGATCCAGTAATTTCTTTCATATTAATCATAATCATTCGACCTACTAATTCTGAAGGTTCGTATGCAGTTACTTGAGGTAGATCTTTGGATTTGTAGATTTTTGGTGCCTTAACTGGGAACCACTTTTTCTTTCCTTTCCTTGTCTTTAATTTTGTAACTTTTGCCATTTTAGTTTACCATTAGTTGAGCCCGTTTTGGATTATAATTCCAAGTTGCAGGCAATACTTTATTCTTTTTGTAATATCCTTGTAATCTAAGGATTTTTGATTCTGTTAATTTAAGTCCTCGTTTACTGACATTGTCTTTCTTATTAGTTTCCAAGTGTTTTCGAATTGCGATAGCACGTTTGATTAGATTCTTCAAATCTTCTGGAATTTCTTCTGTTAATTTGTTTTCTTTAAGAATTTGAGTTACGCTCTTTTTTGTTATGTTTTTTACTGACGGAATACCATATGAGTCTCTTAATGTAAGTCCGATTAATGCTGAAGACATACCTTGTTTACCGAATTTGATTACTAAAGTTTCAATTTCTTTAGGTTTCTTTTCTACCCATTTAGGTATATCAGCCTTTAGAGGTTTGTGACTTCTAGACTTTCCTTTGACTCTTGCGTGTATTCGTGCCATTATTTTTTAACAAAGATTTAAACAAACTTGATAGAACATTAGTCCGATCAAAGTCCGCTTTCACCAACTTTGTCTAACTGTGCTTAATTTGTGATGTTTATAAATGTTGCTTTTGGATCACCGATAGAAATAAAAAGATTCCAAGCATAAAATATTAACGGGATGACCGTGAATAAATTTTATTCTTTCAGTATTCGACCGAACGGCATACAAATGGATTTTAGTCGAAAAGACAAATTGATTGAAAATTTATTAGATTATTGTTTAGATGTCCAATATATTGCAGTTCATATGAATGAGCGTGAAGCTTATCAAAAAGCCGAACTTAAACTTGAAGTTGAAGGGGAAAATATTGAACCTGTCCGTGAAATTCTTAAAATTCGAGGTCTTGAAAAACAGATTCAAGATTAACTAACTTTATTATATCTGGCTCGAGCTTCGACCCTTTCTAATTGGTTGAATACTTTCTCTTGATTATATGATTTCTTGAACTCATTCCAGTAAGTAACCCAATGAATATGATGTTTACTCCTAAAGCATTCCTTCAGAAGATGAATATCTACTGCCATATCTTCAACGCGAATTGATATTTTTCCCAGTCCAAAATCAATCAAATATAATTCATCATTCCAAATCATGTTTGAAGTTGTTAAATCTCCGTGGATTATATCGTTTTGATGCATCTTTTTGATTGTTTTCCCTAGCTCTTGACACACTTTTCTTTTGAGTTTTTCATCATCACGGTCAAAAAGATCTCTGACCTTTACACCCTCAATATGTTCAAGTTCTAAGTGCATCTTTTTGTCATCTACTCGAATTACTTTTGGAACGTTAATTATTCCACTTGCTTTCCTTAGAATCTTTGCTTCAGAACGAGTTCTAGACTTTCTTAATTTAATATCGATTTGAGGAAGTCTATAGGATTTTTTGATTCGATCTTTTAGAATTGAATCTTTCTTCTTGAATATCTTTGCCTCAGCACCTTGTGCAATTAATTTCATATTTACTCTAGTTTCCTACTGTTTTTATTTGTACTGATTAGCAAATCTGAAAAAAAACAAGCTACGAGAGCAACAATCTTTAAATATGTGTACGGTGTACTTACTTAAACTCAGGGCAGCATAACTGCTCAAAGGTAGGTGTAAGATGAATCCTGAATTAATAAACTATTTTACTGAAAATACTGAATATGAATTCAAATTAGTGGTGGACGATAAAACAAGAGCTTCTGTGGAAGAGCTATCAGATTTAGAATCCAGAACTTTTCCAATAAAAGATTGCTGGGGATTTATTGGTTTTGCTGACGGAGTATATCTTGCAGCATCACAAAAAAATCATATTCCAGAACTTGATAATATGGGTTCTGAGTACAATCAGTTAGTAAACGAAATGCTTGACGATCAAGTACTCAGGCGAATGAATATACTCTTGGGTGAAAATAGTACAAAAAATCATTATATTTATTCTAAACTTAGAAAAATTAGTAGACAGCTCACTAATCTAGAAGATGATTTTAAAATTTTGATTAAACCAGGCAGTGAAGATATTGAACAATATCGAACTGAAAGTGGAGATTTAGCTTTAACTCAAGAAGCTGCAGAGTGGACATTGATTGGTATTGACAATTCAGAGGTAGATTTTGAAAATGTAGCTGATTATTCAACTTCCACTCTTTTTGTAAGAAAATACAAAGAAGGTTTTTCACTAGGGGCAAATGTAGATATTCCGTTCGATTCACGAGATGTTGAGCAATTTTACCATACTAATAATTTTGACCTACCCTTTTCAGTAGAATATGTTATTTTAGCAGCTGAAGAAAATTTTTAACTGTGTTTCTCTTCTCTTCCTCGAAAACTTGAACCTTTCATATTAATAATTGGTTTTAGATGTTTGATAATTTTTACACTATCCTTTTGCGCATCCATGACTTCAGAGATATTTTTGTAAGCTGCTGGAGCTTCATCAATTGTTCCTTCATCAATTGTTCCAACAATCCCTTTCATAGATTCTTTGAACTGACTCATTGATATATTTTTTTTAGCCATAGTTCTGGATAGCAATCTTCCTGCCCCGTGAGAAGAACTGTGTAAGAATTTTGGATTACCTAGACCTTCAACTAGAAAGGATCCGTCTCTCATGTTTGCCGGGATTACTCCTCGCTCATTTTTCTTTGCAGGAGTTGCTCCCTTTCGATGGATATAATTCTTTCCGGAAGGAACAGCATGATTGTGATTCTTGTTTACCCAGATTTCATAATCCAGTTTCTTTCCAAGAACTTTTTCCATAGCTAGAATTGTTTTGTAAATCATTTCTTTTCTATTTAGAAGCGCAAATTCCAAACCGAAGTTTAGAACATTCAAATATTCTTTTCCGAGTTTTGAAGTAATTTTGATTGGAAAAGTTGCTTCGTATCCTTTCTCTTTCTTTGCGACTTTTTTCATATATTTTTGCGCAACTTTGTATCCAACTCCGCGAGATCCAGAGTGAACTACAATCCATGTTTCTTTTTTGTTTTCGCAGATTTCTAGAAAATGATTTCCTGAACCAAGAGTACCCAAGTGAGACAGAGATTTGTTTTTGATAAATTTGTAAACTTCTTTGTCGTGAGGTCCAGACTTAAATTTTTCAAGAAGTTTTTTGAATTCTTTTTTTGTTTTTTCAGTTACTCTTTTTGGATGGATTAATTTTCCTTTGCCCATAGGAATCCATTCCATAACTTCTTTGTAAATTTGTTTTGAATTCTTCTTTACGTCAGATAAAATATTAGTTTTAATTCTAACTGCAGTCATTCCACAACCAATATCATAACCGACCCATGCTGGAACAACATAATCTTTTGTTAAGAAAACTGATCCAATTGGAGCAACATAACCCAAATGTGCATCGGGCATTAGTGCTGCTTTGAGAACAAAATCTTGATTAGATGCTTCTTCAAATTGTTCTTTGGTTTTTTCATCTAAATGAATTGCGTGGTTATAATTCATACTGAAAAGTATATTTGGATTGTTTTAAGACTTTCTTTTGATTATAATGTGAAAAAGTTACCAATCAAAAATCCTGCTAATGCTGCAAGTCCACCAATTAAAGACATCTCAATTCCAGATTTCATAGGATTCTTTTTTACACTTGTTCCTTTGTAAGCACCCAATACAAATAATCCAAGTAGAGTTATACAAATTGCCGGAATTATTCCAGCTGTGTTTTCCCAAATCAAGAATGCACTTAGCGGTATTGCTGCTCCAATAATTACTGAAATTCCCATAATTAATGCCGCATTTATTGGATGTTTATGTGATGGAAGTCTTGCCCCTTTTCTTGAACTTAAATATTCACTTTCGCTTTTTACTGAAAGATATGTTCCTGCTGACATTGAAATCATTTGAGCAAACATTGTTGCAATTCCTGCTAGAAGGATGTATGAATTTGGTGCCGCTGCTTGAGCCATTCCAACAACAACTCCGAGATTTCCAATTGCTCCATCCTCAACTCCGAAAACTATCTGCCTAAGATTGTCGAGAAGATTTTGTTTAGTCATGAAATTAATTATAGTTTGTAGAATATAAATCTAGCGACAATTTCCTAATCTTTTAAACTTTTACTGGTACAGCATAATATGTCAGATATCCCAATTACTGTGATTGGTGGAGGAGTTATTGGCTGTGCGATAGCTTACGAATTATCAAGCGATTATGAAGTTTTGCTGATTGAGAAGAACCAAATTCCTGGAGAAAATCAATCCTCTAGAAATTCGGGAGTTATTCATGCAGGGATTTATTATGAACCAGATTCTTTGAAAGCCAGATTGTGTGTTGAAGGTAATAAATTGCTTTATGATTTTTGTGAAGAAAATGATGTCCCTTACTCTAGAACTGGAAAATTAATTGTAGCAACAAACACTGATGAAGAAAAATGTTTGGAAAGTCTTTTGGATCGCGCAAATGAGAATGGAGTTCCAGGAGTTGAGTTGGTTAATTCTTTAGAATATGAACCAAATGTTAGTTCTAATTCAGCATTGTATGTCCCAACTTCAGGCATTGTTGATCCTGCCTCACTTGTTAATAAACTTAAAGAGTTGTCAACAGGAGCTAATTTTCTTGATAAGTCCAAAGTGGTTTGTATTAACGAAAATAAAATTACTTTGGATTCTGGAGAAACTTTTGAAACTGATTTAATAATTAATGCAGCAGGTTTGTATGCTGAAGATATTGCAAAGTTGGCAAATCCTCAAAGGTCTTATGGATTGACTGCGTTTCGTGGAGAGGCAGCTAAATTCTACACTCGTGAAGATACTAAAGTTTCTATGAATGTTTATCCGGTTCCTCGAGATGTTGTTGGAAACGGTGAATCATTTCAAACTTTAGGAGTACATTTAACTCCGACCTTTGATTTGGAAGGAGAACTAAGTCAAACAGTTACTATTGGACCTTATTATGTTGTTGGAGTTAAAAGAGAAGATTATTCGCATAAGGCAAATGAGCAACAATTTTTAGATGCTGTTTTACCATTCTTTCCAAATATAACTTTGGAAGATATTAGTTTACATCAAACAGGTATTCAAATGAAAAGTCCAGATCATGATTTTATTATTGAACGAGACAATAATGTGATTAATTTAATTGGAATAGATTCTCCGGGATTAACTTCGGCCTTAGCTATTGCAAAACATGTCAAGAGATTAATCTAATTTTTCAAGTTGTTCATATGCACGATCTAGCAGGTCCAGATATCTTCCTTCTCGCTCAACCATCGCAAGTGCTGGACCAATAAACTTTTCCAATCCAGAAATATCTTTTTCAACTGAATTATATTCAAAATCATTCACCCAATTAGTTAGATTATAATCTTCCAGACGGGAAAGATTTTCACCAACCAAAACTCCTGCTCCAATTAATAATCCTGGAATTTTTCCAGGTTCTATTGTAAACATATAAGGTCTGTCTTTAATTTCCATATGCCTTGAGACTGTTTGTGATTATTAAATATTGTGAAACAATTAAAGAGGAATAGAAAAATCTTCTTTCTCGGTAGCCATTACAAACATAGTTGTTGCTTTGTCTACTCCCTTTACTGTTCGTAGTTTATCAATAACAAACGAGCTAATCTCCTCATTAGTTTTCCCTCTAACTTTTACTAACATATCAAATGCTCCCGAAATAACATGAATTTCTTGTACTTCAGGAAATCTTCCAATAATCTCTGCTGAGTCTCTTTGAGAAAGAACTTTACTGGTTGTATTTCTATAATCAAAAGTCACAAAAATAAATGCTAAAATTGGTTTGCCTACTTTTTCTGGAGACAATTTTGCTTGTATTTTTTCTATTGTTTTATCAGACATTAATTTTTTTATTCGATGATGCACTGTTGAAATTGGAATATTTAGTTTTCTAGCTAACTTTGAAGAGTTTTGAGTTGCATCTTTCTGTAATTCGGTCAATATCTTCTTATCAATCGTATCCATAGTTTATTGTAAAATTTACAATATTTAAAGGTTTTCATTGTTAAATATTGTTAAAATTGTAATATTTCTTGGAATAACTATATAAACTCCTCCCAGTAACTGTGTTGTTATGGTAGATTTCATATATGCTGGAAGAAGAGTTATAACTGAAATCAGAGATATGAGCGAACTGGAAAAATTGAAGATCGGTGATAAACTGGGGATAGATGTTTCATTAGATTTACATCCTTCGTTTACTCTGAAAGATATCTTAGATTATCAGATGGGTCAACTGGTGAAAGCTTCAGCCAGAGGTTACTCATTGCAAATACGCCAACCCAGTGATTTTATGGATGAACAGAAGTTAATGTCTACTCGAGATGGGAGAAAAATAGATCCTATGCTGGAAGCCCGTTTGGAACGAACTTTTGATTATATGAAAATTGAAGGTAGAGTAACTGAATATGAAACGGAGAAGGTAGGCGCAGGACATATTGAGAAAGTGCTACTAAAGACTATTAGAGGAGATCAAACAGTTAAAAGATGCTCAGTTAAACTTGAAGTGGATAAAATCAGTCAAAAAGGTTTGTATAAATTAATGACTTTTGAAGATCCAGGTATGGATTCGGAAACAGGATCAAAAATATTTGCTTCTCATTTCGGTGTAAGAGATACAATGGGTTTAAGATTTAGTAGTAAAAAACTAGAAAGTCAACTGGTGAAAGTTTATGATCAAGGATATCTGGTGGGTTACAATTTGGAAGTGAAGCCTGAAGAATTTGAGTTCATAAGTGGACCTGTAGATATTTTCAGAACAGAAGAAATTTCTGAAGAAGGTTTAAAATATTTAAAGATAGTTGGTTATGTTTATGATCAAGGAGATCTGGTGGAATAAAAGATGCTACACAAGACTTATAAAGGAGATTTTGGTAAACAAAGCATGGCAACAAAAGGTGATTGTCCCAATCTTTAGTAGAACTTACCTAGCCAAAACTATTTCTGAAATTTCTAAATTTGAAGGGAAAACTATCAAACTTAGAGGATGGATTGCAAAGAAGCGAACTTTGAAGGGAAGAATATTTTTAGTTCTTAGAGACTCAACTGGTACGGTTCAAACCATTACTGAGGACAAATCTAAGGCTTACAAAACAGCAGAGAAAATTACAACTGAATCGTCTGCGTTTATTCGTGGAAAAGTTGTAAAGGATGCTCGTGCCCCAGGCGGATACGAAGTTAAAGTTTCTGATATTCATATTGTTGGACTGGCTGAAACTTGGCCAATTGCTCGAGACACTAGCGCAGAATTCTTGAGAGATATTAGACATTTATCTTTGAGAGATAGAAAAACTCAAGCAATGTTGAAAGTTCGTGCTGCGACATTTGCAGCTTATCATGAGTGCATGACGGGACTTGGTTATATGGAACATCAAAGTCCAAGCTTTACTCCGACACCAGGGGAAAGCGGAGCTGAAACATTTGAAGTTAAGTATTTCAAAGAAAAAGCTTATTTGACTCAAACCTGGCAATTGTATGCTGAGGCAATGCTTCCGATTATGGAGAAGATTTATTGTGTTGCTCCAGCTTATCGGGCTGATAAATCTATGACATCCAGACATTTAACTGAATTTTGGATGGCGGAAGTTGAAACTGCTTGGCAGGAATTCCCAGAATTACTTGGAATGATGGAATACATTGTCAAATTTATTTCAACAAAAGTTGCAAAGACTTGTCGTAAAGAATTGATCTTCTTAGGTCAAGATCCAAAATATTTCGCAACGCTTCCTAAGTTTAAGCGGTTGAAATACAGAGAAGCAATTTCTGAGTTAAAGAAAGGTGGATTCAAAGTCAAATTTGGTGATGATTTAGGCACTGTTGAGGAGAAATATCTGGTTGATAAGCGAAAAATACCGCTATTTATCACTCATTATCCTACTAAATTGAAAGCTTTTTACATGAAACGTGATCCGAAGGACAAATCAGTTGTATTTGCATCAGATTTAATGCTTCCGGGCATCGGTGAAACAATTGGTTCAGCAGAGAGAAGTACTGACTTCAAGGATGTAAAAAAACGGTTGAAAGCTGCAGGAGAAGATTCTTCAGTTTATGAGTGGTATTTTGATGCAGTAAGCAGATATGGTGCTGTTCCGCACTCAGGATTTGGATTGGGAATGGAAAGATTAATTATGTGGTTCACTGGTGCAGAGTCAGTAAAAGAAGTAATTGCTTTTCCTCGAACACCTACAAGATTTGCGCCTTAGTTCGTTTTTTAAGTTTTGACTGGAAAGTTTAAATATGAGTTTAGATGAAATTCTATTTGTTTCTTGGGACGATACTTCGAAAAATACTTCTGATCCCGGGAAAGAACTTCGAGTTTCTAAAAATTTTTGGAAGCGAACGATGGGTGTGATTAAGCCCAATGGAATCAATTCTCACGCATTCAAAGGTGAAGATGTTAAAACAATATATGATATTATTGATGAGCTTGATGAAAAATCAGGATTTACTGTTAAGAAACAAGATGATGCAAATCCCGTTGCTGAAATTTATACGGGTGGAATTTTAATAGGTAGAATCACTAGTAATCATCGTTCAGGATACCGTCCTTTTGATCGAATATACCATCCAGGTTTTTAATAAGAAACCTTTTAAAACTAAGATTTGACATAATTTCTAGTGCCAACGTAGCTTAGTGGTAGAGCGCATGGCTGTTAACCATGAGGCCGGAGGTTCGACCCCTCCCGTTGGCG
>CAXGHT010000006.1:0-18476 GCA_964010235.1 uncultured archaeon | reverse complement strand
ACTTATGATAGATATCTAAAACATGCTGAAGATTTTGTTGAAGCTATGAAAAAAGTTGTTAATCGTAAATAATTAATTTAGGCTTTCCATTAACTCTTCTAGAGAATCAATGCCTGTTGCTCTAAGTACTTTCTCAGTTAAACCAAGTCTTCCGACTCCGCCAAGTGATTTCTCAAAGTTATCAAAGTTTGTAGCTACGTGTTCCCTGTGTGCTGGTTCAGCAATTAGTTTACTTGTTAAGCCAGAAATTATTCTTTCAACTTCCTTTTTCTCATCACCTTGTGCTTCAGCGTGATATTCAATCGAATTATCTAAATAATTCATAAGGTTTTCTGAATTTTCTTCTAAAACAAAGTTTACTGGATTGATTCCTTTTCCTAAATTGGCAATCATTGCAGCTCTGTTTTCCCTTTTTGTTGGATCTGCTTGATAAGCATCCATTAGTTCTTTTGGGATTATTTCTTTAGAGTGAAGTATTAATCCGTCTCTAAGAGGAATATCGTTATTTATTGCGTCTATGGTATGGTTTTTACCATAGGCTTTGGCAGTTGTTTCTAATAGAAAATCATTGACTCTATTGTATGCAATTGTATTTGGGTCATTTCTAACATCAATAAGTAATTGCATTAATTCATAATCTGAATCATTTTTGAAGTTTTCTTGCTGTCTACTCACTTCTGCCATTCTTTGATTGAATTGCCATTCTACCATGTTTCACGCTTTGATTTTCGCTTTAAAAGCGTTTCGGTACAGAAATTGGAGACTGTTAGAAAACATTTAAAACCATGTGTATCGTTTGTAGTTTATGGTTGACACTCTGAAACCTTCTCAGGATTTAGCAAGTAATGATAAATTGAAAGAGATGTTTGGTAAATTTAAAGAGTCCCAGCAGGGTTCTAAACAAAAAGCATTGGAAGAATTAAACAAATCGCTTGATAAAGTGCAACCAACTGCCGAAAAAATAAAGGATTCTTTACTAAAACGTCATAAGAAGGAGATACTTGGCGTGGTTTTGACTATGCGTCCTTCGGCTCCAAAACCTGGAGAATCTCCAACAATGACTCCTAATTTGATTATTGTTTCTGAATTGAGAAATAAAACTCCAAAAGAGAAGATTACGCATATTGGGTCTATTGAAAAAGAGGGAAATGATATGAGTAAAACAAGCGGTATAAAAGTTACTTCAATTTTGCTTGAAGAGATTTGGGATTTTGCAACACGAGGTCAATATGATATTATGCGTAGCATTGTTTCTGGAAGACTAATTCATGATGAAGGTGATTGGATAAAATCTCTGAAAGCTGTTGAGATTCATAAGATTAAGATGCTCAAAAAATTTGAGAAATACGTTGTATCATATGTTATGGCGGGCTCTTTAATTCGTGGTGAGGCAACTTCGGATTCAGATATTGATGTTTCGATTGTTATTGATGATACGGACGTAACTCGAACCACTTCTAATGAATTGGTTTTGCGACTGAGAGATATTTCTGCCAGATTTGCGCGTGATGCAGAAAGAGAAGTTGGAATTAGAGGAAAACTTAATATTCAGGTTTGGATTCTGACTAGACTTTGGGAAGGTTTGCGTAGAGCTGAGCCAGTATTTTATACTACTATTCGAGATGGAGTTCCACTTTATGATCGTGGAATGTTTGCTCCTTGGAAATTAATGCTTAAACGGGGTCTTCTTACTCCGACACCAGAATCTATTCAAAAATACGTTAAAGATGGTAAGGCTCATTTGAATAGAATTAAAGTAAAATTCCGAGATATTGCTATTGAAGATTTGTTTTGGTCAACAATATTTCCTGCTCAGGGAGTTTTAATGTTGTTGGGAGTTCCACCAGGTAGTCCAAACCATATCGCGGGACAGTTGCGAGAACATATGGTAAAGAAAGGTCATCTTGAAGATAAGTATGTCAAAATTTGGGAACGATTACACAAATTAAGAAAAGATGTTGAGTATGGAAAAGTAAAGGAAGTCAAACTTGAAAATATGACTAAAAACTATAAAGACGGTGTTGATTTTGTCGAGAGACTTGAGAAAGCATACAAATCTATTGAAAAGAAATTGGTTAGTTCTAAGATTAAATCTGTTAAAGAGAAGTCGGTTGAAGACATGCAATTGGTATTGAAAGTTGCAGGAGTTAAGGCAAGTAAAAATGGTGTAAAGAATGCATTAAAATCTGAATTAATTTCGAAGGGTCTTGCTCGTTCAAAGTATCTTGAGTTAGTTAATTCAGTGGAGAAGTTGGAGAGCAATAGATCTAGCTTAAGTGAAGTTGAAAGTTTGGATTTCAATTTGGATAAAGTCAGAGATGAGACTATTGATATTATCAATGCTGAGAAAGGACTGAACAAAGACCGATTTAAACTTATGTTAAAGTATGGTTCTGGAGAATCTGAAGGAACTGCGAATTTGTGGTTATTCAATACTGAAGCATTTATTGTAAAGTTGGGTTCAGGTCAGGCGGAGATAGTTAAGTATGAGGTTGGTAAGAAAGGTGTATTGCAAAACGGTAAATCAAGTACTTTGAAAGTTCTTGAGAAAAAATTAGCAACCTTTGATGGTGCTCCAACTCAAGTTTCGACAAAAATGATTTCTTCTCTGAAAGAATTATTGGATGATAATTTGAGAATGTTTGTTGGTTAAAGTAATTGAACGTTTCTTACGTTTTGATGATACATTTTTACTATTTCTTTAAGTTGGTTCAAAGTCTTTTTTCCATTACCGTTTAGTTTTTTCCTGTCTGCAGGATTCTTTAACAAAATTGCTAAAGTTCCACGAACTACTTTAGAAGAATTGAATGGAATAGGATAGATGAACTTTTCTATTGTTTCGTCCATAGTTTGGCCACGTTCTACAATCTTTATGTCTTTCTTTAGTGCAGCACTTATTGCTTTGACCTTTTCACCGTTTTGTCCAACTGCTTTTTTTGCTGATCCAATTTCTACAACGAAAATTATTGTTCCATTAACGCCAATACAATTTATTGGTGAAACGCCAGTCTTATCTTTGAAAAAGGCCATCGTTCGGATGGTGTGGTTATCTAAACTAATAATTGGCATGATAATTATTTCTTAATTCCGATTACTGAAATCAGGAATGTTTTTCTAAGGAGCGCTCCAAGTTCTTCGCTGTCTTCGTTTAGTCTTTCTAACTCGAAATTGCAACTGTCTTTTAGCTCTTCAAATTTTACAAACATATCTGCAGGATAGTTTGAGGAAGTGAATACTGAAGTTAGAGTCTTTGCTTTAGCTTCTCTAAGAACTGCATCAGTTCCGTAGATTACTTTCTTCTTTGTTTTTAGGATTTCTTGTGCTGCTTTCATTTTTTAGTCTCCTTTTTCTTTGCTTTTGAAGCTTTTGGTTTTGCACCATCCATCTTAACAAATAGTTCAGGTAATCCTGTACCGATTGGTACTGGTTGATTGATCATTACATTTTCAACTACGCTTACTAAATTGTCTTGCTCTCCTCTTACAGATGCTTCAACTAAGTGATCTAGTGGGATTTCGAAAGCTGCTCTTGCAAGTACAGATTCTTTTTCTTTTGTGATACCGTGACGAGTTATACCTTTGATTCCTCCGTCTCGAGTCATCATGTCTGAAACTAAGGAAATGTGTCTCTCGTCAATTGCCATACCTTCGTGGCTTAAGATTTGCATAACTTCTCTTAGTACTGCTTCTCGAACCGCTTCAACACCTAGAACTGCTTCGATTTCATAGAAATTATTTGTTCTAGTTCTTGAGAAATCTACCTCTTTGATTTCTGAAATGTTCTTTAGATTTGAACCGAAAGTTTGGATTATGAATTCTCCGTTGTCGCTCTTATATGCAAGAACGTCTGTGATTCCTGAGATTCCTGAAATAAATGAAGCTCTTAGTTTTTCTTTTAATTTGTAAACTTTCTTGATATCATTATCTTTTAGTTTTACTGAGATGCTTGCTGTTTTCTTTGTTATATCTGCACCCTTAACTTGTAATGATAATTGTTCATATACATCATTTAGATTGATTGACTTTCGCTTTAGTTCATCTTTGTCAAGAAGTACATTAACTTCTCCATTAGCTAAATCCATTGTAAATTCTTTTGTTACTTCTTCTAGAACTGTTTGTTTAATTCTTTGTGCGATTTGATCTGCCTTATTCTTATTTTTGTTGTGTGGTGCGTTTAGATAAATATGCATTGTTGGAGTTGAAGGTAATTTTCTTGCGTCAAGAATTTCGATAATACGTGGAAGACCTAGTGTTACGTTAAGCTCCGCTACTCCGGTAAAGTGGAACGATCTCATTGTCATTTGAGTTCCAGGTTCTCCGATTGATTGTGCAGTAACTACTCCGATTGCTTCTCCGGGATCTAGTTGAATCTTTGAGTATCTATCCTTTGCAAGTTTTTCGTCTTTAAACTTGATGCCTTCCGGTAGGTTTTTCTTAATCCAAGCGAAGTTTTCGTTTGCCATTTTATTCGTTTAATATTCTCCCTTTATCTGATTTTGATACGTCAACGTTGTCTCCTCCAAATGCAAATTGAATAATCTTTCTTGAAGAGTCTCTGACTGTTCCGTCATAAGCTACCTTCAAGTCTTGCATTGCGTTTACAAGTCTTCGTTGCATGTAACCGGATTTAGGCGTACGCATTGCTGTGTCCATGAAGTTGTCTCTTCCAGTTATGGATGTGAAGAATACTTCAACTGCGTCTAATCCGTCTGCATAACCATTTCTAACAAATCCGTGAGCTCTTGGTCCAAGATCTCCTTTGTTAAATTGTGCAATTGTTCTGTCTTTGAATCCGAAATTAATACGTTCTCCTCGTAAGTCTGTTTGACCAACGAATCCAGACATAAGAACAATGTTTAATATTTTGTCTCCAGCTCCAGATCTTGCTGAGTTGATTAAATGAGTACTTTCGTCAATCTTTGCTTCAATTACTTTGTTTAATTTAGTACGTGCGATTGATAATACGTGCTGCATCTTGGCTTCGAATGTTTCTTTAACGGTCTTACCTGGAAGCGGCTCAATATTCCTTGCCTTTAATTGTTTAATTAATTTATCAGCATCAATTTGTGATTCATCCAATATTTTTTGAATCTTTGTCTTATCTGATGCGTCAATATCGAAATCATTGAATGACATTGTAAGTCCTACTTTTCTTGCCACTGCAATTCCTAAGTGAATTGCTCTGTTCAAGAATGTTGCAGCTTCATCTGCACCATAGTCGATGAATAATTTGTGGATTAATACTCCACCTTCCGGTCCTATGAATGAGGAATCAATTAGAGATCCTTGTTTTAATTGGCCTTTTTGAATTACTACTTCACCTTTCTCAACTTTTTCGCCCTTCAATACTTTTCCTTTCTTTTTGAAGTTCAAATCTTTTGGTAAAAGCATACTAAATACTTGTGCTCCGTGCCATAACTCTTCTTTTCCAGTCTTTGTTGGCTTTGGTAATGCATTATCAATTCCTACTGCCAATAATAATTCACTTGCTTCTCTTCGAGTGAAGTATCTGTTTTTTGTTAAGTAGTACAATCCAAGAACTGAGTCTTCGATTGCTCCGATAATTGATAATCCGTATCTTGGAGTTACAATTTGATTTTGAAGTAATAATAGAGTTTCTACTTCTGCTCGCGCTTCTTCGGTTTGTGGAACGTGCATATTCATTTCGTCTCCGTCAAAGTCTGCGTTATACGGTAGACAGACGGCAGGATTAATTCTTAGAGTTTTTCCAGGAACAACTCTTACTCGGTGTCCCATCATAGACATTCTGTGTAGAGATGGTTGTCTGTTGAATAGTACAATATCTCCATTGATAATATTTCTTTCAACTTGGTATCCAAAAGTAACTTCTTCTAGAATTGATTCAATAGATTCTTCAGTAATTTTCTTTCTTCTTCCTTCATTAGTAATTATATAATTTGCTCCGGGATATCCTTCAAAGTTCTTGATTAGTGATTTCAACCAATCGATATTCCATTCTGTTACTCTTTCTCCGATTGTTAGTTCCTTTGCAATTGTTTCTGGAACTCCAACTTCATTTATGTCAATATGTGCGTCTGGAGAAATAACTGAACGTGCACAGAAGTTTACTCTCTTACCTGCGAGATTTGCTCTGAAGATTCCAGTCTTACCTTTCAATCTTTGAGCTAAAGTCTTAAGTTGTCTTTGAGTTCTGTGTCTTGCTGGAGGCACTTGTGCGATGCTATTATTGAAGTAAGTTGTTATGTGATATTGTAACAAATCCCATAAGTCTTCAACAATAATTTCCGGTGCTCCTGCATTGATGTTTTCCAGAAGTCGTTGATTTACTCTTACAACGTCTGAAAGCTTGTGAGTTAGATCATCTTCTGAACGTTCTCCAGTTTCTAACGTAATTGAAGGTCTTACTCTAATTGGAGGAACCAATAGGGTTGTTAGAACCATCCATTCTGGTCTTGCGAATGCTGGATCTACTCCGAAAACTTTTACATCGTCATCCGGAATCTTTTCCAAATGTTCTCGAATATCTGTTGGCCATAATCTTTCTTCTTTTCCTTCGAAGAAAGTTTGAGGTTTCTTGAATACTGTTTTTTCTCTCGGAGTATTACAGTGTGGACAAGTTTTTACCGTAGATGCTGCTTTGATCATGTTTCTGATTACTTTCTTCACTTCTTTTGAATCAATATTTTCAGCTAAACTTAATTTCTCTCGGTAATTTTCAATCTTTGCTTCAGTTAATGAAATTCTTCCACAACTTGAACATGTTGAACGTAAGAAATTGTAGATGTGTGTTCTGTATAAAATATGAATTACTGGTTTTGATAAGTTAATGTAACCGAAGTTTCCTGCTCCGATTTTCCATTTCTTGACTCCCATTCCTGGATCTAGCACTCCCATTTCCGGATCCATTAATCCCTTTTCTACTGGATATCCGTCTGAGTCGTAGATTTCTGGAGTTATTACATTTACTTTTCCAAGCTTCTTAATCATAGTTGGACTTAGTAAACCAAACTTGATACTCTCCACTTGTTTTGAAATTACTTGTTTCATTGTTGTGACCTCTTTTGCTTGAATTTATCTTTTAATTTTAATTGTGGTCGGATTCCCATGGATTTTAGTTGTTCAATTAGCAACTTAAATCCGTAAGCCATTTCGACCTTGGAAACTGTTTCCTTTGGATCCACTACGCTAGTGAATCTATCAGTGAATGAATCATATTCTGCAATATCTCCAGATCTGTCTCCGATATTTACTATGTCTTTGTCTGAACTGAATCGTTCTTTCAAAAGTAATGAGGATCCGTGAGCGATTAGTGTATCTTTTTCCATGTCTCCAAATCGAAGTCCGCCCTCCATTGCTTTACCTGCTGTAGGTTGTCTTGTTAGTAATGCAACTCTTCCTCTTGCTCTGGATTGAACTTTGTCTGCGACTTGGTGCTTTAGTCTTAAATAATAAATGTTTCCTACGAAAATCTTTGCTTCGTAAGCCTTACCTGTTCTTCCGTCATATAGAGTTTCAGTTCCGTTTTCTCTGAAACCTAGCTCTTCTAACTCTTTTCTTAGATCTTCAGAGGGTTCTCCACTGAAAGGTGTTCCATCAACATATCGTCCACTTAAAGCTCCAACTTTTGCTCCAAGAGATTCGATTAGGTGAGATACGGTCATACGACGCATACCGAATGGATTGAATAATATATCTGGTACTGTTCCAGATGAACTGAATGGCATATCTTCTGGATTTGCAATGTGTCCAATAACTCCTTTTTGTCCGTGTCGAGAAGATACTTTGTCTCCTACACCAATTGGTCTTGTGTCTCGAACTTCAATGTTTACTAGAGGATTACCTTCTTTGGATTCAGTTAATAGAACTTTGGAAACCGTTCCATTTTCTCCGAATTTGACTTTAATAGAGGTGTCTTTTCTTATATTTGCTGCAGTACTGAAAGTTTCAAGTCTTGATAAGAATCGTGGAGGTGATGTTTTACCTACAAGAACTTCTCCACCCTTTACGTGAGTTTCTGGACTAACTAATCCGTCCGTGTCTAAGTTCTTATAATGTGCTTCAGTTGAATATCCTTGAACATCTTTGTCAGGTACTTTGATATCATCAATTTGTCCACCGGGATATCTTCGTCGCTCTGCTGCGTAGGGTCGGTAGTGAGATACTCTTGAAAGTCCTCGATCAATAGATGCTCGATTTACTACAACTCCGTCAGACATGTTGTAACCTTCGTAATTTAGGATTGCAATTACCAGGTTTTGTCCACCAGTGATATGTTCACCGTACATGTCTTGAGTAAATGATTTTACAAGTGGTTTTTGTGTGTAGTGAAGAACGTTTACATTTGTATCTAATCGATTTAAGTAATTTAGAGCGTATAAGGATGTTCCTTGTGCTTGGTTTTTTTGGCCTCGAAGAAGCCGTGCTGCTGGATTGAAATTAGCGTATGGAACCATTGATACATTCATTCCAAAGATTGCAATTGGATCAATTTCCACGTGAGTGTGTTTCTTTGTTAGATCTTTTTCGTTCATTGCAACTAATGCTGATTCTTCTTCAAGAGCATCGATCTCTTCTACGATACCTTTTTCTATTAAGTCTGTCCAACTCATCTTTCCTGAATTTAATGATTCTAAATGTTTGGATGTTAATAGTGATTTACCTTCTTGGGCAATAATTAGAGGTCGTCGAAGTCGGTTTTTGTCAAGTTGAATTTGAACTATGTCTTCAGCTTCATTATAATTTATATTTAGGTTCTTTGATAATTTTCCTGCTCTTCGTTCTTTGATGGTATTCTTTACAAACTTTTCAGAATCCTTTACTGTTCCTTTTAATACTCCATCAATAAATACGTAGCTCATCCTTTAATTTCCTCCAAACCAATTTTTTGTAAACTCTTCAAGTTTTTGACGTATTCTGAGTCTTGTAATTCTGTTGTGATTGTTCCAGTCAAAGCCAGAGTTTTTCTTAGACCGATATTCTTACCTTCTGGAGATTCAATAGCACAAAGTCTTCCCCAGTGTGTTGGATGTAGCGCTCTTGCTTCGAAAGATTCTCTGTTTGAATCTAGTAAAGATGTTACTCTTCGTAGTTGAGAAATTGCTGCAATTGGATTATCTCTTTCAAGTCGTTGAGAAACTCCCTGTCTGTTTCCAGTCCAATTTCCAGTTCCCATTGCTGACCGAATCTTTTCAGTCATGAATTTTGATCTTACAAGAGATGCGATTGGAATTATTTTTCCTCGTCTTACTCCTCTAGTGAAAATATAAATTATATCATTCTTTAACCCTTTGAAATTTGTTCTGAATAAATCTTCAAGAAGGTCTCCTGCCATTCTGATTCTTTTATTCATGTAGTGATCTTTGTCATCTGCTTGAATTTTTCCCTCTCTTAGAAGAATTGTTTTTCTAATCATTTGAGCAAGGAAATATGCTTTGTTCATTCTCGCTTTCTTATCTGTTCCCAAGTGAGGTAAAAATATTGTATCAAGAATAGATTCAACTTTCTGAAGCTTTCTATCTTTTGGAAGTGCAATTTGCAAACTCTTTGAAATGAATTCTTTTGCTTCTTCTTGGTTTGTTACGCTCATGAATTCAACTAGGTTAATATATAGATCTTCAGGAATTTCTTTGAATCCAACCGCGTCTGCGATATCTTTATCCTTAGTCATTCCTAATGCTTTCAAGATTACTGTGAATGGAACTTTCTTTACGTTACTGAAACTTACTTGAAATATTCCTTCCTTTGTTCGTTCGACAGTATGTGAGATTTTGTAAGTATCGATTGCTGAGAAAACTTTTGCAAAATGTGTGATTGGACCTGTTTTTTCTGAATTAACTGTGATTTGATTTGGAGCTAGGTCTTCGAGTAAAACTAATGCTCGTTCAGTTCCGTTTACAATGAAATATCCGCCAGGATCCATTGGATCTTCTCCTGCTTCAATCATTTCATCTTGAGTTAAAGTTGATAAGTAGCAAAGTTTTGATTGAACCATTACTGGAATTTCTGCGATTTGAACCTCGGCTCTATCTCTTTCTTTTCCATCAACAATTAATGCGATTTCTAAAAATACTGGCGCAGAATAAGTAAGATTTCTCATTCGTGCTTCGGCAGGATAAAGAGGTCTTTCTGAACCGTCCGCTTCAATAATTATTGGTTTTCTTAGAGATAACTCTGAGAATTCAAATTTAACTTCTTCAGCATCTACTGGAATAACTGCAGGCATAAGTTCCTTTTCGGCGTCAACAACTTTTTGCATTCGCCATTCGATAAAAGAATTATAAGAATCGATGTTGCTCTTTACAAATCGATGTTCTTCGAAGAATTTTTTGATGAGGATTTGTTTGTTCATACAACCCTCCTATAATATTTATGTTTTCCAGTGACTTCAGAAATTCTTTCAATTTCAATAATTGATCCAATTTCTGCATTAAGATGTTTGGCCATTGGATCTTTGACGGACATAGAAGGTAATTGATTTGGAGAAATTTTATATTGTTCCATAAGGGTTTTTGAAGACTTTTCGTCTAGAAGCTTGTGCTTTGGAATTAGCACATGTTTAGAAATATCTAGTTGAATCGGATTTTTAGCCAAATTATTACCTCACGAGGGACATGACTTCATGAAGAGTTATTTTTATTAACTTTTCTATTGCGCGCGAACCAAGCCTTCGTAATTTATTTTTGAACAGTTTTGTTTATAAAAGTACCGATTGTAACAGAGAATAGGTTAAATATAAGTGTCACGAGTTTTTTGTAGATTATCCAAGCACTTTTACTAATATTACTGCAACAATAAAATACTTGATTGGCTTTGATAGTATTACAAATGCCCAAAACTTCTTGCTCTTTAGAAGGCGTTTATTGAATTCTTCAATTTTTTCCAAAGTTAGCATTATTTTGTTTGTGTTTTAACTGTTAAAAGCCTGTCTAAATGATTCCAACAGAATATGTTTTGTACAATGCGTAAACTATGTATGACCCAATCATTCCGGCTGCGCCAATCTTGCTGAGTTTTTTATCTTTTTGGAACAGGAGAAGAAGTCCAGCCGAGACTATGAACCAAAACGGTATGTCAAAATTTACCAAACTTTTTGAAATTGGATTATCTGTAATCATTGCTCCGATTCCTAATGCCATCATCGGGTTTGTAATGTTTGAACCGATTAAAACTCCGAGTGAAAGATCTCTGGATTTCTTCAATATTCCCATAACTGCTGTAGTAAATTCTGGAAGTGCTGTTGCAAATCCGATAATTAATAGTCCAAAAAATGATTGCTCAATTCCAAAAGTGTTTGAAAATCTTAGCGTTGTGTCAACCACTGCATTTGCAGAAAATTGAAGTATTGCTAATCCAATTAAAATTATGATAAAGTGTAATGTGAAATTCTTGAAATGCTTGTGAGTCCATTTTGTTTTTCTTGAAATAATTTCACTTAACTTTTCTTCTTTTGTATATAGATAGAAAAGATATCCCAGATACGCGAAGAATAATATTGCTCCTTCAAGTTGGGAAATTATTCCATCTAGACCCATGAAAAATAATGCTACTATTGCACCTAACATAACTAATCCGTCTCGGTTTTGTACTGACTTTGACGATTTTATTCTTGTTAGAAATGCCAAGATTCCTAAGATTAAAGTTATCTGAACTATGTTTGAGCCTATATTTGTTCCAATTGCGATGTTTGATGCTGCACTTCCTGCAAGTTCTTTTAGACTTGCATTTATGTGAGTGAATATTTCCGGAAGTGATGTTCCGATTGAGAGAATTGTGAGTCCTATAAAGAGTTTTGAGATCTTTAATTGCTTGGCTATGATTAATGCATGGTCTACGACTGTGTGCGCACCATACCAAATTCCAAGTAATCCTGCAAGAAAGATTAGTAACTCTGCCACAATTAATTACTTCCTTGGTAGAATAAAAAGCTTGGCTCGGATATCGTAAGGCTTATAAATGAAATAATTTACCATGAACTCATGCCCGTTTGGTGTAGTTTGGTCTATCATACTAGCTTGTCAAGCTAGTGACTCGTGTTCAAATCACGGAACGGGCGCTTATTCTTAAACGCAACTCTTATAAACTAAGTATCGGCGTAGATAATAGGACGAAGTAGAAGTTCAGAAAGTTACGACAACAACGCAACATAAAGTTCATTTTATTTCAGTATTAACAAATGCAAAAAAACACATTTAACGAATTGGGAGTAAATTCAAATATAGTAAGAGCACTTTCTGAATTTGGAATTACTGAACCAACTGATATTCAAGAAAAAGCAATTCCTCTAATTAATTCTGGAAAAGATATGATTGGAAAATCTAAAACTGGTTCTGGAAAGACTGCTGCTTTTGGAATTCCATTGATTAACCAAGTTGTTCCAAAGAAAGGTGTTCAAGCTTTAATTCTTGCACCAACAAGAGAACTTGCAGTTCAGATTTCAAGAGAACTTGGAAAATTTGGAAAGTATAGTAAACTTGGAATTGCAACAGTTTATGGTGGCGTATCATTACGTCCTCAAATAAAGGATATTGCACGATCAGAAATTGTAGTTAGTACTCCGGGAAGACTTCTTGATCATTTACAACAAAGAAATATTGATTTATCAAAACTAACACATTTTGTTTTAGACGAAGCAGATAGATTAGTAGATATGGGATTCATTAGAGATATTGAACGTATTTTATCTTACACTCCAAAAAGAAAACAAATGATTCTATTTGGTGCAACTATCTCTCAGGAAATTTCTAGAATTAAACAAAGACATATGCATAATCCTGTTGTTGCTGAATCGGAAGTTCAAGTTGCTGAAGAATATCTTGAGCAATATTATTATAATGTTCAGAAGCAAGAAAAATTTTCATTACTAGTTCATTTATTGAATAATGAAGATACTGATCAAGCAATTGTATTTTGTTCAAATCGACATACTGTTGAAAAAGTTTCTAAGAATTTAAGAAAACAAGGTATTAAGATTGGAATGATTCATGGAAGACTTACTCAAAATAAAAGACTGAGAATTATTGGTCAATTTAACAACGGAAGAACTGATTTATTAGTAGCTTCGCCAGTTGTTGCAAGAGGTATTGATATCAAAGCAGTTTCACATATTTTTAATTATGATCTTTCAGATGATCCTCAAGAATATATTCACCGAGTTGGAAGAACTGCTCGAGGTGGTTCAACTGGAAAAGCAATTACTTTGCTAAGTAATCAAGATCATGATATTTTCAGACAAATTCTAAATAATTATGATATTAGTATTAAAGAACTTACTAGCGACAAATTCCCTAAATTGAAATTTGATGTTGGTGGAGCTTCAAGAAAACGAAGTCCTCGACCGGGTCGAAAGTGGAATAATCGTGGTTCTCGGAATCGAAGAAGTAATGCTTCTAAGCCTAGCGAAGGAAGATCAAGAGGTCCACGAAGATTTGGAAATAAAAAATCTAGACCTTCAAGTTTTTCAAGACCTTCAAGAAACAAGAATCCAAAAGCAAGTAGGGTTGGTAGTACTATGCCAAATCCAAGATCTCGCTAATATTCTCAGTAAAGAAATTGTTTTAAACCCTCTTTTACTACTGTTTTTATGGTAGAATTATCATTTTATGACGTCAAGTCAAAGTCAAAGTTCACAACGAGCGACTTTGAAGTCAGAGAGAAGAGTGGACGATATTTCGCAGTTGCTAAATCACCAGCAAAGGATGCAACTCATGAATGTTGGAGAATTCTTTCAAAGAAACAAGCTGAAGAATTGAAATAATTCTGAAGTATTTTGAGCAATCGATACTTTAATATAGTGATATGTCTATCAAATTTTGCGATGGATAAATACGAACAATTGCGAAATGAAGTTAAAGAAGTTTTGGACGAATCAGATCAAGTTATACAAGAAATTGATGGTTTTCACTGTGGAGATATTGTAAAACTTCTGTATTCTTGTTCTGAAAGACTATCTGGAGTTTACACAAGCCCAGGTAACAAAGAGATGTCTCATGATGAGAAGAGAATTATGGCTAAAGGAATGGTTGAGAAGTGTATAGACGATATTGTTGAAGTGTCTCAACTTGGTTTAACTCATACTGCAGACAGCAATGTGATAGATGTTTTGAATGATCGAGTTCTTCAGTTGGATAATTCTGCTTTTTTACTAAAGAAGCCTCAAGTCAATAATGAAGATAAACTCCAGGCAATAGTGACGTATGTTTCAGACGATATTAAACGTTTAGCAGATTATGTTGGAACTTCCCGAGATTTGAACATTAATGGTGATTCAAATCTTGGTGATGAAGAAGAGTAATCGTTGTACGCAACAAAGTTTTTTAATGAGCGGCGCGTATAATTATTTTGTGGCAGAAGTAGATTATAAAGAGCGATTACGAGTTCGTAGAGAAAGTATTATTCCCAAGAATCAAGTTATGCTTAATTCAGTTATTTCCGAACCAAAAACTCTTGATCAAATAAAGAGTGCTTTGATAGTTCACGGTCATGAACCAAAGAGCAGTATTAAACGATTTAGAACTTTGCTTGACCAGCTTGGAATTGTTAGATTTCCATTTATGTGTTCTCCTGACGAGCGAGGTAATAAAAATAGTTGGGGTTGGCGTTATGGGTTGCGAGATTTGATTGAACAAGATTTTGATGGTACTCCCGATGAATGTAATTATATTAATAGAACATCGTGGTATCTTCGTAAAACAATTGGAGATAACTTCTATCGTTCGTTAGATCAATGAAAATATTAAATTGGAATACTCATCCCAACAATAATAGAACTTCTCAAGCATTGGATATGTTTGATGATTTAAGTCCGGATGTTATTACCTTACAAGAAGTTTCAAAAGAATTTAGCCAGGAAATTGAATTATATGCAAAGGATAAGTCATTACATGTTGATCTTACACTTGACTGGATAAGGCGCGGAAAACCGTACTATTTAGTTACTATTTTGAAAGATGTTCCTCTTGAAACGAGAGGTTTGCCTTATGGAACGCGTAGAAATGGACTTCTTTCTAAAGCGCTTGGTTGGAAAGAAACATTAAATTATTCAGTATCAGAATTAAAAACTCAGACAATAATTAATGGTCATTTAGAACATCATGCAGGTCCAATAACTCGAAAGAAACAATTGGATGAAATGTTGAATCAATTAGGTGACAATACTAATGTTATTGGTGTTGATTTGAATCAGTGGTTCCCTTTTGAAAGAAAGAGGAATAAAAAATTATTAGCTAAATATAATTTGACTGACATTGTTAGAGGTCGTACAATTAGTAATGGTTTATGCTTGGATGGGATAATTGTGAGTGAAGATCTTGCCTGTCGAGAATATGATTTTGAGAAACAATTTAGTTATGGTTCAGATCATTATCCTCTTTTTGTTGAGTTTTATTAGTAGTTTATTACTGCTAAGTGAAACGTTTATAATTGTTGAATATTGTGGATTTATATGGTTACAGGTAGACGAGAGCCTCAAATAAATCCTAAATCTTTAACTGACGCAATTATGAATTCGGTCAAAATGTCTGAAGATGAACGTCCAGATGCAGAATTAATGGCTGAACATTTACTTGGATTTTTCGGATATCAAGACCGAGTTATTGATAATATGCTTGAACCGCGGGACAGAAATGTTTTCTACCACTTTCAAGATTGGGGATTGCTTAGCTCTGAAAGTGAAGAAACTACGTTATTTGATGGACGCGAGTGGCGAATTCATTATTGGAAGCTTAGAACGGATAGAATTATTGATTCAAGCTTTTTTGATAAAGAGGAAGATGTAGAATCTAATGATGAAGTAGTTGATATTTACAAGCAATTGCCTGATGAGCATTGGGGAATTGAAACATATAATGAGGCTGATTCTTGGCTTCCGCCGAAGGAAGATTTTAGGGAATATTAGACATTCGACAAATTGAATAAACAATTATAAACCAAGTTAGTAGAGTATTTTTGTGGAAGTGTTGGAATTATTTAAATCATATTTAGAAATCTTGCGTGAGCATCATGCGTCTATAAATTCTGGTCGAAAGAGTTATGGTGAAGTTTCTAATGTTGAAGATTTTGGAAATTATTTGATTGTCGGAGTTAAGTTGGTTGATCGAAAAGTTAAGTTTCAATCATCAGAGCGAGTTTTGGTTGATGAGAGTGATGCGATTGTTGAGCACTATCGAAAGGGGAAATATTATTTCAGAGTTAGACCTGATGTTGATTTTTCTCAAGGCTCAAAAGTTTTAGTTAGTTCAACTTCCGATTTAGTTTTCTTAGTTGATAATATGCTGAAGAATCTTGATGATGTTGAGAAGTCTAAAGAATATTCTAAGTTTGTTGATAATCTTTATTCTGAAGAAAATAATGAAGATTGGCAAGTTGAAAAAGTTGGGAAACTTGTTGGAAACGGTTTTACTGAAAGCCAGAGCGAAGTTATTTCAACTGCTCTAAGCTTGTTAAACTTGGAACGGGGAATTATTCCTGTTGAAGGTCCTGGTGGGACTGGTAAGACGGAGTGTATTGCAGAAATTTGTAAGCAAGCAATTAAACTGAAAAAACGTGTTTTGGTTTGTTCTGCCACAAACTTGGCGATTGATAATGTTTTGAGTAAGCTTCTTGATGAGGAGAACGTTCTGAGAATTGGTTCTGATACTTCAATTGAACGTCCTGAAGTAAAGAAGTTTTCATTGAAAAATAAGTTAGGAAAGAAATTTGATTATGATGAAATTGTAAAAGACTCTTTGATTATTGGTTCAACAATTGATTCTGTTGGAATTCATTTGAAGCATGAAGAATTTGATTTGGTTATTATTGATGAAGCATCTACTGTTGAACTTTCTAAACTTTTGATTGCTTTGCTGAAAAGCAAGCGTGTATTGATTTGCGGAGACACTCAACAATTAAGTCAATTTATTGATCAGAAAATATTGGAAAAATTGAGTACTACACTTTCAGAAGAAGAACTTATGATTTTACATAAATCTCCGTTTGAAATGATTTCTAAACAATGGAATTCTTCTGGAAAGACTTTATACTTAAGAGATAATTTCAGGAATTCTAAGAAAGTTTTTGAATTCATTAATGATAATTTTTATGAGGGTCGAATGTTGTTTAAGTCAGGTCGCGAGTTTGATAAGCAAAAAGCAAAGTCGCTTTCTGAGGTTTCAAAGGCAGATGAGATAACTTGGATTGTTCCGCATAATTCTGATTTAGAATTGGAAAATCGTGGAATATTTAATCCGGTGAAATTTTCAAACGGATTTAGAAATTCATATTTTAATTATGGTAATTTGATTTTGATTGTCACAATGTTGAAGGAATTATTGAAAACTTATTCTCCGAAAGAGATTGGAATTATATCTCCGTTCAACGCTCAGGTTTCTTTGATACGTGAGTTTATGATTCGATTTCCAGAGTATATTCTTGGACGCAAATACAAGAATGAGTTAGAGAAAACCAAACTTGGATTTTATTTGTTGAATAGCTTGAACATTAATACTATCAATAAATTTCAAGGTCAAGAAAGAGATTCAATAATTTTTGATTTTACTAGTAATGCAGATTTTCTTTTTAGAGATCATAAGAAATTAAACGTTGTTCTTGGTCGTTCAAAGAAGCAAATTATTTTGGTTGGTCTTCCTCCGCGAAGTCCTGTTTACCAGAATTTGTTTGAAGCATCAACAACTTATGGTGATATTGATTTGGCAGAATATTCTTTGGCTTTTACTATGACTGATGAAGATGTTGCTGAATTTAAACGCGTGCGTGATTTGGTTTTATCCATTAAGGACTCTGATTTTGCACCGCGAGATATTGAGGAACACTTGAAGAAAGAACTTGTTAATCAAGTTGTTGAGAAATACAAGAAGGATGTTGCTGTTTTTGGGCTAAGTAACTCAATTAATGATGTAGTTTCGGACACCTTACGTGAGTTTTTCTCCATGGATATTGTTGATGACTCAACGTATGATCAATTGGAAAATGAAATTGATTTGAAAGTTAAAGAAATTATTCATCAGAAAAAACAAGGTCCTCTATTTGGATTTTAAAAATATAAATGCCCCGTTGGGGGCATCGTTTATACCGAGATTATAAATCTCGTGACTGAACTGTCTTTCTACCGTTTGCTTGTGCTCGGGTTACTGCATCTTTTACCATAGCAGAAACTCTTTCGCTAAGTGCGTCAGAGAAATTTCCAGCACAGTTGCATCCAGAATCTCGGACAGCTTGTCTAACTGCGTTTTGTACAACTAATCTTGCCATAAAACATGGTATAAGTGCTGATTTAAAAGCTTTTTGAGTATAAGGCTTGAGAGTGTATTTCAGGAGGTTTCAGAGCGATAAGCTTTAAAATAGAGGTAGGGAATGATATTTTATGCTGGAGTTCCAGAGCGGTCAAATGGGCTGGACTTAAGATCCAGTGGCTTAGTGCCTTCGCAGGTTCGAATCCTGCCTCCAGCAGTATAGACTTAGTTTGTTTAATAGAGTGTATTAGAGATGTTTAAGTGATTATTT
>CAXGHT010000005.1:0-18553 GCA_964010235.1 uncultured archaeon | reverse complement strand
GTATGGAAAGATGCGGAGTAATCCAAGAAATCTTGTCAATTAATTCATCATTGTTTTCATCGTAAAAAGTTAGATTGAACTCTTCTCTCTCTGTAATATCAGTTTTAACACCGTCAATCATCCAATACAACTTAACTTGATCTGGAGTTAAATCGGGAATTGAAGCATAAGTCAAAACCTTTTGATAGTGAAACTCTGAAGCAACGGTAACTTTCTTTTGAAGTTTACCCTCAACTTCTGACTCTGTCGTCTCACTTACTTCGGGTGCTGCTGTAGTAACAATCTCACTTGTGTTAAGATTTATCCACTCAACATCTTGACCAACAACTGCAGTTCCTTGTTCGAATCCACTCAAATTAACTGCCGCGTTATTTGTGGTGGAATCATTCAAATCTGCCGTTGAAAATCCAGAAATTGTTCCATCAAAAAATCCCGTTGGAGTATTAAATGTTACAAAAATTAAACCACTTAAAACAAGAATAGAAATTCCAAGAATTACTGCCAAATTGCTGACTATAAAGAGCGGTCTATTTCTTTCCATATCTAGAAACTACATATTCAAGTGCATGACTTCTGCTTGAAAACCGCCGACTACGAACTTGTTTATCAATCCAACTCAAAAGACTTTTATCAATAGTAATACTAATTCTGTCACGCAGCATGTCAATAATAATTACTTTTCATATATAATACTTTCTCATACTATTACATACTGAGTATGTATCTTAAATATTAATTTTTAGTTCAACGGGAGCATGATCTGAACCCATAACCATCTTCAAAATTCGAGAACTCTTGACCTTTGATTTTAATTTTTCAGATACACAAAAATAGTCAATTCTCCAACCAATATTTTTCTTTCTGGCATTAAACATATAACTCCAAAAAGAGTAATTTTCTCCTTCAGTTGTAAACATTCTAAATGTGTCTACAAATCCTGCTGCAAGATACTTATCAAACCCGCTTCGTTCTTCGGGAGTAAAGCCTGCATTCTTAACATTATTTTTTGGACGTGCCAAATCAATTTCTTTATGTGCGACATTCAAATCACCACACAAAACAACTGGTTTATCTTTCTCTAGTTCTTTCAAATATTTCAAAAAAGACTTGTCCCATTTCTGACGATAAGTTAAACGAGTTAGACCTCTTTGGGAATTTGGAGTATAAACATTAATTAAGTAAAAGTGATCATATTCTAAAGTTATTACACGACCTTCGGTCTCACCTTCGGAAAGACCTCCACCATAAACCACTTTCAATGGTTTGATTTTGGAAAAAACCGCGGTACCAGAATAACCTTTCTTATCGGCACTATTCCAATAGTGATGTTCATAATCATCTAGAAGTTTATCAACTTGATCTGGGTGTGCTTTAGTTTCTTGTAAACATAAAATATCTGGATTTGATTTGTCAACAAAATCTGCAAAACCTTTTTTCATAACTGCACGAATTCCATTAACATTCCAAGATATGATTTTCATAATTATATAACTCGAACTAGAATTGCCAAAATCGCAATTACTACTGTAAGTCCAATAACAAATTTCGGAGAAATATTTACATAGGCTTTATTCTCATCATAGTAATTAACTAATCCGCCTTGTGAGGAAGGCATTCTCATTTGATTTTTCTTTGCCATAGTTAGAACTAAAATACTGGTTTAAAAAATGTTTGAAAACTCAAAGTATTAATAATTTGAATTACGGAATAAAGTATGTGGTTCGGAATATTTGATCGATACAAAATACCTAGTAAAGTTCCTTCAGATTTACAAAGAGTTATAGATAGAGTAAAAAGGAAATCAAAGATGGAAATTCTCAAAGGAGCTTATGATGCTGTGACTACAAAATTCACTAGTAGTAATTGGAAAACCTACGCAAGGCTTCCAAAAGTATTTCAAAAAGATGTAAATAAACTTTGGAGCAGAGAAGTTCTACACTGTACTCATCAAAATTTTCTGATTAGATTAATCCTGATTAAAACTGGTAAATTCAAAGAAAGTGATATTAAATTGAAAAGAGGATTAACTTATTTGTTGTCTCCGCATCAGTGGTTAAGTGTTAAAGTTGGAAATAAATGGGTTGATGTTGATGCATACGGTCGAAGTTATGGAGTTCCTTTCGGAAAAAGTGCTCACGGATTTAATTCAACGTTTAATAGAAAATTTATGAAGAAAATATAAACGCAGAGATGTAAGCCACCTTTTGTCAGTCTCCGCAATTGGAACGACTGTACAGACATTTGACTAAGCGGTTTTTAACCTTGCACTCATCCAGTCTGACATTTTTTCATCTTACTCTGAACAACCTCACCTTGAGGATCATCGTACGAACAGAGCAGTTCGTTTCTGTTGCCAGACGAGCCTATTAAAGCTCAGTGGACTTCATGAGTGGGTGGACTTTCCACAGCGCAAGCGCCGACGGTCTGCCTCTCTGCGTTGATTAAACAGCATTTTAGAGGTTTAAAAGAGTTACGGTACCTGAAAGATTTATATTGTTAAAGTGATTATAAACAAAATGTACAAATTAAAAAACAGACATTTATTTCTGGCATTATTAGTTGGTACTGCAGTAATTTCAGTTTGGCGAGGTATTTGGAATTTACTAGACTTATATTTATATCCTAATGATGTTGTTTTGAGTTCAATACTTTCAATTGTGATAGGATTAATAATTCTAATTTTTACTCATCAAACTACAAAGGAATTAATGTAATAATTTTGGTGCTTCTTTCTGAACAAGTTTGAAAAACACATAAAACAACACTACATCGATAAAGAATTCTACGCTAGGTAAAATTCCAAGAGACCTCAGAATAAACCAGTCTACAAAGTAAACAACAACTGCGCTAAAAATAACTAGAGAAAATGTTTGAATGTTTGTCAGTTTTCTAAGACGTCTTCGCATAATTATGATAATCTAAAGTCAATGATAAATGTTTCTAAAAAAAAGAAAATATAAAGGTAGACCTCCAGAATGGGTAAAATAAACTTTAAGGCTATTAGTAACCGCGGGCTAAACATCTCGTTTCCTTGATGCGTACACCCCAGTCCTATCAAACTTGTCTTTTACAAGTACCTAGAGAGTCTCTTTTCACAGGTGGCTTCCTTCTTAGATGCTTTCAGAAGTTATCCACTTCGAGCGTAGCTGCTCTGCCTGCCCTGTCGGACAACAGATACACCAGAGGCTCGGACACCTCGTTCCTTTCGTACTAGAGGCAGCTTCTCTTCAGACTCCCAACACTTCCAGTAGATATCAAACAAACTGCTTCACAGCGTTCTGAACCCAGCTCACGGTGCTTTTTAATCGGTGAACTCCCGCACCCTTGGCTGCTGTTGCACAGCCAGGATAAGCAGAGCCGACAACGAAGTCGCAAGCGCCGTGGTCGATATGTACTCTAGCACGGCACCACTCAATTATCCCCGAGGTAGCTTTTCTATCAATCCTAGCCCTCAGTAAGAGGGACATAGGGGTTCTCTAGACCACACTTTCGTGTCTGAAACCTTTGCTTTGCAGATCTCAGTCAAGCCAGCTTTTGCTCTTAAACTCTACACCTGGTTTCCAACCAGGCTGAGCTGACCTTAGGTTCCTCCTGATACATTTTCAGGAGGGGAGCGCCCCACTCAAACTGTCCGCTTATAGGTGTTCCCTTTCAGGTAAGTCATATCGATATGAAGGTAGGGTGTTACATCGGTGGCTCCACATTGTCCGGAAACAATGCTTCGAAGCCTCCCCTATACACTGTGCAAACACAGCAATATAACAGCTACAAGCTACAGTAAAGCTCTACGGGGTCTCAGCGTCCCACTGGAAGTCTCTGGCCCATTCCCCAGAATAGTAAGTTCATGAGACTCAACCCTGGGACAGTGTCAACCTCGTTACTCCGTTCATGCACGACCACATTTAATGGCCAAGGTATTTCGCTACCTTAAGAGGGTCATAGTTACCCCCGCCGTTTACCAGTCCTTAGGCAGCTTGAAAACCGCTTTCAGATACTAGCACTGGGCAGAAGTCACCAACTATACACAACGTTCCCGTCTAGCAGTTGGCTACGTTTTTGTTAAACAGTCGGGCCGACCTAATATCTTAGCCCAGCAATCGCAACATACGTTACAACCGCTGGGACCCCTTCAACCAAAGTCAGGGGGCTATTTTGCCGAATTCCCTAGGGTCGATTAATCTCACACATCTTGGCTTGCTCAGCCAGAGCACCTGTGTCGGTTATGGGTACGGACGCACAAACACTTCCTAATAATTTTTCATGGACTCTAAGACTCTACAAAATCTTGCGACCTTCGCGCTTTCAACCTGTTCTCTGCATGACACAACTCCCAGGCCTTACACGCTTAGACGGACAGACAAGTCCGCAATGTATATCTCAAAGCGTCATATTAGGCTTTCGTTACCGAACGCCTTTGTACGGTACAGGAATATTAACCTGTTTCCCTTTCGTCTTAATCGGTTAGGATTAACACTTAGGACCGACTAACCCTTGGCTAACGACTAGCGCCAAGGAACCCTTGCTCTTTCGATGGTGAGGATTCTCACCTCACTTAGTTACTACTACTGTCAGCATTCACATGATTACACGGTCCATGCATCTTCACAAACACACTTCTACCCATGCAAACCGCCCGCATACACCGGCGCTGCTTAACGCAGCGGGGAGCAGTATCGGCATCTAGTTTTAGTCCCGTCCATTTACGGTCCCTAAGATCTCGCTGAGTGAGCTGTTACGCTTTCCTTAGAGGATGGCTGCTTCTAAGCCAACCTCCTCAGTGTCTTCGACCAAAAAAACCTTAAGTACACTTAACTAGAATTTTGGGGCCTTAACTACTCTCTGGGTTGTTCCCCTCTCGTGAATCAGGCTTAACCCGACCCACTTTTTCCAAGCTTCTACGCATCTATTAGATTCGGAGTTAAACAATATAGCGAGGGATTGCTCCCCCAGACCATACAATTTGTACTCTACCCTGATAGAATGCTCTGCTTAGACTAAACTACGGCTTATTTCTGCGGGAACCAGCTATTGCCCATCTCGATTGGCCTTTCACTCCTATACCCAGGTCATAAGAGCACGTGCTCGTAGCACCTCTTCCGGCCTCCACGACATTTTACTGCCACTTCACCGTGCCCAGGCATAGCTCGACGGGCTTCAGGTCTCATCCTTATGACTAAATCGCGCTTTCACACTCGGTTTCCCTTTGGCTCCACCTAAAAGGCTTAACCTCGCCACAAAAATGAACTCGCTGACTCA
The DNA here is from genome assembly GCA_964010235.1 of uncultured archaeon. Taxonomy (GTDB): domain Archaea; phylum Nanobdellota; class Nanobdellia; order UBA10117; family ARS21; genus JAAZWY01. The sequence continues at coordinate 13,297 of CAXGHT010000005.1, read as the reverse complement.
TTTTTCAAAACGAACGTAGCAACACCTTAGTGCCGCTACTAACCGTGACCGCTTGGTTTTAGGATCTTTTCACTCCCTTGTACGGGATCTTTTCAGCATTCACTCACGCTACTAATTCGCTATCGGTCTTGAGAAATGTTTAGGGTTAGAGGTTACTGTCCCCTGTATTCACGCGCTACTTTCAAAACACGCTACTCTCGATGCTAGCAATCTACTCTTCAAGTTTTAACTACGGGGCTATCACCCTCTTTGGCATAATGTTCCAAAAAACTTCGCCAAAACTCTCAGACCAGTACACTAGTCAGCCACATCTCCATACAGTCACCTGCACGGATTCGGTTTGCCCTATACCGCTTTCGTTCGCCATTACTCACGGCATATCAATTGATATCTTTTCCTCCGGTTACTAAGATGTTTCAGTTCACCGGGTTCCCCATCACGAAGTGATGTCATTCCGAAGAATGAAGGAAGTCCCATTAGGTAATCTCAGGATCAAAGGATGCGTGCGCCTCCCCTGAGCATATCGCAGCTTGCCACGACCTTCCTCGGTTTCTCAAGCCAAGCCATCCACCAAACGGTGTAACTAAGCTTATTTTACTTTTACTAATTCTGGAGGTCTACCTTAACCAAGATAGACGTCGAAACGCCATCTAACATCTTGATCGCAATATTCTCTTACGAGTGTACTTACAAAGTAAGTACGTAATCTCCGTTAAAAACGGAGAATGGACTTGAGGTGATTTGAACACCTAACCCCCTGCTTGCAAAGCAGGTGCTCTACCAGATTGAGCTACAAGCCCATTGGGGGTTCTCCAAGATTAACTCCCGAAGAACCCCTACGGTGAAGTAATACTCCACCTCGAGTTTATCAAATGTCCCGTGGGACATCTGTATAAAGGAGGTGATCCATCTGCAGGTTCCCCTACAGATACCTTGTGTTGACTTAATCCGCCTCACTGAGCTATGATTTGAATCTGCCCTAAGGACAAAACCTCATCATAACCCTGCTCGGTTGACTTGACAGGCAGTGAGTGCAAGGGCCAGGGACGTATTCACCGTGCAATGCTAATACACGATTACTAGGGATTTCGTCTTCATGAGGATGAGTTGCAACCCTCAATTCGAACCGGATCGGCTTTAAGGGATTAGCTTCTCCTTTCGGAGTCGCAGCCCGTTGTTCCGACCAGTGTATGTCGCGTGTAGCCCAGAGCATTCGGGGCATACAGACGTACCGTAGCCTGCACCTTCCTCATCCTTTCGAATGCAGTCTCGTCAGTGTGCTCGTTCTCAAAAAAAAACGATAGCAACTGAAGACGCAGGTCTCGCTCGTTCTCAGACTTAACTGAACACCTCATGGCACGAGCTGACGACCGCCATGCACCACCTCTCAGCGCGTCAAGTAAGCCATTCAGACTGACCTTCATTCTGCTGTCGGCTCTGGTAGGGTTTCCCGCGTATAGTTGAATTAAACCGCAACATCCACCCCTTGTGGTGACCCCCCGCCTATTCCTTTAAGTTTCAGCCTTGCGACCGTACTTCCCAGGTGGTCTGCTTAACGATTTCTCTTCGACACTGCATAAGCTCGAAACAAATGCAGCACCTTGCAGACAGCGTTTACGGCTGGGACTACCCGGGTATCTAATCCGGTTTGCTCCCCCAGCTTTCATTCCTGACCGTCGAAGCCGTTCTAGTAGGGCGCCTTCGCCACTGATGGTCCATCGAGGATTACAACATTTTACCGCTCCCCCCGACATTCCCCCTACTTCTTCCGGTTCCTAGTTGGTAAGTTTTCTCAGCCTTCTTAACGTTTAAGACGCTAAATTTCACCGAGAACTAATCCAACCGGCTACGAATGCTTTAAACCCAATAAACATGACTACCACTCGGGGCGCCGGGATTACCGCGGCGGCTGGCACCGGTCTTGCCCACCCCTTATTCTCCGAGATTTTTACACTCGACAAAAGCCGACCATAGGCCGGCACGCAGGATGCCCTTATCACGCTTGCGCGCATTGTAAAGGTTTCGTAACTGCTGCACTCCGTAAAGCTGGAACCCTTATCTCAGTGTTCCTCTGGAGGCTATGACTCTCATCACCCCTACAGATCTTCGCCTTGGTAGGCCTTTACCCTACCAACTAGCTAATCTGCCGCCAACTCACCCTTAAGCGCCGAAGCTTTGATGGCAAGCGCTTTCCAGCATCTCGCCACTATGGAGAATTACCCTCAGTTTCCCGAGGTTATGCTCCACTTAAGGACAGATTATTGACGTGTTACTCAGCCTTCCGCCATATCGGAATATAGACTTGCATGTCTGAATCGCATCCTGCTAGCAGTAGTCTCCCGCAGGATCAACGGGAATTCTTTATCGCTAGCTTGAAAATTTATTTAGTTTGGAATATTTGGGATACTCACTGATAGTATCATAATGTGTCAACTATCAAGTATCACTTCGCCTACTTTATACCAGTTGAGTAACTGGCACACATTTGCGCTCATTAAATGAGCATGTGTCTCAGGCGATGCCCTCACAGAATCGTCAACTCAAGGTTGACTGTACTTGGTTAGAATCATCTAGTTTATAAGTTTTATTATTTCTCACGAAAAAATCGGCCTTTTCGTATAACGATTTCACATACGAACAAATAAGTTCACAAATCAAAGATTTAAATTATGCTCGGCGAGGTAAAGTCTTTGGAATTCCAAACAATGATAAACTACTTACAAGAATTACTCCGAAAACCAAACCAATTATTGCAGTTGGATCTGGAAATAAATTGGCATAACTCAAAGTCAGAACTGCACAAGTAATTCCTCGGGGAGAACTGATCAAATAAAATCGATTATATTTTGCATTTTCTTTGTTCGTAACTCGAAGTGCTCCATATCTCGCAAGATAAACTGCTGCGATTAAAATTAGCGCTAGAACAATAACAGATTTCAAAATAGTAAAATCAATAATCGCTCCAAGGATAACATAAACAAATGTTACTAAGATTAATTCAAGCTCACCTCCAAAGGATTTGATTATATTCGGAAGTTTATATTTTGAATTTCCGAAAACCATTCCAACTGCCAAAGCTGTTGCAATTCCTGAAGCTCCAAGAATTTCAGTTATTGCATAAGAAGCAAATAGTGCGCCAATCATAATGATGTGTGGTAATTCTTCTAAAGTCATGTGTCGAATTGACCACAAAATTAAGAACCCAAATAATACTCCAAGTCCGACACCTACAAAAATATGGTACAATAAAGTTTGAAGTCCTTCTCCAATAATTGTTGTTGCTTTTGCAGTAACTGGAGACTCAATTAAATTAATTAATACAATAACTAGTACTGCTGAGATAACAGTATTCAATGTTGATTCAAGTTCTAAATATTCTGAAATCTTTGGTTTTAATTTAATGTTGCTCAATACTGGTCCGAGAATCGTCAAATCCGTTGAAGCTAGAAAACTTCCAAACAATATTGCAAGAATCCAATCAAGTCCTAATAGAAATTTGAACGGAACTGCAACAATTCCTATTGTGAGTAAAACGCTGAGCAATCCGAACATTGTTGGGCCTGCAAAATTTCTGAACAGAGATCTTATCTTAATCTGAGATCCAGTATCAAATAAAACCAATATCAAAGCCAGAGTGATAAATGAAGTAACTGCAACTTGATTTTCTGCTGCTCCGGGCGTAAAAATTCCAGTAATTGGTCCAAGAAGGATTCCGAGTAAAAGTAATATTAAAGTAAGCGGATAACCTCGCTTTTGAGAACTGTGTTTTAGAATAGCTCCTACAATTAGAATAAAACCAATGAGTGCAACAATCAAAGATGCTTCAGCCATAATTAACTGTATACTCAATTAAATAAAAGCTTAACCTGTGATTTAGAAAAACAATTCTTTCAGAGCCCATGCTCCTAATCCAAGCCATATCATCCAATCAAGTGCAATTTGTGACAGTATATTTTTTCCTTTGAATTGTTGCACATACACCCCCATTACTTTTGGATAATGCAGAATCGTGTGAGCATATAACGCAACTCCTGCAATAAATGCTCCAAAGAAATTGACAATACCTATCTCAGGTATTAATGCATACGCTATACTACCGAAAATCAATAGGAAAAGAAATCTGAAAAACTTTAGGTTGTTATTCTTTTTGAAGGCTTTAGTTGCCCAATTCATATATCCTTTCAAATCTTGCTTTAGTAATATTAATTTGATGAATGTCCATGTTGCAAAAAATGCTACAAGTGTTTCAACAAAAGTTAGCTGTAATTTTGCTGCTGCTACAATCCATACTACTGCGGTAAAATAAAACCAATTCATCGGATTCATAAATTATAAAAATCAATCCTAGTATTTAAGTTTAATCCAGCCAATCCTTGTCTTTGATAACTTTTGGCAAATATGTATCTGCCATAAATTCGATTGTTTTGGAAACCAACGCATCAGATTCAATCTTGTATCCAAAATCAGTTGCCTTCTTGATTTCTTCCTGCCACTCTTTCTTCTTGAACCATTCATAGTTCTTAATTTCCTTCAAACGTTTCAAGTCTTGGTCAGTTAATCTGATAAAATTAGATTTTGGAATTTTAAACTGTTTTACATCATCATGTTTCAATCCAATATATTTTGCTTCAGGACATCCTGCCTTCTCTGAAAAGAACGCCAAATTGATGGATCCTTGTTTGTAAACTGAATAAATATAATATCCATATGGATCAAAGTCTGCAAATACATAAACTGGAAGTTTTAATTCTTTGTTTAGTCTTGCAACAAGTCTTCGAGTTGAACGACCTGCCTGTCCCTTACCTGTGAGAATAATGCAATTATTTGTCTTCCAATATTTTAATTGATTTAGAACAGACCATACTGCAAATTTTTCCACAACTAAAACATATTTAGCCGTACATTTACCAAACTTAACAACACCTGGTTCAGTATTCGCTGGAATTGCTGCACCAGCAGTTCCCATTTTAGAACAATCAATCTCATCACCAGTCTTTAGATCAGTATATTTAATTGGTCCTGAAAATACTCCGTCTGGTGTTGGTTCAAGACCTAAATCTTCTCTCAAAGCATCAATAGAAACTTCAAGATCTTCTATAATCGGATCACTTTCGCTCTGTTCCTCAAAAGTGTTTTCCTTCAAACCTTCAATGGTTCGTTTCAAGATGTAATAAAGTTGTCTTGTTGAAATGCTTGGTTTATCTTGTTCCAACAATTCTTTAATTTGTGCGGCAATTAACGCCGTCTGCATGAATTTCCTAGCCTGTCCGACATTGAAGAAATTTCTAGTTTGAACTTTATCTCCAAGTCTAATTAATTTATCTTTATCATCAAAATATGCATTGCTCAATGTTCGAATTGGCATTGTAATTTCTGGATCTTTATTTTTTTGGATTTCTTTTTCAAGTTGTTCACCTAATTTCTTAAGTTTCTCAACAATTTCTTTTCTTATATTTTCTTTACTCATCGTTTTCCTCCTCAACTTCATCTAAATCTTTACCACTTGAATACATAGTCTCAGCTGTTTTCAATAAGGATTTTTCAATTTTTGCAACACTTTTTTCCAGATCACCTTTCTTAATTTTGTAAGAGTCTTTTGCAATTAATTTTGCAACTGCACCAGCAACTTCACTAGCATAACCTTTGAACTTCTGTCTCTTCTCTTCTTCAAGCCCTGCCTTTCTCTTCTTTCGAACATAAATTTGTAGTGCTCTTCCTGCTTCTTGGATTGCAAGTTTAATTTCTTTGGAAATTGCAGGATAATTTGAAACTGCTGCTTTGCTTTCAGAAGTAAATGGTACCCAAGTAGATGCAATATGAATAACTATTACTGCTGGACCTGTTGGCATAGATCCGCTTGAATTATGTAAACCATAACTCTTCCACGTAATTCCTTTCACACCTTTAGTCAAAGCGCAAGAACCTTCTTCATAAAGTAATGGTACTTTGTTTGAAAAACGATTTAGTTTAGCAGAACCTTCTTGATCAAGCTCTCCACCATATCCGATTGCTACTTCAACTTGGAATGGAAAACCTCGATAAACTGTTGGATTTCTTGAAATTGCTTTTGAGAATTCCAAATCATATTCACTTTCAAGACTCTTTGCGAGAGCCTCTGCACCAATCGGACTTAAACAATCAGTACTCGGATTCATTATTTTAGTTGTCTTAATTGCTTCGTGCATTTCATGTAGTTGATCATCGCTCAAAAGTTTAGGCATAATCTTTCCTTCAACTTTTGCTTTTTCAAGAATATTATCTGCAGTTCCGCCACCAACTTTATCAAAATCATTAGTCAAGAAACTCTTTGTGCTTCTTGCTGAAGTGTCTTTAGCCATTCTTTTGAACAACCCGTATTCAACACCGCTCGGATGTGGTTTGAGTTCTTTTGCCTTTCGAGGAAGTTTGTCAACAACTCGAGGAAATTTGTGTTTCTTTCCTTCTGGATCAGTATAAGTAATTTTAGCATGAGGGTTTACGACTGCTGTTTGTTTAATGAATTCAAATGGACTTTGTTTTGTGCTAACATATTTACCTTCCATTTCAACTTCAACACGAGTACCATGTTCTTTTTTCCAATTCTTTACGTCCGATGCAAGTACGTCTGGCTCATTTGTTTTAACATCAATATGCATTACATATTCTCGGGCTTCTTTTTCCTTTGAAGTTCGTGAAGTAATCTTTGCTGGTTTTCCCGTAGTTAATTGTCCATAGAGAATTACTGCTGAAATACCAATACCTTGCTGTCCTCTTCCTTGTTTTCCGCCAATTGAACGGAATTTAGAACCAAATAATAATGAACCAAAAGCTTTCTCAAGAACTTTTCTATTCAAACCAGGACCATTATCTTCAACAATCATCCGATATTTTCCTTTCTTTAGTTCTTGAATTTTAACTTCAATCTCTGGAAGAATATTTGCATCCTCACAAGCATCCAAAGAATTGTCTACGGCTTCCTTAACTGAGGTCAAAAGTGCCTTTGATGGATTATTGAACCCTAAAAGGTGTCTATTCTTCTCAAAAAATTCAGCAACAGACACTTGTTTATGGTTCTCATCAGCCATACCTCAAGCAAACAGCCCACACCCTTAAAAAGATTTCCCTTTTTCATAGATAAATCATCAAAAATTGATGATATGTGTTCAATTACTTAACAATTTTAGAGATTGTTTATTGAAGTTGATCGGCGATCCATCTAAACACGCTTACGTGATTACTTCCTTCCAAAATCATTTCCATGGCTCTCTGAGCTAAATAAGCATCCTCAGATTTTCCAATAATTCCAATGGTTTTACCATAAATACAAATCGCAGTGCCAGTTATTTGCTCTAATTTCCGTCGTGCTGCACCTTTTCGTCCAATCACTCTTGATCGAAGCGTTGCCAAACGCGCCTTTGACTTTGTATATGCATTCATATCTAAAATTTCAAGTGCATATTCCTCTCTGAATAACAAAACTGCTGCTTCAGGATTAAATCCGCGACCAATTGCTTCAACTACTTGCTTAACTGAAAGTAAATTTTCAGCATCAGTGGCTTTGATTGTAACGGTTCCTGAAGATGAAATGTTTAACTTGCACTTTCCTCGAGTCTCAATTTGTTTCTTATTACGACCTTTAGAACCAATTAATGCTGCGATTCGATCTCTTGGTATATTGACAACTTCGCTATGCATATTAGAATTCTTCCTGTTCAAGTAAGTCTTTCAAATGACCGTTCTTTCGTAACCACTTAACTTGAATTGGTTTATAATTATAAATAATATCTCCCTTCCGATCCCCTTCGTATTCCCAAGGTTTCACGATTACAATATTTCCTGGTCTAACCCAAAGACGTCTCTTCAATGCACCCGGAACTCTACAAATTCGTTCTTTTCCATCAGCACAACGAATTCTTGATTTACCCATTCCAAGTCTAACATCTACAACACCAAAAACTTGTTCATCTTTTGGAAGTCGAACTCTAGTGACTTCTTCAGTTTTGTCATATGCGTGTCTTGAACGCTTTTTGTGTTTTTTCTTTGCTTCAACCATCTTTATTTCCTCAATTTCTGCTTTAAAAGAATTGTTATACGTCTTTTCGGTCTATCATTTTCATGATCCCATGAATAATTACGATAACTTTCTCGCATAGTAACTTCAAGATGCTTTTTGATTCTTCGTGCAGCTTGCTTAGCTAATCTTTGATTTACTAAATAAACATCAACACCTTTAAGCATTGGTTCAACCTTTGAAACCTTTGGTGCTGCTTCTCGAATATATGATAGTGCTTCTTCTACAAATTTAGCGTGATCTTTAGTTGCTCTTAATTGAAGTTTAGCAGTATAATCAATTCCTTGTTCTCGAGAACAGGCCGGGCAACAATATTTCTTAATTTCAAATTTACCATTAATGATTCGTTCAAGTTTTTCATCACCAACTTCAGATCGAATTAGTAATTCCGCATCTTTACCCAGTTCCAATAACTTAACATCAACTAATGTTTCTCCGTCTGGAAGTCTAATTGATTCTCGAATTCGTTTAATTAAATAAGATTCAATATCTTTCTTTGGTCGAGTCCAAAAACCTTTGTTATAAATCATGTCACATTTAACACATTGTAAAACATTTTTTTGATTTGGAACTTTAACATTTGGTTTTCCAGAATAGCATGAGCTACATAAACTATCAAGTAGTTTTTCGGTTTCTTTACCGCACTTAGGACAGAACCTGCTCTTCAAACTCATGTGTAAAACCCGCTTAAGCGGTTTAAAAGTGCTTCGAAACCTATAATTGAACTTTTTCCAACCGTGAAATTCTATCTTTCGTGGACGGATGGGTAGATAATAAATGCATCATGCTTCGACCTTTGAAAGGATGGACAATAAACATATGCGCACTTGCATCTCCGCCAAGTCTCATTGGAAATTGTTTGGAATTTTTTTCAAGCTTTACTAAAGCAGATGCAAGACCTTTCCATTCGCCAGCAATCTTTGCACCAGATTCATCAGCCATATATTCTCTTGAACGCGAGATTGCCATTTGAATTATTCCTGCAATTATTGGAGTGACAATTGCTAATGCAAGTAATCCAATAATATTTCCACCATTTCGATTTCGGTATCCGCCAAATATTGCTGTCCATTGTGCCATACTTGCTAAGAACGAAATCGTTGTAGCAATTGTTGCTGCTACGCTTCCAACCAGAATGTCTCGATTCTTAATATGACTTAATTCGTGAGCCAAGACTCCTTTCAGTTCTTTGTCGTTTAACAGATTCAAAATTCCGACAGTAACTCCAATCGCGGCGTTAGAAGGATTTCTCCCAGTTGCAAAAGCATTTGGATTTTGTGAAGGAATTAAATATAATTTAGGTTTTGGTAATTTTGCTTTCTTGGCTAATTGATTGAGAAGTCTGTGTACGTGCGCATGTTCAGTAACATCAAGTTCTCTAGCACGATAAATTCTCAGAACAACTTTATCAGAATACCAATATGCTCCAAAATTCATAACAATTGCAAAAACAAGTGCAATCGTCAACCCTTGTTGACCCCCAAGAAGACCACCAACTAGAAGTAGAACTCCACCCAATAATCCTAATAACATTGCGGTCTTGAGTTGATTAAACATGAATTCATAACAACACTTAAAATTAAAAAGCTTCTTAAATATGTATATGATGTTAAAGTCCCATCTCAGCTTTGGATTGCTTGCTTATGTACTCTTATTTATGAATTCTATTGCAATTCCTTTTCTGGGAACATTAAATCGTCCCAGTATGGCTGCAACAGTATTATTTCTGATTGGTTTAATCATTCCAGATATCGATTCACAAAATTCCCATGTATCGAGAAAAGTTCCAATTGTCCATTCAATAACAAATATGTTCACAAGACACAGAGGTTTCGTACATTCTATTTTCACTGGAATTCTTATCGCGATTGGAATTGGATTTCTATTAAATATAAATAACTATGATTTGGCAATTGCAGGTTGGTTCTTTATTGGATATTTAATACATCTCTCAACTGACGCACTAACTCCTCACGGAGTAAAACCTTTCGCACCTTTTAGCCCTTACACAATTCGTGGGCCTATCCGAAGTGGTTCAAACCATGAAAAAATAATCTCATTGGTAGTTTATTCTGCTGCGCTATTACTTATCGCCAGAAACTTCACAACTCTTTTATAGTTATTCTCCATAATCAAGAGATGGATGCTCAAACTCCTGAAATTTCTCATGTTTCTAAGAAACCTAAAAAACGTAGACTAAGTTTGATTGTAATTTTGTTGGCTTACACTGTTGCAGCATTAATGTTAACTACAACTTCGGGCGATATTATGCAAATTGCTGAAGCTCATGTTTCATCTTTAGTGGCAGATCAAGGAGGAATTGCCAGAGCAAATTCTGTTTCACAAATTAGTGGATTATATATTGTAAATCTTGATATCAATGTAAATGGTCAGACTCAAAACCAAGATGTTTATTTAACTCGAGACGGAAACATAATGATTATAGGTAATTTATTTGAAACTGATAAATCTCTAAAGTCTGATGGTACTTACGAAGTTCCGCGTGCTGAAATTCCTTTGGGCGATCGAGAATTAACTCTTGGAACTCCTGACTCACCAGTTACTTTCGTAGAATTCTCAGATATTGAATGTCCTTTCTGTGAAAGATTCTATCAAGATGGATTGGTTGGAGTTAAAAAATTAGCTGAAGAAGGAAAGGTATATTTTGTTTACAAACATTTCCCATTAAATTTCCACCCAGAAGCAATTCCTGGAGCAAACGCAATTGAGTGTGCAGCAGATCAAGGAAAATGGATAGAAATGCACGATCTAATATTTGAAAATCAAGATTCATTAAGTGCATCAATCTATAAGACTTGGGCAAGTCAACTTGGTTTAAACAGCTTGGAATTCAATAATTGTTTTGACACAAGTAAACACCAAGATAAAATTGATGCAGACTATGAGTTAGGAAGACAAATTGGTGTATCTGGAACTCCGGCATCCTTTGCAAATGGAATTATGATCTCTGGCGCACAACCATTCAAAAGTTTTGAACCAACAATCTTAGCAGAGATTGAAGCAGCAAATGCGTAATCATATCGAAAATATTACAAGCATTCTAAAGCAAAGAAAATACTTAGCAATATCTACAATAACTTTTGCAGCATTTCTTGGAATAATTAATTATTTTAACAATTTAGATTTACAGGTTGGAAATTTAGGAAACTTTGCATATTTACAATTAGTAACAGATGTTGTGATTGCAGCACTGTTTGCAGTCTTTGTCGGACTATTCATATTTAGATATGATAAGGAAAAACAACTTAGTGAAACGAAAGGGTTAGTTGGTGGATCATTGGGAGTTCTTGTTTTTGGGTGTGCTGCATGTAATATAACTTTGGCGGGGTATCTTGGACTTGCTGGAATCTTGTCCGCATTTCCGCTTTATGGTTATGAATTGAAAATCGTGGCATTAGGAATATTGTTAATTTCTATAACAAAAATATCAAAATTAACTTGTAGAGTTAAGTTGTAACATCTCTCCAAAAAATCTAACAAGATTTTTCTTGAATTCTTCCAAGTGTTCTGATGGAAGTGACGCACCTGACGCAGGATCATGTCCACCTGCATTTGCATTCTCAAATTCTTCAACTGATTTTTTTAATAAATCATTCATTGGAACTTTGAAATCTTGACTACGTGCTGAAACCTTCAACTTATCTCCAAAAACAGTAATTACTATAAATGCCTTTTCTCGTTCAGTAGTTGAACGTTTATTTGAAACCACACCTCCTACTGAATAACTTGGATTATCAATAACTTGTATATTTAACAAACCATCATGAAAACTTTCAAAAGGTTCTTTCATCCATTTAGCAATCTCCGCATTAATCTCTGAATTCAAATCAGCTAGAGGTGACTTAAGGATCTCTCGCGGAAGAGAGTTAAGTAACAAAGCAATTGCCTCATCACTTCTAATTGGATTAACACTTGTTGCAGAATTCATAATCTGAGCAATTTTTCCAGGAACGGTTTCATACCAATCATCTTTCATATCAAAATTGTGTTTTTCAAAAACATCTCTCAAAAACTCAGTCCACGTTCTTTGACCCATATCGGAAATAATCCCAACCGCAGTAATCCAACTAACATCTTCTAAATCAACTAAATTTGACATGTAATCATAAACTAATTTGGCAGTACAGTATTGATTTGATTCTTCAAAGCCCACATTTTGAGGTTTCAAAACAGTAACTCCTTCAAAAGACTTATGAGTTTCATGATGATCAATAACCATAACTTTCTTGCTTACTATCTTTCCCATCAATGCATCATAAATTTCTGCAGCCACATCTAAAAATATTACGTGGGTTGGATTCCACGCCAATATTTCTTCAGCAACATGCATTCGATCATTCCGAATAAACGGCACCCAATGAACATTATTGATTTTTAGTCGTTGGAATGCTTTCAGCATTAATACTGTTGCAGGAATGCCATCGCCGTCTTGGTCAAAACACAAAACAACCTTATCACTTGGTTTTATTTCCCTAACAAATCCAAGATATTTATCAAACTTACTCATGATTTCCCTTAAATCCTACAATTAAAAACATTGCCCAGACTCGAGAAATTCTTAAAACCCTTCACAATACAAAAAAGTATGGGCAGTTTTGACTTCCTGGGTTCAGAACAAACTATCTTCTCTAATCCTGATGCTCTTGATCCAGATTTTATTCCTAAACTTTTGCCTCACCGAGAGAATGAACAACAATTTGTAGCTACTGCAATCAAACCTCTATTTCACGGACGGACTGGAATTTCACTAATTGTAAGTGGACCTTCCGGGATTGGTAAAACTGTTTCAGTTAAACGAGTTGTAATGGATTTGGAAGAACATGAAGAAGCAGATAATATTGTAAAAATTAACATAAATTGTTGGAAAGCAAATACAACTTACAAAGTGCTTTCAGAAATTGCAACACAATTAGGATTAAGATTTATTCAGAATCTTAAAACCAATGAACTAATTAACAAAGTTATGGATCGTTTAAAACAATATGATGGTGTAGTAATTGTTTTGGATGAAGCAGACAAGGCAGAGGATACTGATTTCTTATATCACATTTTGGAGAACATAAAAAAGAGAACAATTATTCTTCTTACAAATGAGCCAAACATAAATGCTCAGCTTGACTATAGAATTATAAGCAGATTAACTCCTGAAACTTTAGAATTCAAAGAATATACTGCTTCAGAAACTTTTGACATTCTAAAAGAAAGACTCAAATATGCGTTTTATCA
>CAXGHT010000004.1:0-23469 GCA_964010235.1 uncultured archaeon | reverse complement strand
GATTTTTTTCTCTTCAAAACCGTGTCCAAGACATCCACCTTCTAAAGTTTCATGAAATTGAACCTGACATCCAACACAATGAAGACCATAAGATAGCATAATTTCTACTGCTTCAGGATAGTTATTTAGAATATCACCGATAGTCATGTCTTTTGTAACTATTTGTTTTGTTTCAGTTTTCATTTTAGTTTGGTTATTTTGATTGCTTGTACTGGACAAACATCTTGGGATTGAATTGCAGCTTCAACATCAATGAGAGTTTCATTGAGTTCCACATATTCGCGACCATCTTCCTTGATTACTCCTTCAGCAATTATGTGTGCCTTTCCATCTTTACTTTGTTCCCAAAGTTCGGGATAAACATCAACGCAAGTAAATGCTCCAATGCATTTTTCAAGATCGATTTCAATGCGGTATTTGGCCATGTATAAAAGTATCTCAGAGTCTTTTAAGTTTTTTGAAAGGCGAAACTATTCTTCTTGTTCTGCAGTTTGATCTGGCGTTCCTTTTCTATATTTTTTTAGAGTTTTGTTTATCTCTTCCATTAAATCTTTTTTCTTAGGATCTGCCATATATTTATCTATCTGATAAGATATTAAAACATTGTGAGTTTACTTAATTTATGAAGAGAATTTCTTTGACTGAAGTTAAAGACTTGTCTGGAAAGATTTTTATTTATCCGACCGATACGATTTATGGACTTGGTTGCGATGCTACAAACAGTAAACTTGTCCGAAAAATTCGTGAGCTGAAGAAGCGAGAAAACAAGCCCTTTTCAGTTATCGCGCCATCTAAGAAATGGATATATGATAATTTCTCCTTACCTGGAGAAGCTAGAGAGTGGGTGAAAAAATTGCCAGGTCCTTATACTTTGGTTTTGAAGATGAAAAAGAAGTGTGTTTCTGATTCAGTTGCAAAAGAAAAAATTGGAGTAAGGATTCCTGAAAATGAATTTACAAAGATAGTGAAATCTTTTGGAAAGCCGTTTGTTACAACTTCAGTAAATATTTCTGGAGAACCTTCGCTGAAAAATCCCAACAAGCTCAAGGCTTCAATTGCCAAAGGTGTTAATTATTTGGTTGATGTAGGAACTATTAAAGGAAAAGCAAGCACGGTGGTTGATTTGAGCTCTGGGAAAGCAATAATACTTAGGAAGTAAATTTATATATTTGCAATTTCTTGTTTTATTATGGCCAAAAGTTCTAAACAGAAAAGAAGAGATGAAGGAATATTTTTTGGTCTACTTGAAATTATAGATTTTATGATGAATTTTTTACCCGGAAAAGCTTTGACTGCTTTAGTTATTGTTGGAGCAGTTGGAGGAGCAGTCGGTTATGATATGGGTGTTGGTTCTAGTGAAATTCCAGAATGTCCAACTTGTCCTGAGCAAATACTTTGTCCTGAACCAGAACCGTGTCCAGTATGTAAAGAACTTGGTGATTATACTGATGAAGAATTAATTGAAGCGTTGAAACCCGCGTGGATTTGTTATCCTAATGATGAAGTTGAGACTGGCTGACAATAATTCCTGAGTCATTTAGTTTTGTTTTTAAAGTTTGGCTCGTTATCCGCAATATGTTGTATAGAGTTAAGCACTCGAGTATGGAACCTCGACTTTATTCTGGAGATCTTATTTTTGTCTTAAATTTCCTCAAATTAAAGGAAGGCAAATTAGTTGTCGCTAAACACAAAGGTTCTTTCAAGATTAAACGCATTCACAAAATTGATGGCGATAAAATTTTTCTAAAAGGAGATAATGAACACCCCGATAAGGATGTGTCCATTACCAAAACAGAGGTTGTCGGACGAGTATTTACTCTACCGAAACTATTCCGTTCATAACCGCCTCGAGATATTTTACAGGTTTGATGTCAGTCATAGTTGTTCTATGAATTACCCATTTCCCATCTTTACTCTTAGTAACTCGAGATTCGATTATTGGCTGCCGAAGCAACTGTTCAATCTTCTTTTCACTAAGTTCCATATAGAATTAAGAAAAGAATCCAATATAATTAGCAAGTGACAAATTTACCACTTATTGTTTTTTATAAAATTGTAAACTGATTCTGCTGCAACTGAACCTTCTGCTGCGCTTGTAATGAATTGTTTTAGAGTGTGTCTAGTTGTAATATCTCCTGCAGCACAGAAACCTTTGATGTTAGTTTTCTGAGTATTGTCAACTGGAATGAATCCGTGAGCGTTTACCTTCACTCTTACTTTTTTTGCTAAGTCATTTAGAGGAATATGACCAATTTCAATGAATGCCGCATCGACTTTAAGTTTTCTACCATTTTTTAGTTTTATTCCTTGAAGCATTTTCTCACCGTAGAATTCTACTGCTTCGTTTTCAATCATAATTTTAATTTTCTTATTAGCATTCATTTGATCCTGAGTAATTGGTTCTGCACGCATAGCTGGTTTTCTGACTAAAGTGTAAACTTGTTTTCCATATTCAGACAAGAATAAACTTCCAAGTCCTGCCGCATCTCCTCCACCAATTACTGCAATATTTTTCTTTGCGTAAAGAGGACCGTCACAAGTGTAACAATAATGAACTCCCTTTCCAGAGAATTCCTTTTCACCCGGAATTCCAAGTTCTCGATGTTTCATTCCCAATGCGTAAATAATTGTTCTTCCGTGATAAGTTTTGTCAGCTTTTACGGAAAATAAACCGTCTGACATTTTAGCTATATTTGTAACTTCTGCCTCAACTCTAGGAACTTTATAATCGTCGACATGTTTAATGAATTTGTTCATCAAATCCAATCCACTGATTCCCGGCTCACCAATCCAGTTGTCAACTTTGTGAGCAATATTTCCAGTGCCGCCAAATTCTTTTGCTATGATTAAAGTCTTTAAATTGTAACGTGTAGAATATAATGCAGCTCCAAGTCCTGCTGCACCACCACCAATAATAATTACATCATACTTCATTGGGAGTTGTTGCGGTTTGGATTTATAATAGTTTCTTGGATTACCAGATGCTTACTCGGTCTTTGTTGAATTGTTTGTCCTCAGGTTTGATATTATATAAGTCGTAAAATTCAGTTAGATTTGAAACTGTCCCGTCAACTCTAAATACTGCCGGAGAATGTGGATCTGTTGCAATTTGACGAATCATCAGTTCCTTTGTTGATTTACTTTTCCATGAAACTGCGTATGCTTTGAAGAAATTTTTTTTGTCTGCCATATTTCTTTTTCCAGAAGTTAAGAAAGCATAATAAGACATTTTTATTCCACCAACATCTGCAATATTTTCACCTTGTGTAAATTTTCCATTTACATTTTTTCCATATAACTTGAAGTTTGAATATTGTTTGATAATTTTTTCAGCTTCATTATTGTATTTTTTTGCATCTTCTTGATTCCACCAATCTCTAAGTTTTCCTTTTGAATCAAATTTTCTTCCAGAGTTATCAAAACCGTGAGTAATTTCGTGTCCGATTACACTTCCAATTGCACCATAGTTAATTGCGTCATTGCCTGGCTTGTAGAAAGGATATTGAAGTATTCCTGCAGGGAATACAATTTCATTTCGGAGAGGACGATAATATGCGTTGATTTCATAAGGATGCATCCGCCACTGAGTTTTGTCAATTTTCTTGTTGAATTTTTTTACCATCCGATTCCACTCAAATTTATTAATTCTAATTGCATTATTGATTAAGTTATCATCTTCAAGTTCGAGTTTTGAGTAGTTTTTCCATTTATCAGTGTAACCAATTTTTACACCCATTCCTTTTAGTTTTTTTAAAGCTTCTTTTTTTGTTTCAGCAGACATCCATTCCAATTCAGTTAAGATTTTGTGTAATGATTTTTTAAGTTCGCCCACCAACTTTTCAACTTCTTTCTTGTTTTCATGACTGAAATGTTTTGAAACATATTCTTTTCCAAGCAATTCACCTAAATATCCACTCGTCAAAGTTATATTCCGTTCTTCAAGTGATTTTTGTTTTTTTGCACCACTTAATTCCTTGGCGTAAAAGTCAAAAGTAATATCATAAATTTTCTGACTCGAGCAACCAGTAAATGACAAAATTGTATGGAGTCTAAGATAGGAGATAACTTCAGAATTTACTTTTATTTTTTCTAAGAAGGAAAAGTATGGTGGATGTTCAATGTTTATTTTTTTATTTGTATCAAGTTTAATACCTTCAAAATAAGTTTTCCAATTTGTTAATTTTTTTGCGATAATTGGATTATATACTCTTTCTGGTTCTTGTCTCAGCTCTTTATTTAAGTGATTCTTTGCTAGTCTTGTTTCAAATTTAAGTACTTCTTTCGCCTGAATTTTTGAATTATTTTCAGGAAATAAATCTTTGCTATACTCAAATATATTCTCTAAAAATATCAAATACTTTTTCCTTATTTTTTCCTTATCTTTGTCCAAATAATAATCTCTGTTTGGAAGACCGAGTCCGCCTTGATCGAAATGTGCTATATTAATATTTGGATTCTTATAATCTGATTCAGCGTCAATCATAAAGAAAGGTCCCGTTCCGTTTTTATGTAGTTGTGCAACACTTTTCCATAAATCTTCACGAGTTTGAATTTTATCAATGAGAGTTAGCAGAGGTTTTATTGGTTCTAAACCCACCTGATTTCGTTTTTTTATATCACTTGATTGAGTCCACCATAATCTCAATTTATTATTTTTGATATTTTTCATATCATTGATTAACATCCTTTGAGTGGTTTTTCGTAACATGTTGTGTACGCCCCACTGAACTTCATCATCAGGTATTTTGGTATTATTAAGCCAATCATGATTAATGTAATGAAAAAAGCTTTCCTTTGGAGAATAAGTTTTTGACATGATTCAGAATTAGTAGTGAAAGTTTTAAACTCTTCCTCTGAGTTTCATTGCATCTGCGACTTTTTTAACCGCAACCATATATGCTGCTTGTCGCATATTTATTTTGTGCTCAGTTTCAAAAGTATCAAGAACAGTATGGAAGGCATTAGTCAAAACTTCATCAATTTGAGTATTGTATTTCTTTAAAGTCCAATGTTCTCCGGAATTGTTTTGAGCCCATTCAAAATAACTTCCAACAACTCCGCCTGCGTTACACAAGAAATCAGGAATTATGAATACACTGTCTTTGTAGAGAATTTCATCTGCCTGAACTGTGGTTGGGCCGTTAGCACCTTCGGCAATAATTTTTGCTTGAATATGATGTGCGTTAGATTTTGTGATTACATTTTCCAAAGCCGCAGGAACCAAGATGTCACATTTTTGTTCCAATAACTGATCATTAGTTAGTGATTTTGCATTCGGGAAATCTTTGAGAGTTTTGTGTTCAGTTTTATAGTTCAGTGCGTCTTTGAATTTGATTCCTCTAGAATTGAATATTCCTCCAGTTGAGTCAGAGTAACCAATGATTTTTACTCCAAGTTTTTCAAAATGTTTTGCTGCATACTTTCCAACGTTTCCAAAACCTTGAATTATTGCGGTTGCTTTTTTAGGATTAACTTTTAGATGTTTCATCGCTTCACGCGTTGTTATTACTACTCCAAGCCCTGTTGATTCATTCCGACCCTCGTGTCCGCCAAGTTCAACAGGTTTTCCAGTGAAAGCCCCAGGTGCAGATTGTTTTGTTTGTTTTTCATAAGCTTCCAACATCCAAGCCATTGTTTGAGCGTTAGTGTAAACGTCGGGTGCCGGAATATCTTTCCAAGTTCCTAAATGTTTTGCTAATTTTCGAGCATAAATTTGACTTATTTTTTTAAGCTCGTTTTCTGAAAGTTCTTTTGGATTACAAATTACTCCTCCCTTTCCACCACCAAGCGGTAAACCCGTTAGTGCACATTTCCAAGTCATCCAAGCAGAGAGTGCTCGGACAGTATCTGCAGTTTCATCAGGATGAAATCTTATTCCGCCTTTGTAAGGTCCAAGAGCATTATTGTATTGAGAACGGAAGGCAGGGAAACTTTTGAGTTTTCCATTATCTCCACGAATTCGAATTGTGAACTGAATAAAATTTTGAGGGTATCTTAAACTCTTTCTCAAATCTTTGTCAAGATTAAGCTGATTCGCTACCCAATCGAATTGCTTTTGTGCTTGAATGAAAGGATTTACTGACATGATTATAAGTTGAGTGCCGTCTTAACTCGCTCTTTGTTGAACCCAATTATAACTGAATCTCCAACAGTAATTACTGGAACACCCATTTGACCTGATTTTTCTAGCAACTCATTTGCTAATTTTGGATTCTCTTGAACATTTTTCTCTTTGTATGAAATGTTATTTTCTTTAAAGAATTCTTTAGCCTTTATACACCAAGGACATATATTGGTCGTGTAGATTGTAACTTTTTTGTCTGCCATTATTATTGATGTTGAAGTTCATTAATAAATTTATTGTCGCTTGAATTCATATTCTGGTGATTCTCGAATTAATTTTTCAGTGACTTGAAATATTTTTTTAAAATAGGATTTTCTGAATGTAGACGTGTCTCTCAGATTTCTTATTGAATAATTTATGACTGGAGCCATTTCTTTTGACAAATGTGTCATTCGTGATTCATAGTTAGCAGAAATATAATTAAGTATGGCTTTAGTTGCACGATTTTTATCTTTCAAATACCAACGTTCAAAAGGTACAATTACTGGCATTAATCCAAGAATGTAATTTACTGAGTCATAAATATCTTTACCGATTTTTTTACGGACTTTCTTGTGACCGGTCTTTACATAAGCAACACTAGATGACGAACCTCGAGTTCCGTAATAGTTGGAATAGTCTGCCAGAATCCCATCACCCAAACCCAATTTAATTATTTCATCATTTGCATAGAGATCTTTCAAAACAAAATTTGCTTGTCTTCCAACTTCTGCAAAAATCTGATCAACATGAGCTTTGTCCATGTTAGAGTAGAGTCTTTTTACACGAGGCAAAAATTCTTTGTAAGCACGGATTGCATCGGAACGAACTTTTCTGTCAAGACCCTGTCGCCGCTGGACTACATGCATTAGTTCATGAGACATTACTCCTTGTAACGCCTTTGAATTTGTTCTGAGGTATTTTTCAGTTGTTGAACTTATACTTATAATTATCAAATCAAATTTTCCTGCAGTAATGGACATTGAAGTTGGATCATCAAAATAAGTTTCTCGAAATTCTTTTCTTAAATTTACAGGAATTCTTTTTTCAATTTCTTTGAAATATTTTGGATTATCAATAACTAAAAGTTCTTCAATATTTCCCGGGATTCGCCACTTTAAATATATGTCAAATAATGCTGCCTTTACGAACTCTGGCCGAATATTTCCCCGGATAGTTAGGTTGAGCATATGAGTAATATGTATGATTTAATAAATAATTTTGTTCTCACTCAGCAATGGGAACTTATATATATTTTACTCCACACGCAATGTATGTCTTTTCATGAATCTCAGGATTATATTGCTGGAAAACTTTCCAATCAAAAGGGAGATTTTGCTCTAATTTCAACTGCAGGCAAGGATGTTGTTCTGAAATTCAAAGATACCAAGGTTACCTCAAGAAGACTTTCTAAAGATTCTCTTCGAGCAATATATAGTAAAGGTGCTAAAATAAAGATTTTAGATTTCAATCTCAAGGGCGATCTCGACGCTCAAATTAAAATGCTAACTAAAGGTTTGAAGAAGGACCCAAATTTCAAAGGAGTTTTACCTTCACCAAAATATCGTAAGGTTAGTAATCGTCATGATTCTAATTTGAATGATTTTGATGGAACCACTCTGCTTAATGATGCAATTGATTTGGCGTTCCAGCGTGGTGCTGACAAGATTGACGGAACATTTACTCACGGGTCTTCAAATATTAGACTTGTGACGTCGGAAGGCGCAGACTTTGATTACGATACGTCAAAATTAAGTATGTCTATGCGCGCATTTGTCAATGATGCTTCAGCTACGAAAGTAATCTCCTCATCAAATTTAGGAGACTTCAATTACCGGCAAAAGATTGGGGAAATATTGGATCTTGCTAAACAATCAGTTAGTCCTGAGAGATTTAAACCTGGAGACTATTCTTTAGTTCTTGATCCTCTTGCATTTTCATATATTATTAATGAATTTGGTCATGCTCATAACTTTTTGAAACGACGAGTTGGTAAATCTGTTGGAAGTGAAGGTCTAACAATGTATGATGTTGGAAATCTTCGTGGCGGAATGGGTTCAGCTTCATTTGATGGTTATGGTCATCCAACTAGAGCGACTGAAATAATCTCATCAGGTGTTTTGAAGAACGTAGTTCACAATCCTTTGAATTTTGTTGTACCAATTGGTAAGCGTTCTCGCGCTAAAATTATTTCAGATGTGGATAAAGGTTTATTGATTACTAATTTTAGGACTGCCAAACATACAAAAAATAAATTGAATCTAAAATCAAAAGATGCCGCATTTGTTATTGACAAAGGTCATATAATTGGTTCAGTCAGACAAGTTAAGCTTTCTGAGGATATGTTGAAAATTTTGTCAGGATTTTCAGATAGTTCTAATACAAAAGAACGAATACTTAATCCTGCGGTTCCAACTGCTGTCGAGCTTCCAACTGTCAGAATCGACGGTTTGAAAGTCACATAAAGATTTATATTATTGAAAAGTAATTTTATCTAATGCCTAAACTGAAAAGAGAACTTGGTTTATTCGAAACAACGTTAATGGGTGTAGGAATTATCCTCGGTGCTGGAATTTATGTTTTGATTGGTGCAGCGGCCGGAATTGCAGGAAATTCAGTATGGCTAAGTTTTGCTATTGCTTCAATTGTTGCAATTTTTACTGGATTGAGTTATGCCGAATTCAGTTCAAGGTTTTCTGATGACTCGGGAGAATATGATTATGTTAAGAGAACAGTTTCAGAACGTTGGGGATTCATTGTTGGATGGATGATGGTATTTACTTTATTGATTTCTGCCGCAGCAGTAGCGCTAGGTTTTGCAGGATATTTTGCACGACTATTTTCATCTTTAGATTTTGGAATTATAGCAATTGCAGTAGCAACAATCATTCTTTTTTCATTCATTAGTTATTGGGGAATAAAGCAGGCAGCGTGGTTGAACATTCTGTTTACGTTCCTCGAAACTTTCGGACTTCTATTTATAATTTATATCGGACTTGGAAAAATTGGTTCAGTAAATTATATGGATATGGCTAATGGATTTGAAGGAGTTATTTCTGCAGCAGCCTTAGTATTTTTTGCATTTATCGGATTTGAAACAATTGTAAAGTTAGCAGAAGAAACAAGAAATCCAAAGAAAACCGTTCCTCGCGCAATATTACTTTCAATTTTAATTTCTACAGTTATTTACATATTGGTTGCAATTTCTGCAGTTAGTATATTAAGCTGGGACAAACTTGCTGTTTCAACTGCACCGCTTGCAGATGTTGCAGCAGTTGCGTTAGGAGCTTATGCTTTCTTAGCTTTGTCAATTATTGCATTATTTTCAACCGGAAATACCATACTTATAATTTTGATTGGTGCTTCTCGACAAATATACGGAATTAGTAAGAACTACAAGAAGTTAAACAAACTATCCAAAGTTTCGACATGGAGAAAAACACCGCATATTGCAGTTATATTTACGGCGGCAGTTGCGATTTGTTTTAGTTTGATTGGAAATATTGGAACGGTTGCAGAGATTACAAATTTTGCTGTGTTTGCAACATTTATTTTGATCAATGGAGCATTAATTTTTATGCGAACAAAAGAACGAAAACCATATACAAAAGGATTCAGAGTTCCATTTTCAATTAAGAAAGTTCCAGTCCCTGCAGTTCTAGGATTAATCTCTTCTTTGTTTTTGCTTTTACAATTACCAATGTTTGTAATTTTGAGCGGTCTTGGTTTACTTGCCAGTGGTGCAGTTGTCCATAAAGTAATTTCTTAAAACCCACCCAGTAAGAAAATTAAAATTATATATGAGATTGAACCGAATATGAAGAATAAAATATCTCCCTCTTTTTCTTTTGGTACAACTTCAACCATTACGTTGTAAAGTAATGCTCCTGCAATGAAAGCGAGCAAAGAATAGTGGAGTGTTTGCGGAACCAAAACTAATGATGCGAAAATAACTCCAAATAATGTTGAAGCAGAAAGCAACATTCTTAGGAATACTCTTTCAGTCATGTGTGCGTGTAGATTGGAAAGTGAAACTTGGCTTGCTAAAGTGTAGAACAAAATTGGAATGAAGAATAATACTCCGCCAATGCTACTGACTGCATTTATTGATACGATAATAATTCCAATGATTATATGATATATTAGGAAGGCTACTGCGTGCAAAACTCTAAGATCAAAGATTCTTTTGTCCCGGCTTTCGTGTTGGTAAATATATTTTTCAATAACATGGAATGCCATCGCCCCCAACAATACGAATAAGAAAAGAGTTCTTTCAAATTCTTGTATTCCGCCGTAAAGTTCTGGAAGAAGATAAAGAAGAAGATAAGCAATTGATAATCCTGCCGCAAACGAACGCAACTCTTTTCGATAATGTTTGTGCTCTGCGACTTTGTCACTAACAAAGTGAGCTATACCAATAATTAGTGCGTAAACTAGATTTATTGTGGTGAGCATGTTAGAAAATATTATTTGATGTATATAAATGGTTGGGCTAAATCTTTCTTGAAAATTTTAGAATTTCTTTTTTGAGTGCAGTTCCTTTTTCTTTAATGAAATATTCTGCGCGTGCGCTTGGAATGTTTAAGTGTAAAAGTTCTGACAAATCAATCGGAGTTCCAATGATTGCAATATCTGCATGAGAGTGTTCAATAGTTTGTTTTAGTTCCATAAGTTGTTTAGGAAAGTAACCCATTGCTGGAACAATTTCTTTTACGTTAGGATATTTTTGTAGAGTCTTCTTTATTGAACCAACTGCGTAAGGTCTGGGATCAATAATTTTTAACTTAGCCTTTTTTGCAGCTAAGTATCCGGCACCGTAAGTCATTCCACCATGAGTTGTTGTTGGTCCGTCTTCTACAATAATTGCCTTTGCTCTTGCCTTTATTTTTTTATTTAGTTGAATAATTGATTCGGTGTGCACAATTTTTGCCTTTGGATTCATTATTTTGATATTTTCAATTGCGTTTCTAATTTGTTCCTTTGTTGCCGTGTTTTCTTTGTTAATTACAACGATATCTGCAGTCATTAGATTTGTGAGCCCAGGATAATAGAGCAGTTCGTGATTTTCTCTCAGTGGATCAACAATTGTTATATGTAAGTCCGGTTTGAAAAATGGAAAGTCGTTATTTCCTCCGTCCCATAAAATTATTTCAGAACGTAATTCTGCTGCTTTCAATATTTCAGAATATTCAATTCCCGCAATTACCGTTCTACCTTTAACCAAATGTTTTTCATATTCTTCTCTTTCTTCAATCGTTGCTTCGTAGCGATCCAAATCTTCAAGGTCGTTATAAACCTGAACTCTTTGCATTTCTAAATTTCCATAAGGCATTGGGTGACGCACAACTACATATTTAACATTAATTTTTGTTAGAAACTCTGCAACGTAATCAGTTATTTGTGATTTTCCTGAACCAGTTCTGACGGCAGTTATTGCGATTATAGGTTTTCTTGATTTCAGCTGAGTTGAATTTGGACCGAGAAGCATGAAATCTGTTCCAAGCGCTTGAACTCCTGCAGCAATTTCCATAACTTTTTGGTTTGGTAAATCAGAATAAGAAAGAGCACACAAATCAACTTTTAGTGATTTTACTAATTCAGGAAGAAGTGATTCGGAGTAAATTGGAATTCCTTGTCCATAATGTTCTCCTGTTAAGGAATTTGGATAGCGTTTGTTGTCAATGTTTGGGATCTGGGCTGCAGTAAACGCGACTACTCGAAATTTATCATTGTTTCTGAAGAAAGTGTTGAAGTTGTGAAAGTCTCGTCCTGCTGCACCGAGGATGATCGTGCGGATGGGTTTCATAAATTAACTATATTTCAAAAGTATAAAAATTATTCTAAGAATTCTTTTATGATTTCTGCGGCGTTGTGAGTTGTGATTCCAGTGTAATCATTGTCAGGAACTACTTCAACTAAGTCTGCTCCAATAATATTTCCCTTCTTCAAATGTCGGATTGCTTTGATTAATTGATCAGGTTTCATACCTTTTGGAACTGGATGATCCACTCCCGGTGCATAAACTGGATCAAGAACATCAATATCAATTGTGACATAATATCTCTTAGATCGCATTTTTTTAATTTCACTTGGTTTGATTACATGAACTCTCTTAGAATTTTTTAAGAACTCCACTTCTTCTTTTATTTTTTTAAATCTATACCCAATTAAGTAAATATTTCTACAGTGATGCAATTCTGAAACTCTTCGCAAAACTGTTGCGTGACTAAGTGAACCTTTGTAAACATCATATGCATCTGCGTGTGCATCGAACCAAAAAACATCAAAAGGTTTTATGTTTCCCTGTAAGATTGGTAAAGTAATTGAGTGGTCTCCACCTATGAAAAATGGTTTTAATCCAGATTTCCAAATTGCTTTAGCTTTGTTTCGAATCTTGTCATTTGCTTGTTCTTGAGTAAAATTATTTAATCTTAATCCTGGAAATTTCAAACCCAATTCTTTTCTAAGTGCTGCGACAGCTTTATCTGCTGCGCCAGTTTCAAATTCTGAATATAATGCAATTGGTGCACCGATTAGTTGGAAAGCCATAATTATTAACCTTGATATTCACAACCTGTTGCGGTTGCTAAACTTTCAAGAGGTTGAACTCCCGTTGATTTTTGACCATTGATTTTCCAAGTTGGATAACCACTTATGCCTTCAAGTTGACATACTTCTGGTTGAGCGTCCTGTCCTCGTTCGTCACATTCAACATAATCTATTGCTTTGAATGCTGGTCCGAATAATTCTTTCTGAGTTTCGCAAGCTCCACACCAAAATGCTCCATACATTTTTACGTTCTTTTCAGTTAGACATTGTGCAAGTTCTAATTTTGCCGGATCCGCTTTAAACATCATTGTATTCATTGCGAAACCAAGTGCTACAAGTATTAATAGTGCAATTGCTGAAGTCTTGATAGTTTTCTTTTTCAATTTCATAAAAGATTAACTCCATGTACAATTATGTCTGCATAAATTGCAATTCCGACTGCTGCCGCAATAAGCAATGCTAAGCTCATCAATCTTCCTTTGTTATTCATTTGACGTCTCCCCAACCAATTAAGTGCCATCGACTTCCAAACTTACGACTAATAGCAACTTTAGCGCCGGCGTTTACTGCTATTGCGCGTTTGAGGTTTATTATGGTTGTGTTTCCAATTTGGTTAACCATTCCCCAAGTTGTCGCAGTTCCAATATTCAAGACTAAAGGTTCATGCATTTTTATATTTTCAATTTGTAAATCTTCTTTTGCTCCAAGAACTTTATCAAATAAGTGAGATTCAATTTTTAGATTATTAATAATTTCAGGAGTTTTTCCAGGAGCGCCAATAATATTTCCAACGAGTGAATCAGTTCTTGTTTGTGCAGGATCAAGTTCAGTTTCAATTGCTACTGATCCTCCTGGACCCTTTTCACTAATTGACTTGTTTCCAGCTACGATGTTCTTAATTTTTGTTTTTACTGGCGTCCAAGTTGATACGCCTTTATTTTCAGTTTTAAATCCCGGAGAGATTTCAATTTCTTGTCCGACTTTGAATTTTCCACCAGTTATTGTTCCGCCCAAAATTCCACCAGTTAATTTTTGAATTTTTGTTCCTGGTTTGTTAATATCAAAACTTCGTGCAACAATGAATGAAGCATCAGCTTTTTCTTTTTCTTTTGGAGTTGGCATAAATTCTTCAATTGCTTCTATTAAAATATCAAGATTTGCTCCCTTTTGAGCAGACATTGGAATAATTGGAACTTTAAATCCAAGCGTGTCAGTTACAAATTTTTCAACTTGTTTGTAATGCTTTTTTGCATCTGCTTGTTTTACTAAGTCAACTTTGTTTTGAACAACGATTATGTTTTTTATTCCAAGAATTTTTAGAACTGTTAAGTGTTCACGAGTTTGAGGTTGAGGACATTCTTCGTTTGCAGCAACCATTAAGATTGCACCGTCCATAATCGCAGCTCCGGAAATCATTACAGCCATTAAAGTTTCGTGACCGGGTGCATCAACTAGAGATATCTTTCGAATAAGTTCAGTTTCTTTACCATCTACCTTTTCTTCATTTGTAAAATTACCTTTCTTGTCTTTTCTGATTTCAATATCAGCATAACCAAGTTTGATTGTAATTCCTCGCTTTAATTCCTCAGAATGAGTGTCCGTCCACTTTCCAGATAGTGCTGAAGTAAGAGTGGTTTTACCGTGATCTACATGACCAATTAAACCAATGTTCATGACTGGAAGTGACTCATTTTTCATAAGTTAGCTTATTGGGTGCGTTTAAAAGTTTTAAGATTGGAGATTATTGTATGTTTGTTGAAGGAAAGACGGAACTTGAAGAATTGCTAAAACAATACGATTCTGGAGAAAGAGAAATTTCAGTTGAAGATTATACTGGTTCTGAAGCCGAAGTAGGAATCTATGCTTATTTGAATCTGTTTACTGCCGCATCAGATGGCGAAACTTATTTGGCTCCGAATACTCGACTTCGTAGAAAAGGATCTTCTGAATCTTCTTTAGGTCAAAACATATTATTTACTTGGAATCTGAAGAAAATACTAAATCTAACAGGGAATTATTCAAAAACAGTGAGAGAACTTACTGACTTTGGAAAATCTTTGTTATTAACTTGGAGAGAACATAATAATTTAGACTTACAACGAGGAACTAGCTTAGAAGATATTGATTAAGCTGCTACTCTCTTTTCCTTACTCTTTGGTCGAAAATTTCTAGATTGACATTTTGGACAAACAATTGTTTTTGCTTTAATTCTTGAAGCTGGTGCTCGAACTTTGTTCTTACACTTTCTACAGACGAATCTTCTGTTAAATAGTCTTACTGCTGCTTCAGGTATTTTCATTTTATGATTTTACAATTTCCTTCATGATTTTCTTTCCCATGATTTGCCAATACAGAATAATTTTTCCTGCTTCTACTTGTGCTTGAAGTTCTTCTGGAATTTCAAGATCAAATGTTTCATAAGTTTCCATGTCCATGATTTGTGCAGAGGTTCCTGAAACTGAAAGAACATTTGCCTTTTGCTTTCTCAAGTTTGGAACTTCGATGTGAGCGTGAGCAGTCATAACGATAACTGTTTTATTACCAGTAAACATGTTTTTTGCTTCAACTCGGTATTTTGCGTGACCGTGTTTACCTGGTGCTGATTTTTGCATGTTTGAAATAATATGAGGTTCCCCGTTAACAACAATGTAACGACCTTCTTTTAATTTGCCGATTTCGGCCATAGTAACGTCTGACATAAAATTTGATAGATGGAGAGATTTAAAAAGTTATCTTAATGCTTTCTCAATATCTTCAGCTTGAACCGTTGAACGTCCCTTATATTTTGCAAATTTAATTGCATCATTTGTAAGTTCAATAGCTCTACTTTCTAAAATTTCTCTAAGCTTTTTCTTCGCTGAGTCTGAAACTCTTTGTGCTCCCGATTCTTTCATTAACTTGGACATTGCGGCCAGTGATAATTTTGGCATAAAAATTCTATTCGTTCAAAGTTTTTATAGTTGTAGTTTGTATCGAAGAATTGCACCAATTCCGCCAAGACCGTCAAGAGTTTTACCGTCTCGTCCATCTTTGTCAAGAATAATCCAATCTCCACTTTGGTTTTCAACCAGTTTTGCAAGTTCCTCTATTTTGTTTTCATCAATTGAACTTGTAATTAGCATTAGATCAACTGCACCAGCATCCAATGCTTTTCTAACTTTTTCTTCACCATAGGTTGCTAAATCTTTTGTTTTTCCTAAAACTCTAAAGAATCTTTCTCCAGCTTTTTTTTCTTTTATGATTACCTGATTTGCTAAAATATCTTGAGATTTTTCGACTAACTCTTGTAAACCTTGATCACCAACATATCCAATATCAACAACAGAAAGAACCTTATCTTTTATTTCCTGAGTCAGAAAGTTTTCATTGTAAAATTCTTCTTTTGAAGGTCCTGGACCTCCAATTAAAATTCCTTTCAAAGGAGTAACTTGAGGATTAAATTCTGTATTTACCGTATCTGCAACTTTTTGGTAAAATGCTCGCGCTAGATTTTCTCTAACTCTTGCGAATCTTGCTGCAGATTGTCCACCTGCTTTATATTTCCCTGGAACTGCAGATGAAAAAGTGTGAATTGTGTTTATACTTTTACCCTTTAGAATTGCAACGTTTGCTTCTCTTCTATCCAAAAGAACAATTCCATATGCTTCTTTATGTTTAAGCATATCTTCTAGAGGATCTAAATAAAATCCTTGTCCGCATTTGTAAACTCGGACTGAAATATCATTGTCTGGTTCAATTGACCAGAATTGAATGTCTTGGACTCCTTCCCTGGTTGAAACATTTCCTGAGAATGCAGCTAAACCGTGTGGAGGAGTTTTCTTCAAATTCCGCAATTCCCGAGACATTTTTTCAAGAGCCGCAGTTACATTTTTTCTAGTTGCAGCGGATTTAATATTTCGCGCAGTCGATGCTTCAGAATCAATTTGATCAATAACTTTTTGGATGTTGAAACCTGCCGGTATGTAAACCGATACTAATTCTGTATGTCTTGCTCGCTTTTCTGACAACTCTTTGAGTTGTTTTTGTAAAGCAAACCGTTTTTTGTCATCCATGATAAGACTTGGAGAGTACGAATAAAAGAGTTACTATTAAATAGAATCTCTGAGTTTTGAATTTATGGCCGAACCGCATGTTAAATTCGAAATTATAATCGATAAACTGGTCCCTTATTCAATAGGATTTATTTTAATCCATTTTGCTGGAGCATTTATGTTTCCAGACTTTTTTCATAAATATGAGGACATAGTTATCTTCCTAGAAGTATTTTTGATAACTTTTGTTTTGGGATTTGATGTTTGGTTCAAATACCGTCGGGCGAGAAATAAAGAATATTTTCTCAAGCATCATTGGTTAGATATTCTTGCAGTATTTCCATTTATGATCGTATTCAGAATTTTTGAAGAAGCATATTTAATTACTCGATTAGCACCGGTTGAAATGGGTATTGCCGATACCCAAAAAGTTATGCATGAAATTCGCGGAGCAGATGAAGCAGTTAGATTGGTGCGAGAAGCAGAAGTTGTTGGAAGAACTTCGAGAGTTGGAATGTTTGGAAAAATGTTTAGACCTATTGCTCGAATTCCTAGAGTCTTGAAAGGTATGGCGTTCTTTGAGCACCCATTAACTCGGAAGAATAGAGGACATCATAGTATTCACTACACATTTTACAGTAAGCATTCTAGATCTGCTTTGAAAACTTAATTACTTATTTTTAGTTTTCCGCCGCGTTTTAGAAGTATTTCATTTACTCGAGTTGTTCGGCAAATAACATCAGATGCTTGTTTGATTTTCAAAGTTTGAGGATGTTCAATTTTAATTTGCTCTACAATATCTCCAAGTCGAATTTTTTTGGATTGTTTCCACTGTCTGATTTCTGAAATCATATTCTTTGCAAAGTCTCCGAGTGCTTCTGATTTTGCGTCTTTGATTCCAAGTGATTCATATTCAGTTAAGTGAATGCTATTTGTTTTCTTTTCTTTCTTGTAAAGATTTTGGTAAAGCTCTTCAGTTAAATGTACAAAAATTGGTGCAAACATT
The DNA here is from genome assembly GCA_964010235.1 of uncultured archaeon. Lineage (GTDB taxonomy): Archaea > Nanobdellota > Nanobdellia > UBA10117 > ARS21 > JAAZWY01. The sequence goes on along the minus strand of CAXGHT010000004.1, from coordinate 5,780 downwards.
TGAAGGATTCCGTATAATGCTCGGTGTGTTGTCCACTGAGCTGAATATTTTGTTTGTTTATTATCACCATACATTCTGCTTTTTATCATTTCTAGATAGAAGTCACAGAAATCTCTTAAGAAGAAATCTTCAAGTTCTTGTCTTGCTTGTTTGATTTGATAATTATTGAAATGTTCGAGATATTTTTCTTGAGTTCGAGCAAGTTTTGAAAGAATCCACCTATCTTCTAGTTCGAGATTTTTTGGTTTTCTTGTTGGAGTTTTGTCAAAATTCATGAATGCAAACCTTGCAGTATTCCAAAGTTTATTCATTAATTTTGTCCCTCTTACTAATTCTTTTTCTTGATAAGGAGAATTTTCTCCGTAAAGTGTTGTAGTAGTATAATATCTGAACGCGTCTGCGTTGTATTTTTCAATTTGTTCTAGAGGATCAATCCCATTACTTTTTGATTTTGACATTTTTCTTCCGTGCGGATCAAGAATCATACCATTAATTACTATATCCTTCCATGGAACCTTGTTGTGATGAATTAATGATTTTAACAAAGTATAGAAAGTCCATGTTCTGATAATATCGTAACCTTGTGGTCGCAAACTCATTGGTGCGTTTTTGTTGAAGGCTTTTTCATTCTCTGCCCAACCCATTGTAATTTCAGGAGTAAGTGAGGAAGTCATCCAAGTGTCAAAAACATCTTTTTCTCCTTGAAGTTTCTTTCCCTTATGTTTTCTTGGTTCATCCTTTGTTGGATCTACTGGAAGTTCATTTTCTTCTGGAAGAATTACATTTCCCTGGTCATCATACCAAACTGGAATTGGAATTCCAATATGTCTTTGTCTAGAAAGTACCCAATCCCATTGAAGATTTTCAGTCCAATTTCTTAAATTATTATAGTAATGTTTTGGAGTCCAATTAACTTCTCTTGCTTTTTTTAGAAGTTTGGCTTTCAAATCTGTAACTTTGAATTGCCATTGCTCAAGAATTAAATATTCTGGTTTGTCTCCGTATCGATCAGTAACTTGAACTGTTTGTTTTATTTTAGACCGTTTCTTTAGAATTCCTGCTTTGTCCAATTGACTCAATATTTTATTTCTAGCTTCTGCGAGAGTTAATCCGGCATATTTTCCCGCTTCCTCATTCAATCTACCGTCTCGTCCAATAATAACTTTCAAAGGTAGTTTGTATTTCTTCCACCATTCAACATCGGTCTTATCTCCAAAAGTACAGACCATTAATGCTCCCGTTCCGAAATCAATTTTTACATCTTTGTCAGCCAATATTGGAACTTGTTCTCCAGTTAGTGGAACTGTTGCGTGCTTTCCAACAAACTTTCCATATCGTGGATGTTTTGGATGAACAAAAACTGCCACACATGCTGGAATTAATTCTGGACGTGTTGTTGCGATTTGCAAATTTGAATTCCCAACTTTGAAGTTAATGTAATTCAAGAAAGTTGTTTGTTCTTCCTCTTCTAAATCTGCTTGAGAGATTCCAGTTTGTCCCGCAATTGAATATAATCCAGGTTCACTTGAACGGTAAACTCTTCCTTTTCTGTGTAAATCTAAGAAAGATTTTTGTGCAACTTTTGCTGCTTTCGGTGAAATTGTTGAGTAGAATAAATCCCAATCATATGAATGTCCGAATCTGTCAAAAGTTTCTCTTGCAGATTTTTCAAGTTCTTTAGTTTCTTTTAGAGCGATTTTTATGAATTTTTGCCGCGACATTTTTGTTGATTTTATTCCAAGCTTCTTTTCAACATATCTTTCAGTTGGTAATCCATTGTCGTCAAAACCCATTGGAAAGAAAACATTGTGTCCAGTCATTCTTTTGAAACGTGCAATTGTTTCAAACATTGTATAAGATGCTCCGTGTCCCATGTGTAATCTTCCAGAAATGTATGGAGGAGGAGTATCAATTGAGAAAACAGGTTTTCTAGAGTTTGGATTGAATTTGTAAATCTTTTTTGTTCTCCAAAACCGTTGCCACTTAGCTTCAATTTTTTTATAATCTGGGCGTTTATCTAATGTTTTAGACATGGTTTAACTTGTTAAGAGAGAATTATAAACCTTACTTATATTTCCAGCCTGCAATGTGTATTGTATCCCATAACAGTCCTTTGGACCTCCAAACCTTTACTTTGAAACCTGCTTGTTCGAAAGTATTTGTTAGTTTAGAGTCGTCTCTCATCCAATCTGGTGCTTTGAATATCTTAAAAACTCGATCATAATCTATGAAATAAATTCTTCCTTTTTGAGCCATTCTCAAATTTAGTGCATGAAGTACTTTTTCAGGTTCGGATAAGTATCCAAGTAATCCTACTGAAGTTGCTCCATGTAAAGTATGAACATTTTTGTGAAGATCGTGTCTCGACCCTGAACTTTCCAGGATAAACTCAACATTTTGTATTCCGTTTTTCTGAGCAAGCTTTGTTGCATTGTGTAAATTGTTTGTTGAAACATCGGTTGCAATAACTTGTCCTTCAGCACCAACAAGCAACGCTAAATCTTTTGCCAACTCTCCTGAACTTGCACCCATGTTTAGAATTCTTCTTTTTTCAAATCCTTCAAAATGCTTCAAAATATATTTGTGAGTTTTTGGTTTTACAAATGCTTTGTATGAAAACTTTTGTAATGAAGCGGATGTGTCTAAAAGTTTCTGAACAATTAATGGTTTACTTTCAACTGTACGCATCAAGTAAAGCGGCACTCCCAGTGCTACAAACATCGCTCCAGTTGCAGTAGTAATTGGTTCGATTCCTCCGAGTAAGAACATTAATACTAAACCTAATGCAACCGGCATAACTTTTCCGAATGGAACTTTGAAGGTTCTTTCAATTTCAGGTTGAGTAAATCTTAAGATAGTTACACTTACTACAACCATTGAATACATGAATATTGCGAGAGGTAGCACTAATTCTAACAAAAGCGCATAAGATCCAGAAATTATTATTAACCCCGATAGAATTGCTTGCACTATTATTGCAACATAAGGTGTTTGATGTTTTGGGTGAATTTTTTCAAGAGCTCTTGGAAGAAGTCCATCTCTTGCTAAAGCGAAAATTAATCTCGGAGTTGTAATAATCCATGCTGCTGCACCACCAAAAATGTTTAGGAAAATCAAAATAGTCATTATTTTTCCACCAGTAGTTCCCATGATGGCATTTGCTACCTCCGTTAACGGAGCATTTGAGGCAGCAAGAACTTCCCAATTTACTGCGCCCAGTGCAATCGAGACAACTCCAATTGCTAATAAGGTTACGCATAAAGTTCCCCACATCATAACTTTCGGAATTACATTTTTTGCATCTTTGGTTTCTTCTGCTAAATTTGCAACAGTTTCCCATCCGAAGAAAGTTTCCAGAATATATACCATTGCAATTACTAAAGATATTAACAATCCTTTTTCCCCGATGTGAGGCATCAAGTTTATAATCTGAATATTTGAGAAGTCGAAATAATAAACTCCCCAACTGATTAAGGTCCAAAGAGACATTATTGTAACTATTGAAAATATAAGAAGAACTTTAACTGACAAATCAACTCCTCTGAAAGATACGATATTTATTAGTGCAACTATTCCAAGTGCAATTAATATTTTTAGAATTTGAGACATATCAAAGAAGATAGTTAAATATTCAAGACAACCAATTGATAACATCGCAATTGTTACATTTGCGACCATCCAAGAAGTCCAACCAACTAAGAATCCTCCAAATTCTCCGAAAGCTTGTTTTGTATATTCGTAAACTCCTCCTGCCTTTGGAAACATTCCTACGAGTTCTGCGAAACACGCCGCTACAAGCATTGCAAGAATCGCTACACCGACCCATGAAATTAGAGATGCTGGACCTGCTATTGCTGCTGCAATTCCCGGAACGAAAAATATCCCAGTTCCAATAATTGCGTTTATTGCCAATAGAATTAATACGCTAAACGAAATGCTCTTCTTTAGTTCAGGAGTATTTGATTCTGCCACATTATTTTGAGGTCATTATAGAATAAAATTGTTGGCTACTACTCTCCAGTGACTTGACTCGGAACCATTAAAAATTTGTAGTGCCTGATAATTTTATGAAAGATTTTATTGAACGCGGCTCGAAACTTTATGATGCTGAAGAATTAGCTTGGCAACAAGGAGATTTATTGGGAATTGTAAGCTCTCAACAATCTCAACGAAATCTAGAATCTGAACTTTGTTCTCAAGAATCTGTTTCCAGAAAACCATCGAGATTTTCTGGAATTATGAAACCTGTTCTTGCTGGAGCGAGTATTGTTCTTGGAGCAATCGCAGGAGTTGTTTATGATAATAAAATTGGTTCTGAGTTGGTTGAAGACAATATTGTTTATTCTGCTGGAAACAATTCAGACTTTGAATTTTTTGATCAGAAAATCAATTTTGAGGATGCTCCAATTTCTATTGATACCGATGGTGATCGAATTTCAGTGCTTAATAATCGTCCCGGAATTGATACTGTTGATTTGAACACAATTGGTGTTTTGCCTCCATATAATTTCAACGATGATAAAAATTACAAAGATTTAACTTTGGATGAGGGTGTTGTTAGTGTAAAAGCTAAATATGCTAATTCTGAAACCTTTGATTTATACTATCAAGATTTTGAAAATGATTTACAAGGGAATCTTTTACCCGCAACTCGGCGAGATCAAGGATACACTTATTGGGATTATGGTCATGATTCAGATTCTGGGAGAATTATCATAAATCATGAAAACAGCGCTTATTTGATGAGTTTATCTGATTTGGGTGCAGATTCAGTAAAGTCTTCTCCATCTGTAGGAGAGAATCATGTTGATCCTCAAGTGGATGGAGACAACATAATTTTTCGCGAATATTATTCTGAAGCAATTTTTTTAAGTGATGATGAATTTAGTGTTACTCAGAAAATAATTGACAAAGGAACTTTAGAGTCAATTGTTCTTGATGATAATTTTGTTGCTTATACTTTGAATAATGGCTCAAAGACCGAACTTTGGACATATGATATCGATGCGAGCGCCGATAAATTAATTTCTAATGATTTCAATCCAGTCGGAGAGATAGATTTGAGTGATGGAAATATTTCTTGGCTTGAAGTGAATGATTACAAATCTGAAATACACGTTCATAATCTTGAACATGACAAAGAGGTTGTTTTTGGAGAAGATTATCTTTCTCGTCGCGGTTTGAAACTTGGTGGTTCGATTCTTGTTTGGATACAAGGAGAATTGGGAGGTAATGAAGGATCTTATTTTGCAGACATTCAAGGTTACGATTTTAATGAGACAAATTTGACTTTGGAAGAAGTCTTACCTGATTATAATCTTACTGAAATACAAGAGGAAGTTAACAACCAAACTTCCGAAAACATAACTTTGAATCGTACTGATATTGATGCTCTTTTGCAACGCATTGGAGAACTTGAAAATGAGACTTCAGATTATGAACTTACTTTGGATTATGTTGCTCAGCTTTTGATTGAGATTCGAGAAGAACGGGAGGCAGAGTCACAATTATTGGATGATTTTCAAGAAGATTGGTCTGAGGGAAATCAAACTATGGAAGATATTTTAGATGGTTTGAATGAGAGTAATCAGACTCTTGAAGCTATGCGTCAAGAAAGTGAGGCAAATAATGAAACTTTGTACAATCTTCAGCAAGAATGGAACGCAACTAATCAATCTTTGAGCAATGTTTCTGCTGCACCTGAGGAAGAAGATATGTTATCTAAATACGTTTTATGGGTTGGAACTGCTGCTGCAACACTTACTGTTGGAGGCTTTTTG
>CAXGHT010000003.1:0-24546 GCA_964010235.1 uncultured archaeon | reverse complement strand
TTTGGTTTTCTATTTTATATTGTTGGGTCAATCTCACAAAAAATTTTGGGAAAGAAAACTGGACAGCAGCCAGGAATTGATATGAAAACTGGCATATTGGAAGCAAAAAAATCTGGAGCAAAGGTTGCTTTGATTGATCGAGATATTTCTGAAACGCTTTATCGCCTATCTAAGAAAGTTCCAGCACGAGAAAAATCAAAATTAGTATTTTATTTATTATTTGGGGGATTTAGTAAAAACAAAATAAACTTAGATCTGTCAAAAGTTCCAAAAGATAAATTGGTTCACAAATTAATATCTGAATTGAGTCATAAATTTCCTGGATTTTATAGAGTTCTTGTAGCTGAAAGAGACACATACATGCAAAATCAAGTTCAACTTATTGCTCATAAATTTCCAGATTCAAAACTTCTGATAATTATTGGGGCAGGACACAAAGAAAAAATGAAAAAGTTCGTCAGTAAACTAATTAATACAAATCAATAAATAGTACACTCACAAAAACCATACATGAAATTTCTGAAAGATAAACTCAAACTCAGGACTTATCAGGAACAGATTTTGGGAAAAATTGTAAGCAAAAATTCTTTTGTGGTGCTTCCAACTGGTTCTGGAAAAACAATAATCGCAATCGCACTAGCATCTTTACAAGTTGATAAAGGGAAAATTCTAATTATGGCTCCAACAAAACCATTAACAGTTCAACATGAAAAATCGTTCAAAGAATATTTTCAACCAGCTGAAGAAATTGTACATTTGACGGGTGCAATTTCACCAATAAAACGAAAAGAGTTATGGAAAAACTCAAAGATAATTTGTGCAACACCTCAAACAATTGAATCTGATCTAATTAAAAGGTATTTCAAACCAGAGGATATTTCATTGGCAATCTTCGACGAGGCACATCGAGCAACAGGGGAATATGCGTATGTTTGGTTAGCAAAACAGTTTAGTGAAACCTCACAAATACTTGCGCTTTCTGCAAGTCCTGCTTCTGACCAACAAAGACTTGATGAAATTAAAGCAAATTTATTCATTGATAATTTTGAATTGCTTACTGAAGAAAATCCTCATCTGAAAAAACATCTTAAGAAAAAGGAAATTGAACGTATGATGATTGAGCTTCCTTCCGACTACAAGAAAATTAAAACATATCTCCAAAGTATTTTAACAAAACATGTTAATATTTTATTCGCGCGAGGTTCGCTGAAAAGTCAAGATATTTCTCACTTAAGAAAACTTGAACTTCTAAAAACACAAAGAGCATTATTTGCCCAACGAGAAAAGGGACCTGACACATACTTTCTTGTTTCGGAATTAACGGTATTAATTAAAGTATTACATTTAATTGAAATGTTAGAAACACAGAATCTTCATACTTTCAGTGAGTCGATGAAAAAAATTGAATCACAAGCAAAGTCAACCAAAGCGTCTCAAAGAATTATTAATGAATGGGATTTCAAGCGAGCAAAAATAACTACGCAAAATCTAATTGATGAAGGAGTTGATCATCCAAAAATTTCAAAAGTCTTAGAACTTACTCAAAACAAACATGAAAAGGTAATTATATTTTCACAGTTGAGAAAAACTGTTGAGTTTCTAACTGAACAAATTAATCTGCACACACGAAGTAGAGCAAAGGCTTTCGTTGGTCAGAAGGAAGGAATGAGTCAAAAAAGGCAGATTGAAACATTGGATCAATTTAAGGATGGGGAATTTAATGTTCTTGTAGCAACTTCAGTGAGTGAAGAAGGTCTCCATATTGAAAACGCAGATATTGGAATTTTCTTCGAACCCGTGCCGTCAGCATTAAGAACCATACAACGGAGAGGAAGAATTGGGAGAGTGAATATTGGCAAAGTATATATGTTAATAACAAAGGACACAATTGACGAAAAATACTATTGGGTTTCATACCACAAAGAACGTCGAATGAAAGAACTCCTTGAAAATGGATCTTAAAATAATTGTTGATCATAGAGAGAACAAAGGTCAATTGCCCAGATACTTATATGAAAAAGATATTCAAATAGAAACTAAAGCTCTGGAAGTTGGAGATTTTATTCTATCAAACGAGTGTGTTGTAGAGCTGAAGAAAGTTCCAGACTTCGTTAACTCATTAGTTGATGGAAGATTGTTCACACAAGCAAAGGAATTAAGAGAAAATTTTCAGAAACCACTTTATATTATTGAAGGAGATCTGCGAGACATATTTGAAATTCGTAACGTTCATCCGAATGCAATTCGTGCGGCAATGATTTCGTTGACGCTTGATTATCAAATTCCTTTTCTGTTTGCACATGACACTGAAGAAACTGTTAATCTGTTAATCTCTCTCGCAAAGCGAGAACAACTTGACAACAATAAGGAAGTCTCGCTTCGAGGTTCAAAACGAACTTGGAGCGTAGAGGAACAACAACAATTCTTAGTAGAAGGTTTGCCTTTGGTTGGACCTAAGTTGGCAAAGTCGTTACTAAAGGAATTCAAAGCACCAATAAGTTTGTTGAACGCAACCGAAGAGGATTTGACAAAAATTGATAAGTTGGGTCCGAAGAAAGCAAAACTTATTCGTGAACTTTTAGATATTGAAGGTGAGCATTAAACCAATAAACTTGCAACATATCCTAAAACACTACAAATTGCAATTGGAGGTAATGCGGGCATTGCTCTGTTTGATCTTTGAACATTAAGAAGATAATAAACTAGGGCTGAACCAATTGTTGCTCCGATGACAATAAACCAGGCACTCACAATTGAAAACTTCAAAGCACTGATTGCAAAAAATAGTGGAAATGCTAAATCTCCAGTTCCCATAATAAAAATACCTTGCCCTGGTTTGAATTCATTAGATTTTATATTGATTTTGTCCAATCTTGACGGAATCATAATTGCGAGTATGACTCCTTTATTCGCCATGCCTTTGAACAATTTTACCATGTGTGAACTTCGATAAACTGCCAAAACATCGTAGACTGAAAATGCGCCCATCAAAAACAGAACTGTTGAAAAACTGAAACTTAGTCCTAGGCTGACTGCAACACCTGCAATAGTTATTCCCAAAGTTAAATTGTGAATTAAGAGCGATTTACGGAAGAGGAATAGTGCCAACAGAGACAAAGTTAAAATATTTGCAACCACTGGATTGAAAAACGCTTCAAAAACCAATTTGCTTCCAATTATAATTAATAAATAAAAGAAATATTTGAATAGATTAAATTTTCCGGAAAATCTCAAAAGTAGAAATAATAAACTAAACGCAATTACAAAAGATAATAGCGTCATTGGTAAGGGAACTTCCTGAACAACTATGGCTGAACTGTTTAATATCTCCAAAGCATTTAGTCCAGTAAAAATTCCTAAAATTTGAATTGATAGAAATAAAAATATATGTGCAATAAATCCAAACAAGGGAAACATACCTCTATAATTCCATTAAAGTATAAATAATTACTTGAAACTGAGCATATTAGATTTTCGTGTTTTCAAATTCATGATTGGAATCATTCCGGGATCGGGAACATGTCCAAATTTTAATTGAAAATCTGTAACGGATTGCCAGCAACTTCCTGAAATTGAAATTGTGTTTTTATAGCTTCCAATATTTGCTTTATGAATATGACCTGAAACCATAATATCTGGAACTTGTGTAATTGCGTGCGGATCTTGTTTCATTGGAATTGTTAGATTCAAATTATGTGTTGGACTTAAGTGTCTACGCTTCAATAAAAATTTGTGAATTTCGTCTGCCTTTTCATATCCTCCTGCCAACCGCAAACCTTCAACTTGATCAATTAATCTGTCAAATGAATATCCGTGATACATTAAAACATCTTGACCTTTGTATTTGTCCATTGCATGAATATTTGTATATGATGGATTTGTGACCATTGTAACATTTGGTAATTCAAGAATTGATTCAGCATAATCTTTCATTCGTGGTTGAGGCTCTTCCAAACGTACTCCTGCATCGTGATTTCCAGGACAAATAATTATTTGTTTGTCATCTGGAACTTTTGCAAGATATTTTGCAAGTTCCTCATATTGGCCACGTAAATCTCCGATAGCTAATTCTTTCTCTTGCCCTGGAAAAATTCCGACACCATCAACCAGGTCACCCGGAATGTAGAAATATTTCGTCTTCCTCGCAATCTCTTTTTGTCGTTCATTACCAACTTTCCCACCTAACCAATCAATAAAGGTTCCAAATTGTTTAGGTAAAAATAACTTAGATCCTACATGAATATCGCCAGAAAATACTGCATAAACTTCTTCAGGACTATAATGTATTGGTTGTTGTGGAATATCAGGTAATATTATCTCTTGTAGAAACATAACATCTCTAATAACTCGCCCTTTGAAAATAAGGACTTCATCTAGCGTCAAAAACTTAGCTTCTTCAATCAAATCGTTGTTTTTTGATGATATGATTATGTCCATTTGACCACTCAAATCTTCAACAGTTATTTTGATTGTTCCGGTCCTCATACGATTTATATCTGAAACCATTGCGATTATAACTTGATCATCATTTCCGAAGCCTTGTCTTGCACGATCAATTGAAACTGCTGTTGCCGCTTCTGGACGATTAAATAATATATTCTTCAGAGTTTTGTAGCGTTCACGATAGTGTTCAGTAAAATCGGCAGGAGTAATTTTCTTCTGTTTGTAATCAAATTCTTTAACTATTTTCAATCGGGCACGCAAATCATCAATCTTGGGTTTTACTATTACTACTTCTTGTGATGCTTTTTCGATATTTTCTGAAGTAGGTAGAATTCCTTTATCCAATAATTGCTTGATAACTTTTTGATTACTCATAGCCTTAGTTCGCCCTTTAAATCTTCACTTATAATTTCAGTTAAATCAGCAGGGATTGTGGAATAAATTTCACGAGTACGTCCGTGCCTTCCTTTACTTATCACGCGAGCATTAATCAGACCTAGCATATCTAACTCGGAAATTAAATCAGAAATTCTTCGTTGTGTTAAAATTGAATTATCATTGACTTTACATAATTCGGCATAAGTCTGGTAGATTTCGCCAGTGACAAGTTTGTCTGTTTTATTTTTGCTCAAAAGAAATATTGAGTAAATTAATAATTTTGATTGATTTGGTAAGGTTTTAACTAGTTCGAGGATTCTATTCTTTTCAATCTTGTCTTCTGCCTCACGAATATGTTCCATCTTAACTTCTTCTGCCGCCGCTCTTTCAGCAACCTCTCCAGCAACTCTTAATAAATCGAGCGCCCGGCGAGCATCGCCGTGTTCTTTTGCAGCATAGGCAGCACACTTAGGTAAAACGGCAGGATGAATTGAGTCTTCTACAAATGCCGTGGTAGCTCTTTCGCTCAAAATGTCTTTCAACTCTAGTGCGTTATATGGTGGAAAAATTAATTCCTCTTCACCTAATGAACTCTTGACTCGAGGATCAATATTCTCAATAAAACGAACATCATTTGAAATTCCAATCAAACAGAGTTTTGATTTCTTCAATACAGAGTTAATTCGAGTTAGGCTGTATAGTATTTCATCACCTGTCTTTTTTACCAATCTATCAATTTCATCCAATATTAAAATTACAACTTGTTCTTGTTCATCTAGTTTTTTCAGGAAAATATTGTATACTTCATCAGTTGGTAATCCTGTGACGGGTACTTTTGCACCCAATTCCTTTGCAAGGGATGCAATGACTCTGTATTCTGTGTCTGCAACTTTCTTCAATTTGCAATTTAAGTAAGCAAAACGTAAAGCAGAGTCTGTTCCTTTGACTCGTTCAACAATTCTATTTAGAGTATGTAATACGCAAAGAGTTTTTCCAGTTCCAGTTTTTCCATATACGAAAATATTTGAAGGTCTGTCATTTCTGAGTGCAGGTGCTAAAATCATTCCTAATTTTTTAATGTGTTCTTTTCGGTGAGGTATTGTTTTTGGAACGTGGCGGATGGATAAAACGTCTTTATTGATAAAAATAGATTTTTTTGATACAAAATCATCAAATAAATCATCTAATTCATCTCGATCTCGAGAGTTAGTTGGTGCACTAATTGATTCGGTATCTTGTTTTTCTTCAGATGAAGAACTATCTAATTTAGTTTGAGGATCGCTCATGAACTTTCCATAAGAAACTGACCTTAAAATACTTTATCCACTTGAGAATCTAAAAAAATCCTCAAAAACACATTACTTAGCTACAATACCTTTAATTTTATTTATAAAATATTGCCCTCCTACCCCTTTATTTCCAATAGAAATTATATTTTAATTATGAAAATAAATTTTTTATATATTATATATTATTATTTTCAATATAGAAAAGAAAGAAAAGTTAAAATGAAAATCAAATAATAAGTAAGTTCCATAAGAAACATAGGGCTCAGAGTCTTATTTAGAAATTTCTTTAAGACGCTTCAAAACACGAGTATCTTTCTTAGGTTCAGCCTTTTCATCAAGTGCAAACACTACTCGTCGAACACCTTCACCCCAAGAATAGTCGCCAGGAATATTTTCAACTTTATCGATCTTAAACACGCCCAACTCAACACCTTTATTCAAATGATAGTAAATTGAACGCATAGTTGTTTTATGAAAAACCTGAATGTATTTTTTATATAATTCATAACCATATCCTTTACCGACAAAGAACAAAAGCTCAACAAGATTATCTCTAATCGGACTAAATGCTGGTCGACCGCGAGACGCCTTTTCCATCATATACTTTTTCACACAATCATATTTAAACATCGTCATAATGAAATTAGCATGTCAAATATTGTCGCAGCCAAGCATATCAAAGAATACTTTTCAACATTAAGATCAAAAACCTTGGAGATACATGCGATAGCAAACAAAGCAAGAAAAGTCGGAATCGATCCACAAACTAAGTGCGACATACCAATTGCAGCATCTGTGGCAGAGCGAGTAGAAGCAATTATGGGGTCCATATCTCCAAATTTGGTAGGAAGCGGAATTGTTGAACGAATTAGCGAACTGGAGAAACAATACGGTTTCGGAGATTGGAGAGCCGCACTAGTTTTGGCAGATGAAATAAGTTCAGAAAAATTCTGCAAATTTGAAGACAAAATTACTGCAATAAATATTGGAATTCGGACAGGATTTGCGTACATCACACAAGGCGTAGTATCTGCACCGCTTGAAGGCCTAATCAATGTCAGATTCAAAAAAAGAAAAGACGGCAAAGACTATTTGGCACTATATTACGCAGGCCCAATTCGAGGCGGAGGTGCTACTGCGTCTGCAGTCACTACCGTAATTGCAGATTATGTACGAATTAAACAAGGTATTGAAAAATATGATCCAACTGAACAAGAAATCAAGCGAATGTACACCGAAGTTATGGATTATTATGAGCGAGTGGAGAGAAAACAATACAAACCAACTGAACAAGAAATCAAACACATAATTTCAAATCTTCCAGTTGAATTAGATGGCGATCCAACATCAGAACTAACAGTATCAAATTACAAAGGACTCCAAAGAATTGAAACAGACCGAATTCGAGGAGGTGTGGCTCTAATGTTAACTGATGCACTTCCACTAAAAGGTGCAAAAGTAATGAAGAAATTGAACGACTGGGGAAAGGAATTCAATCTCGACTGGAAATGGTTGAATGACTATCAAGATATGAAAAAGAAAATACATGCCAAAACTTCAGAAACTGAAAGCGAATCTAATGATAACAAACTAAAACCAAATTATTCATACATTGCAGAAATTGTTGCAGGAAGACCAGTATTCACACACCCTTTGAGACACGGAGGTTTCAGACAAAGATATGGACGTTCAAGATTAACAGGTCACGGGTCTTGGGCAATCTCACCAATAACTATGCAAGTACTAAACAACTATTTGGCTGTCGGAACTCAACTAAGAGTTGAAAGACCTGGAAAATCAACCTCACTCACGTCTTGCGATTCAATAGAGGGACCAATTGTAAAATTAAAAGACGGTTCAGTACATAAACCCAAAACTGAAGAAGAAGCACAAGAACTCTCAAAAGATATAATCGAAATATTGTATCTGGGAGACATACTAATTTCTCCAGGAGAATTCACAGAAAACGGACATTTTCTAATACCTGCAGGATATTGTCCAGAGTGGTGGGCGTTAGAATTAAAACAAGCGATAGATAAAAATCCAACAATAACACACAACCTACCAAAAGATTTTTTCAATACATTCATACCTCCAGAAATAAATTTAGAAACTGCAATAAAATTATCTGAAGACTTCAAAATAGCGATCCATCCAGACTTTACATTCTATATGAATGTCCTCAACGAAAAAGAAAAAACCCAACTTCAAAACTACTTAAACTCGGAAATGCTTGCAGACTCAACAAACAAACGATTGCTCGAATTAATTGGGTGTCCACACACAATTAAAGACAATCAAATAATCATCACAAAATTAAATCAAAAGATTTTGGAGACACAATTCAGAACAGACATAAACTTCAGAGATAAATTCGGAACTGGAATTGGCGCAAGAATGGGGAGACCAGAAAAAGCAAAAATGCGAGATATGAAAGGTTCTCCAAACTTCCTGTTTCCTGTTGGAAATGAGGGCGGACGTTTAAGATCTTTCAACGAAGCAATTAAAGTTGGACACGTTACTGCAGATTTTCCAATAATAAAATGTCTCGATTGCAATAAATCAACAATCTTCCAAAAATGTGAACACTGTAGCTCCGACAACACCAAACAAAAATATATTGACTACAAAACAAAGAAGAAATACGATTCCCCAGAAACTCCAAGTTGTGTCCCTTATGAACGGAAAAAATATGAACTACCTGAATTATCAAAGAAAATCAAAAAAGAATGGGATGGACCCTTTCCAAAACTAATCAAAGGTGTACGCGCAACAATGAACAAATTCCGTTACGTGGAGCACCCAACAAAAGGATTGCTCCGCGCAAAACACTCGCTTCGAGTAAACAAAGACGGAACAGTAAGGTATGACGCAACAGAATTAGGAACAACACATTTCACACCAAAAGAAATAGGTCTTTCCATAAAAAAGGCACACCAACTAGGATACAAAAAAGACATACATAATCAACCCTTAACTGAAACAACACAACTCTTAGAAATATTTCCTCAAGATATAATTTTACCAAACGAAAAATTCCTCGGAATTGAATCCGCAAGTTCAGTTTTCAAACGCGTTGCAGATTTCGTTGATGAATCTTTAGTAAATATATACAATCTTCCAGCATTTTACAACATTGCAACAAATGAAGATCTAATCGGACAAGTTGTAATAGGACTTGCACCACATACTTCTGCAGGAATAACTGGAAGAATAATTGGATTCTCAAATATTTCGGGAGTTCTAGCACATCCAATGTGGCACGCCGCCCAAAGAAGAGATTTGGATGGAGAGGAAACAGCAATCATGTTAATGATGGACGCATTCCTAAATTTCTCAAGAGACTTCTTACCTGATCGTCGAGGTGCAAGAAGCATGGACGCACCATTAGTAATTTCCACAATTCTAAATTCAAAAGAGGTTGACGACGAAGTATATGATTTGAACATTGCTTGGAAATATCCTTTAGAATTTTATGAAGCAACTTTAGAAATGAAATATCCGTGGGATGTAAAAGTCAAATCGATCGGAGACGTAATCGATAAAGAAGAGCAATATCAAAATCACGGATTCACACACACAACATCAGATATGAATGCAGGAGTAAATGTTTCAGCATATAAATATCTTCCAACAATGGTGGAAAAAATGGAAGGACAATTAGATTTAGCAGATAAGATTCGAGCAGTAGATTTGCATAAAGTGGGAGAGCTGATAATTAACGGACACTTCATACGAGATCTCAAAGGAAACATGAGAAAATTTACAATGCAAAGATTCAGATGTATTGCATGCAATGAAAAATATAGACGTCCTCCGCTTGCAGGAATATGTACAAAATGCAAGAAACCGAAAGTAATCTACACTATTAGCGAAGGATCGGTCAAGAAATATTTAGAACCAACTTTAAAATTAATCGAGATAGAAGGAACAAGCGAATATTTAAGAGAAACAATCAATCTATTCAACAGCCGAATTGAATCAGTCTTTGGAAAAGATGCCACAAAACAAATAAGTCTTGGAGGATTCATAAATGAGTAAAATTCTTTGTCCCGACGGAGTGGAAAGACATATTGATGAAGTTAGAGGTTCTGAGTTCGAAAACTACCCTAACGTAGTTCTAAAAGCACTTCTTGCTGGACAAAAACCAAGAAAAAAGAAGGATCCAAACAAAAAACCACGTTTCGGAGTGACTCGTTTAACTGGATTGTGTTTGAGAAAGTCATACTACGATTTAACTGAAGAAGTCCCAATTTCTCTAGAAAAATTGTGGATCTTTTCAAGAGGGCATGCAATTCATAACTTCTTCCAAGAACATATTCCTGAAAAAGAAAACGAAGTATTCTTACAAGCACCATTTTCAGCATTTTCAGCAATAGGATTTGTAGATGTATTTTCCAACAACATTTTATATGAATTCAAAACAACTGAACGAATTCCTAAACAGCCAAAGAAAGAACACACTATGCAATTACAATCATACTTCTCAATGTTGCCCGAATCACAACAAAAAGATGTAAAAAAATTAGTGATTGTTTACTTTTCCTTAAGCAAGATAAAAACCTTCGAGGTTGAAAAGCGAAATATGCTGGGTTACTTGGAAGCAAGAGGTACAATATTAGCAAACGCGTTAAAAACTTCAACACCTCCGCCCCGAGAAGAATCTTATCTATGCAACTATTGCGAATTTTATGATATTTGTTTCAGAAAAAAGAAATCCAACAAAACAGCTAAGAAACAAACCCAAACTTCTTTGGAAATTAGTGGAAATTAGTGGAAAAACATTGGAAATTCTTTCCAAAACTTTTCCAAACATCTTTCCAAACAAAATGTACAAAAAAACAACAATAAGAACTAAGTACATCGATTTTAAACCAATTCATTTGGAAACTCCACTGGAAATAAAGGGGTCTTTTTGTGGAAAACATTGGAAATTAGTGGAAAAACATTGGAAACCTTTTTCCAAACAATAAATGTTTTTATACAATCATTAAGTCTAAACTCCATGATTCCCAAAGCTATTCGAGAAATACTCAACGACCACAAAACCGATATAGAGCGCCTCAAATCAAAGCTTATGGAGAGCGAAACAACCGTAAAAACTCTCCAAGATAAAATCAAATATCTTCAAGAAAAACACCAAACTCTATTGGAAAAAACATTGGAAAATAGTGGAAATTGGAAAAACGAAAGTCCACAACTTTCCACAACCCAACAATCAGCAACCCAACAACCAATTGCAAATATTAAACCTACAATGTTTAGAATGTCAGACTTACAATTTCTAATCTTGCTCAAACAAGGAAAGGCAGATACAGTACATTTTGCCGTAGCACCAATCCAATTAAAATTAGCATATTCTTTAGACAAATCTGAAAGAACAATACGAAATAAATTAATTGAACTTGAATATCGCGGATTTGTGGCAACAACGGGAGCCAGACCTAAAAAATATTACTTAACTAAGGCCGGAACTGAAGTAATAGAACAGCAAAGAAGAGACTCAATCTCATTCGAAATATAATTAAAAATTCAAAATTGTTGGAATTGTCAATACACCCATCGCATGGACCTTTTTCACACCCGCGTTTTGAGAGACAACTCCTACAGCAGTAGATATACTCATTAGAAACAAACCCAAGAAACCTGAGAGAACGACTGCAAGGATCCCAAGAAAGATAATCATACTTATCGAAACCAAATTATAATTTATCTTAGAAACAATATTACTAACTCGCTTTCCAATATACAAACAAACCAAAACTCCAAATCCAAGACCAACAAACATAGATAATAACATAATAAAAAATACATTCAAACTAATTTCAAATAACTGTTGAACCACTACCAACACACCACTTCTGGCCGAACCAACCAAATATAACATAACAATTGTAAATAATACATCCAAAGTATTAATTCCACCCATCACATTCAAGAATTTCTGATGAGAACTTTTCCTAAGTACTGCTTGAGCTACAGTTGCACTTTGAGTTGGACCCAAACTAGGAAACAAAACCATCATACTACTTGCAAACAAACTAATAAAACCCAATGCTAAGTTATTAAAACTAAACAATTCAAAATTACCATCAATTTTTTGAGCGGGAACAACACCACGCTTTCCAAGACTAAATAATAACATACTAACTCCAAAGAAGCCACCCAACAAAGGAAATAAAGGATCCTTAACTATGAACGTGTTCAAACTAACTATTCCTAAAACTCCTGCAGAAATAAACACAAACGTTGCCCAAAAAATCTTTCTCAACTCAACCTCACTTAATATCAACCAAGAAGTAATAATTAACAACACGGGCGCCACAAACAACTTCAATGAGTCCAACCAATTTATCAAAAACCAACTAAAAAAGAAAAGAAACGGCAAACCAATAAGAAATGAAATAATACCGCCAATAACTGTTTCACGTAGTGCAAAATAACCTTCGCCCTTCAATAACAATCGATGACCTGGCAAAACACTAAGCACTGTGTCAGAATTTGGCGCACCGAAAAAAATGCTAGGAATATAATCAACAAATGAATGAACAACCAACATACAGACCAATCCAGATACCACTACAACATTTCCAAAATCTAACCAACCTTTCAAAACAAGACTCATTAAAATTATTGCAATAGTGTTAGTATGTAATCCCGGAATAAGTCCAGTAATTATTCCAAGAATTAAACCCGCGCTCAAACCAAGAATTAATTCAATCATAACTAAAATATAACTTAGAGCTATTAATTAACCACAGGACAAAAACATACAAAGTTAGTTTTATACGATATCTTCTTCGGCAACAATTACAAAATCACCAGTAGAAATAACAGCACTAAAGGGAACCAAATGTTCTCCACCTCTAGATTTTTCTAAATCCAAACTCAAACAATATGCTGTCGGGGATTTAACGCTCAAATAAATTAATTCACCAGTTCGAGACTCAAAGATTAAATCTCCAAGCATACCAAACTTACGTCCTGATTTGGACACAACAGTCTTTCCAAGCATCTCACTCGACTTTGATTTTTGAGCAACCATACTATTAAAAGAGACAAATCTCAATAAATACTTTTCGATGCTCCAGAAACTGACGCAAAAAATAATTGTCACGCGCCCAATAAAAAAGACAAACATGATATCTATTTATGAACGAAAGCACACTAACAAAATTGGCATTAATCTGGATTTTTTCTGCAACATTTACACTATTCATTATAGCTGAAGTATCAACAGCACAACCAATAACTGATTCAATCGAAAATCACTTCGGAAAAGAAGTAGTTATACAGGGAGAAATAGTAAAAATTACTCCAAAAGAGTCATTCACATTCATAAAATTAAAAACGGACTTAGAAACAATTCCAGTAATTCTATTTGACAATTACCAAACAAACGGGACCAAATTAAAGATACAAGGAAAAGTAGATATTTATCGCGGAGAGTTTGAAATAATTGCAAACAGAATTTGGTGCGAGGACTGTTGAAGTCTGTTTCATAAACATTTTTAAACCACTTACTAAGTTAGTCCATGAATAAAATCATATTTCTAGATCGAGACGGCACGTTAAACGAGGACGGAGGATATACAAATAAAGTTGGAGATTATAACCTTCTACCGAACACAACTAACGGCCTAAAAAAGCTCCAATCAGAAGGATTCAAACTAATAATCGTAACAAATCAATCAGGAATTGGAAGAGGATACTACACTGAAGATCAAATGCACGAGTTCAACAACCACCTACTTAATGAATTAAAACAGGAAAATATCAACATTGAAGAAGTTCTATTCTGCCCACACACTCCACAAAAGGATTGCAACTGCAGAAAACCCAAAACAAAACTAATTGAACCATATTTCACACCAGATTTTGATAAAAATAACTCATATGTTATAGGTGATAGCGCCTCAGACATTGAACTTGCAAACAACGCAGGAATAAAATCTGTGCTTGTAACGACTGGAAGCTCTGAGAAAGATACAAAATCTAACTCAAATCCAACATTTATCGCAGAGGACTTGCTTGATGCAGCAAATAAGATACAAAATGCTTAGTTTACAGAGAGAGATAGACAAAACAATTGGAACTCCACTAATCAATATACTCTCACTTTCTAAAAAACAAAAGAATGTTGTTCCAAATAAAGTATTATTTACAAAACTATGGGCAATTGGAGAATCAGTACTAACTTTACCTTTAATTCAACAATTCAAACAAAATTATCCAAACACAAAAGTTACAATCTTATGTAGGAATCAAAACAAAGCAGTATATGAGAATCAACCCTTTATCGACAACATAGAAGTCTTTGAACCACACAATCTACTAACGCTCACAAAACAATACAAGAAATATGACTTGGCATTTGATTTAGAACCATACTTAAAACTCTCAGCGCTGTTAACAAACCATATTTCACAGAAAATAATTGGTTTTTCACATGGTACACGACCAAAGTTATATGATCAACTAGTTTATTACAATGACAAAACTCACGCAGTCAACACATTCCTAAATTTACTTAAGCCACTAAATATAAAACCAAAGGTTCCAAACAAATTAATTCCACTAACGTATTCAAAACAAGACAGAAACAAAGTGGATAACTTCTTTAGAAAACTTCCAAGAAGCAGACCAATAGTTGGAATGACTGTAACAAGTGCAGGCACAGCCAAGTGGCGCAGATGGTCACCAAATAACTTCGCAAAACTTGCAGATAAACTAATTGAAAAGCACAATGCAATAATTTTAATTCCTGACACATCAAACCAATACAGATACATAGAAAAAATAATAGAACAAATGAATCACAAAGAAGCAGTTCACAACCTTGCAGGTAGGTTCTCACTAAAACAATTGTTCAGACTCACAGAAAAGTGCAATATTTACATTTCAAATGATACAGGACCAATGCATATCGCTGCAGCGCAAGGAACAGATACAATTGGATTGTTTGGACCGAACACACCAGTACGATATTCACCATATGGTAAAAATAACCACTCACTTTACAAATCCAAAGAAGCGCCAGTTATCAATCCGCATTTAGGAAGTTTCAAACTTCCTTCACAGAACTGGATGGAAAAGATCACAATAAATGATGTATTCCGCGCCGCGCAAAAGTTAATATATCACCGTAAAAGGAGAACCAAGAGATGAAAGAATTAATTAAATCACAATTAAAAGAAGCAATAAATACAAAACAAAAACTAACCGATTCTGAATATATTGATCAAATTCATGATGCAGGAAAAATAATTATGGATGCTATCTTGGACGGCAAAAAAATAATCACAGCAGGAAACGGCGGTTCGGCAGCAGATGCCCAACACTTTGCAGCTGAGTTAATAATAAGATATGATAAAGAAAGACCAAGCATTGAGGCAGTAGCACTTACAACAGATGCTTCAGCAATTACTGCATCTTCAAACGATTATGGATATGAAAACGTTTTTCGACGACAACTGGAAGGACATGGAAAACCTGGAGACGTTTTCCTCGGAATAACAACATCAGGGAATTCACTAAATATTCATACTGCTTTCGAAAGAGCAAAAGAACTCGGACTGAAAACTATCTGCCTTAACGGAAAGGCCGGTGGAACAATGAATAATCTAAATTTGGATGCAAATTTAATTATTCCATCAAACACAACCGCACGAATACAAGAGGCTCACATCAATATAATTCATATTTGGTGCGAGCTGATTGATCACGTAATCTACAAAGTAAATGAAACTGATTGAAACCATTCTGGAATTCCCAAAGAAACACATACTTGTAATTGGAGATCTAATTCTTGATGAATACTTATTTGGAAACATAAACCGAATCAATCCCGAAGCACCAGTACCAGTTCTTAATGTTTCAAACAACAATCGGGAACACCGACTTGGAGGTGCGGCAAACACAGCAAACAACGTAGCATCATTGGGCGCAAAGTGTACGGTGATTGGTCAAGTAGGAAATGATCCCTTCAAAGAACAAATGACGGAATTATTCAAGCAAGCAAATATCAATACCTTCCTAATTGAACGCAACGATTTCACAACCATAAAGAAAACACGATTGGTGGCGCAGAACCAACAAGCACTAAGAGTAGATTTTGAAGATCCAAAACCAATTGAATCAGAACATGTAAAACAAATAATCAATTTCATCAAATCAAACCAATTTGATATGATTCTTATATCTGATTACAATAAAGGAATGCTCACAAGCGAACTTGTTGAATCAATTAAGAAACTAAACATTCCAATTGTAGTAGATCCAAAACCAATCAACATGAAGATATTCAAAGATGCATTTGCAATTGCACCAAACATAAAAGAGGCAAAGGAAATAACAAATTCCAACACTCTACCGGAAGAAATATCAAAACTAATTGCAGATGAGTACAATACACACGTAATAATTACACAAGGATCAAACGGAACTTCCTCATACAACAAAGATACAAAAGAATACAACCATTTACCAACAAAAGCTCGTGAAGTTTACGATGTTTCAGGAGCAGGAGACACCTTTATTGCAACATTAACGCTTGCACTAGCTTCAAAAGCAGAATTATACGAAGCAACACAGATTGCCAACCAAGCAGCAGGTGTTGTTGTAGGAAAGTTCGGAACGGCAACCCTCACTTTAGAAGAATTAAAATCATCATTCAATGGAAGGCATTCAAAAGTAAAAACAAGAGAAGAATTATTACAAATTGTTCAGAAACTAAAAGCTGAAGGAAAGAAAATAGTCACAACAAACGGAATATATGACATATTACATGTTGGACACACACAATTACTCAACACAGCCAAGTCTTTCGGCGATATTCTAATCTTAGCAATCAACACAGATGCCTCAACCAAGAGATACAAAGGTCCAAAGCGACCAATCCACGGAGAGACGGAACGAGCAGAGTTAGCTGCAAACTTAGCCACAGTAGATTATGTCGTTCTCTTTGACGAAGACACACCTGAAGAACTGCTCAACCAACTTCAACCAAACATTCATGTTAAAGGCGGAGATTACAACGCCGAAGATTTACCAGAAACAAAAACAGTTCACAAACATGGCGGAGAAGTAAAGATAGTAAAACTAGTTGAAGGAAAATCATCAACAAACACAATTACAAAAATAATGGAGAGTCAAAATGGATGAACATTTCATAGTAACGGGAGGGGCAGGATTCATCGGATCCAATTTAGCATTAGAATTACAAGAAAGATATCCCGAATCAAAAATAACAATTATAGATGACTTCAGTACAGGACACTTCAAGAACTTATATGGTTTTAATGGTGAAGTAATAACTGCGGACTTGCGAGACTTTGATTGGAACAAATTAGAAAAACCAACGGCAATATTCCATCAAGGTGCACAGGTTGTCACAACTGAAACCAATCAAAAGCTAGTTATGGAAATCAACTCAAATGCAACAAAGAGACTAATCAATCATTGTGTGAAAAATAATATCAAACTTATATATGCTTCTTCAGGAGCAACATATGGATTAACCGAACCACCGAACCATGTTGGGAAAGGAGAATTTCCTGCAAATGTATACGGATACTCAAAATTAGCCTGCGACAATGCAGCAAGACAAACTCTAAAAGAAAATCCAAACGCTCACATTGTTGGATTGAGATACTTCAATGTTTATGGACCAAGAGAAGCATACAAGATGGAAACAAAAATGTCCTCAATGGTTTGGCAACTATACTTACAGATGAAAGAAGGAAACAGACCAAGAATATTCAAGAACGGACAACAAAAGCGAGATTTCGTTTATATCAAAGACATAATTGAATCAAACATAATCGCAATGAACACACCACCAGGAATATACAACGTAGCAACAGGAAATCCAGAAGACTTCAACAAAATAGTCGAGGAGCTAAACAAAAACTTGGGAACAAATTTAGAATCAGAATACATTGATAATCCTTACAAATTCTACCAGGAGTTCACACAAGCAGATACAAACAATTTCTTACCAAACTACAAGCCCAAATATAATTTGGAAAGCGGAATCAAAGAATATATTGAATGGATAAAAGCAAATGAAAATACTATTGTTTAAGATTGGAGCAATTGGAGATACATTAATGACTACGCCTCTAATTAGACAGCTCCAGCAAGCACACCCAAAAGCAAGAATCGACTATTTAATCGGAAAGTCCGCTTCACAAGCACTTCTAAACAATCCAAACATCAACAATATAATAAAATTTGATGAATCAATGTTCTTCAAGAAAAATCCCCTTAAACTAATTAACCTAATCGCCGGAATTCGAGAAGAGAACTACGATATAATATTTGTTCTCGATCGACACTGGATTTTCAACAT
Organism: uncultured archaeon; assembly: GCA_964010235.1. GTDB lineage: Archaea > Nanobdellota > Nanobdellia > UBA10117 > ARS21 > JAAZWY01. The sequence goes on along the minus strand of CAXGHT010000003.1, from coordinate 6,084 downwards.
AACTTCACGACTGTTTAATATCCCAACACGAATTGGTTTTGACAGAAACGGAAAGGAAGGCATTGGTTTAACACACAAAATACACTATGGGCGAAGACGGCACGACATTTATTACTATCTAAACCAACTCAACGCATTGAACATTGAACCAAACTATTATGATACAAAATTAGATTTAATTCTCACAAAAGAAGACAAAAACTTTGCAAACAAATTCTTCAGAATACACAAACTAACTAAAGACACAATCGGAATCTGTCCCGGAGGAGGAGACAATCCTGGACAAACACTAAACGCCAAGATTTGGAATGTAAAAAATTATACTGAGCTTGTGAAAAAGATTAAGAAACCAATGCTTCTGATTGGTGGACCAACTGACAAAGACAAGGAAGAGACAATTCTAAAGCGTAAAACACTAAATTCAGTAATTGGAACAACAACAATTCATCAAAGCGCTGCATTGATGGCCAAGTGTGACAAAATAATTTGTAACGATTCCGGACCAATGCATATGGCCTCAGCAGTCAACAACAAAGTAATTGCATTGTTTGGGCCAACAGATCCGAAGCGACTTGGACCGCTGAACAAAGGAAGCAAAGTAATCTGGAAGCAAAAAAAACCAAGTTACAACAATCGAGGAAAATATTTCGGAAACAGAAAAGAACTAAACAAAATTAAAGTAAGTGATATTTTGAGGGAATTGAGATGAAAGTATCATTTATTGGAGAGTTCAAAGATTTCAAAGCAGAAGGATTAATGCAGATCCAAGAAGAAATTAAGAATTATTTACAAAAAAACAATATCAAAATAACTCATAATGACAAATCATCAGAATTCTTCCATATACACACTTCCGGATTTCTCCCTGCAATAACTAACAAACACATTTCCGACAAAGCAATATACTCACTACACTCAAACTTAGCAAGCAAGCCTCTGGAATACTTAAGATATGTCGCAGAATATCCAAAATTCTATGAAAATTCCATCTTCAACTATTTGAAAAGAATGATTCCTGCAACAATAACCAATTTCATACCTCTCACTTTCAAAACTCACGCAATAAGTAGAATGAACACAATTGTAGTTCCAACAAAATATCTCAAAAACAAATTAAATCTCCCAAACACCAAACTAATCCGTTTAGGAATAAACACAAACAAATTCAAACCAATCAAAACACCAAAGAACAAGAAACTAACTTTGGCATATTTTGGACACAACACACCACTCAAAGGTTTTCCAGACATAGTAAAAGCATTCAAACTATTGAATGACCGAGAAGTAAGTCTAAATTTACACTTAACACAGTATTCAGAAAAAACAGAACACTACGCAAAGAAGCACAACAAACAAATCAAAGTTTTTGGACCGAGCAAAAATATAGTCAAAGATTACAACAAAGCAGATATAATTGTTCTGCCTTTCCGATCAGACGTTTCATCAATCGGAATTCCACTCACTTTAATTGAAACAATGTCTTGTGGAAAACCAATAATCACAACAAACCTTCCACACATAAAAGAGATTGTGGGAAATACAGCACTCTGTGTTGACACATACTCGCCGAAGCAAATTGCATCAGCAGTTAAGAAATTAAAATCAAATCCAAAACTTCAGAAACGTCTTGGAAAATCTGCGAGAGCGCGAGTCAAGAAACTATATGACGAAAAACATATGAATGAAAAATATTTGAAACTCTACAAAAACTTTAATTTGAAATTATCTCATCAAAAATAATTTCTGAAACATCACGAACCGTCTGTTTCTCATTTACACTTTTAACTCTGTGAACTTTTTTCACTTTTTCAAGAACGGAAGCATACAATTTCTCTTGACGCTCCAAATCACCTGCCGGGTGATCTGGTTTTCGTTTATACAAAAGCTTTGGAGAATTGTACAAATAAATAACTGCGTTAGGTTTCGGAGATAAAAGATACAATAAATTTCTCAACCACAACGGAACATTTTTCATAATCAAGAAGTCTGTTGCAAATCTATCTGTAAGTACAAGTTTCTTAGTTCGTCGAGCAACAAAAACTTTGAAATATCTCAATAAAAAGTCAAAGTAAAACACTGGCGCAGACAAGGAGTAAATAACTTTTCTTGAAAATTTAATATCATCGTTCTTTTTAGAGTTAGAATCAACTCGTTTTTCCCGTTGCTTGTACTTTCTACCAAAAAATTGAATCGGAAGAATGTTTCCTCTGCCTCGACCAACATAAACTAACTCACTTTTTATCCGATGTTCTTTCAAGAGTTCAACCATCTTAGAAGTTGCAGTAGTTTTTCCAGCACCGTCCATTCCAATAAAACTTATGACTGGCGAACCGAGAATAAGTTTTGGAAGATACCAAAGCACGGACATCCCAGTTACATAAAGAGCTCCAATCGGATTACTCCAAAACACTTTACTGCGGATTTGTTTCTTCAAATTTCTCAGATCAGAAAATTTACTGGAAAAAACCCTTGTCCCAAGACTTCGACCAAAAATATTAATCAAATTAACGCTCAAATATCTCTTATCAAGTTTTTTCAGTTTGTTTGCAACTTTAGAATACCTCTTGCTTCCTGGCGAATGTAAAACCAACGAAATATACAAATCTTCAGGAGACAAAACATAATATTTACTGATCCTTTCTCGACGATTCAATATTTGATTAGCAGATAAATAAGTCACATGACGGCCACTTATCCCTCCAACATGGAAATGAAACTTAACCAACTTTAATTCTTTTGGAAAATACTTCGCATATCCGAAATGATGAGAGTAAGGAGAGATTTTCTCACGAACAAAACCCTCATTGAGCAAAATTTTTCCAACTTTACTAACACTTTTTGAATCAATAACAATGTCAATATCCTTTCCAAGACGAACATCCTTTGTGAGAAATTCCCAATTACGCATAATTGCATAATTAACTTTAGATTTATCAAATTTCCTGAGAATTTTCAGTACATTCTTACGTGAAGCCAACATATTCACGTTTACATAAAAACATTAATAAGTTGTTCTTACAAGCCAGATTATGAAGCTGATGCTTGTACACCCATTATTCAGCGAGTATGGTGGTGCCGAAAAAGTGCTATTGGACATGTTCCGCACAGCCCGAAAAAAGTACAAAACTGAGATGTATACACTTTTTTACAAAGATTATCTAAAAAACGAAGATAATATCTTCTACGGTTCGTTAGAAGAGCCAAAACTCAAGAAAATTTTTGGATACAAAGTCAATCCATTCAACAAAAAAGCCATCAAACACCTTGGAAAGCAACTAGCTCTAAGAGCTTCAAAAGATGACAAGATAATTCTCACAAATTTTCCTGCAACTTTAGTTCTAAACGAGGCATTAAAACACAATTCAGAGCTTGCAGAAGCAGACACAACCTTCCTTTCATTTGAACCAGACCGAATTCTGTACTACGAGCCCCTAAGAAACTTAGATTACATTCCAGAAGACATTCGAAGTTACAAATTCCAAACATACTCAAAATTCCTAAATCGATGGAGACATATTGACTGGAACATAGTCAGAAACAGAGCAAACAGAATAATAACTTTGAGTGATTATGTAACAAAGCAAACTAAGCAAATCTACAAGATCAAAAACACAAAAACAGACTTGATTATGTATGTAGACACATCAAACTTCAAACCAATCTCAAAAACAAGAGCCAGAACTGAGTTGAACAAGAAATACAAACTAAATTTAACTAATAACGACCATGTAATTTTCTCAATCGCGCGTCTAGTTAAGAGCAAAGGACATGATGAACTTCTAAATGCATTAAATCAACTACCAAAAGAAGAGCTACAAAACACTAAAGTCTTAATTGGAGGAAAAGGACCATTAACAAAACACCTTCAAAACAGAATCAATAAGGAAAACCTTCCTGTAACTCTGATCGGATTCGTTCCAGATGAAGATTTGGCTAAATTCTACTCGTGCGCAAATACTTTCATAACTTTACCAAGAAAAGAAACAGGCGGACCTCTCACAATTTTGGAAGGAATTTACGCAGATAACTTCATAATCTCTACAAATGAAGGCGGACCTCCAGAATTAATCACAAAAAGAAACGGAATATTAGTAAATCCGGATAATTCAAAGGAGATTGCTCAAGCAATACTAAAAGCGAAGAAGCAAAAACCTCGAGCAAAGGAACGAAGAGCACTAATCAACAAAAAACACAGTTTCAAGAATTATTTTAAAAGATTTGAAAAATCTCTCAAACTTATTTAATCATATAAACTCTCAAACGCATAGCTGGAAAAATTCTAAGCGGTGTATCTTCATACAAACTAGGAAATCGATTCGCAATTGGCTCAATCAAATAATTCCAGAGCGCATATTTCTTACCAAACTCTAAATGAATCTTAACTTTTCTGAACTCACGTTCAAGTCCAGAAACATAAACACCATTATCATAAAAAATATCAAATGATTTAATCGCAAAACCTCTGCGGTGAGTAATATCTTTCCAACAATGCTTGGAAGTAAAGTGTGGAACATCAAAATATAATCGACCACCTTTCTTTAAAATGCGATGAAACTCTGAAATAACTCCGCCAGGATCCTTTAAAATCTGAAGAACGCTTTTACAATAAACTTCATCTACGGAATTGTCTTTGAACGGATACGGAAACTTATCCATATCAACTTTCTTATCAACTCCGGGAAACTTAAACAAATCAACATTCAAATATCCCCTTTTGATATCCTTTCCACATCCAAAATTAACCTTAACTTTCTTAGAGCTCATCGATAACCTCCTTTATCTTATCAACAACAGTTTCAATTTGTTCATCAGTTAGAGAACTGCCCGACGGAAGATAAAATCCACTTTCATACAATCGCTTAGCAACAGGAGCATCACAAATCAATTCAGAATCGACTAAATTCTTGTAAGAATTTTGCATTGAAACCGGATAAAAGAATGAACGAGTGTCAACACCTTTCTCTTTCAACTGAGTCATAAAATCTTCCTTGCTAATCTTTGAAGTATCTTTGATAGTAATTCCATACATCCAATAAACATTCTTTACGTTGTCTCGACACACAGGAAGATTGAAAAAATCCAACGGAGCCAACAATTCATTATACTTTTGAGCATTATCAATCCGAGACTGAATCAATTTATCAGCATATTCAACTTGTGCAACACCAATTGCTGCATGAATATTAGTCATTCTATAATTATATCCGAGTTTGTCATGCAAAAAACGAGGATTCCCAAAATAATGATTCTTCAATTTACGCATTTCTTCAGCAAGATCTTCGTCATTTGTTAAACACATACCGCCTTCTCCTGTTGCGATTATTTTGTTACCATAAAAACTAAAACAAGCAATATCACCAAAAGTTCCACACATTTTACCATTGTACGTTGCGCCATGAACTTCTGCGCAATCCTCAATAACTTTCAAATTATGTTTTTTAGCAATCGCCATAATTTTATCCATATCTGCAGGATGACCATAAACAGACGCAACAATAATTGCCTTAGTTTTGTTAGTAATCCGCTCTTCAATCAAATCAGGATTCATATTCCACGTCTCATTTTCAGAATCGATTGTAATTGGAGTTGCACCAGCATAGAAAACAGAATTCGGAACAGCCATCATTGTAAATTCAGGAACAATTACTTCATCACCTTCACCAATTCCAAGAGCTTCAACCGCCAAATGCAAAGCAGTTGTCCCATTACTGTTTGAAATTCCATGTTTCAAACCAACAAACTTAGCAAAGTCTTCCTCAAACTTCTTAACATACTTTCCACCAGAAGAAATCCAACCAGTATGCATACAATCAACTACATACTTCAATTCATTTCCATCAAGAGTTGGTTCACATACAGGTATCATTTTTTCCTCGCATCAGCAATCCCTTCTCTAAGATAAGAGTGCCAATCTTCTTGAATATCTTTGAAGAATTTGGCTCCGGAATGATCACCATTTGTCTTCATAGTGTCAAAACTTTTAACGCTTCCTTTAACCAAAACATTGACAGAATGAGTCCCAGTTTCAATTCCAAAAGGGCCTTCATCAAAAATAGTTTCATAAGCTCCAACAATCGCAACATC
>CAXGHT010000002.1:0-27237 GCA_964010235.1 uncultured archaeon | reverse complement strand
TTCAACTCAGAAAGCATATTAAATAGAACGCCCACCAATAATATTCTAAATGCCAGAGTCCCAATCAAATATCCCGGACCAAATAACTTCTCAATAAGAATATCCGCAAAAATAAACAAACTAAAAATTATTGGGGCACTAAACATATACAAATATTTGTACAACAAACTCATACCTGTTTTTACACGCTCAAAATCTTTGCGAGCAGATAATTCAGAAATTAATGGCATGAAGACCGCACCAATTGCGGAAGCCGGTAACATGAAAAGCAATGCTGTTGGAAGAACAATATTGTAAGCTCCAACTTCAACTAATCCAGAAAAATAAGTCAACATTAAAGTATCAAAATAACTAACAAATTTAGTTCCAACACCAGTCATCATAACAGGAAGACCAAATATAAACATTCGTTTAAACACAGTAAAATCTTTGAAAGGATATTTCCAGAAATCAAATGTTTTTAGAACTGGGTAAATGAATAGCAACAATAAAATCAAACCAGCAAATACATAGGCGAGAACAGGTGCAAGAACACCATAACCAAAGTAAATAAACACAACAATCATTGTAAGTATGCTGATATTTTTTACTGGTTCAATAAGAGATTGTAATCGGTTTTTTTGAAACCCTTTGAAGAATGAAGAAAGATTTTTGAAAAATATGCTTGTAATAAAATAGAAAGAGAACACACGAATTAGAAAACTTGCACGAGGATCTTTGAAATAATTTGAAGATAGAAAGTCTGCAGATAACCAAAACAAAATAACAAATAAACTTGAAATTAGCAATTGAAATAATAGTACAGAGATTACTGAAGTTTTAATTTCAGAATATTTTTTCTTAACTTTAAACTGAGGAATAAATTTCCCAACTGAAATATTCAATCCAAAGTTTCTGAAAAATAGAAAGAAAGCAATTGAAGTAAATATTGCTGCAAACAAACCATAATCTTCAGGAGCCAAATTTCTAACCAATACAACTCTAGAAGTATATGCAACAATTCCTGCAACAATCAATCCAATAAAGTAGTAAGAACCACCTCTCAAAACTCTACGAAGATAATCAACCATTTAACACACCGCGACACTCAAATCTTTTATTACTTATCATTAAGCAAATTTAACCAAAGAATCTCCATCCAACAATCTTAAACAAAACACCGATGGCTGTGCGATATGAACCCGTCCCATTTTCAATAGTATCTTTATTGTAAATAATCTTAACTGGAACTTCATTATATCGAAGTCCGTTTCGAGAAATCTCCTTTATTATTTCAGATGCATGAGCCATTCTATCTTCATTAATTCTAATCTTTTTAGCAGCACTTCGAGACATTGCTCTAAAGCCATTATGCGCATCACTCAATTTTATTCCAAAGAATATTCGTTCAACCCACACCGAACCCCCTAACAAAATTTTACGAGACAAAGGCATGTCAGTTTTCTTACCAAGAAATCGAGAACCTAATGAAATATCTGAAACGCCAGCCTCAATTGGCGCAATCAACTCATTTATTTCTTTAGCTTGATGTTGACCATCTCCATCAAACGTCACAATAATATCTGCGCCCTCTTTTAGAGCACGCTTTATTCCAACTCTAAGCGCAGCACCTTGCCCCTGATTAACTTTCTGTTCAACAAGGACAATATTTCTAAATTTCTTAACAACTTTAACAGTATTATCAACTGAAGCGTCATCCACAACAACAACATTATACTTATATTTCTTCAAATCTTTAATGGCCTTAGAAATCCGACTTTCTTCATTATATGCCGGCACAACTGCAAAAACTTTTGCTCTCTTGGACATCAAAAAACTACACACAATCTATTTATAAGTTTTATATAACAATCTTATACATGAAAAGCCACCGGAGACTCATAAGATTCTTGTTAGTTGGCGGAACAGCGACATTCATAACTTGGTCATTAATTTACATTCTAAATAATGTAATGGCATTATTTTATATTCCTGTAGTAATTTTTGCTGAAGCGATTGGATACACATACAATTTTTTCATGAACAAATTCTTCACGTTCAAACAATACAGTAACAACTATAAGAGACAAGCATCAATTTTTACAGGAGTAAGCATCGGCGGAATTTTATTGAACACAGCAATAATAATATTCATAGTAGAGAACTTCGGACTTCAAGCGCACTTAGCAAAACTAGTCTCAGCAATATTTGTAGCATTCTATAGTTATGGTTTACACTCAAAATTTACGTTCAAAAAATAATTAACGCAACAAACCTAATTTTTTTCTAGCAAAGAACTTCAAAGTTCTAACACCATCTTTCCAAGGTTCTAACTTAGCTTCGCCAATTCTAACATTAGTAAAATTAATTGGAATTTCTTTAGCACGGACACCCAGCTTAGTGAATGCTTCAATTTTAATTTCTTGAGATAAAGGCATACCATCACTTGTAATATTCAAATGTTTCAAAGCTTTAGTTCTAAAAATCCACATTCCTGACCAAGAATCATCAAGTCTCAACCCAAATAATAAATTCGTAGCAGTTCTAAATACATAATTACCGAATTTATTTCTGAAAGTCATAGATTCTTTACCCATATTTGCAAAACGATTAGTAGTAATAAATTCCAGATCTTCCTTCTCAAGTATTCTTACAAACTTAAGCGCGTCTCTAAACGGATAAGTATTATCTGCATCTCCAGTGATTACAATATCGCCTTTAACTGATCTGAAACCCTTCTTATATGCGGAACCATAGCCACGTTTCCGCTCCATTACAACTCGTGCACCAAGTTTTTTAGCAACCTTTGAGGTGTTATCTGTGCTTGCATTATCTACAACTACAATCTCAACATTGTAACCAGCCTTCTTCAATTTGGCAGCAGGTATAGACTTGATAACTACAGGCAACGCATCTTCCTCATTAAGAGCAGGCATTAGGAAACTGATCATTTCTCTGGCTTTTCTTGGCATCGAAGTACTCTACTTAACAACCTTTATTAAATTTACTCAAAAGGAAGCAATATGAAGATTCTAATAACTGGTGGAGCCGGTTTTATAGGTAAATATCTCGCAAATCGACTTTGTTCTGAACACGAAGTAACAATAATTGATAATTTTTACAGAAAAAACAACATAGAGCTCAATAATAAAGTAAAAACAATTGAACAAGACATCACTAATGACTTCGAAGAATTAATCTCACAAAACGATATAATTTATCATCTGGCAGCAATCAGTCAAGTAATGACATCAATTAAAGACCCGGAATTAACCTACAAAGTCAATATAGAAGCAACAAAAGACATAGTTGCAGCATGTGCAAAACACAACAAGAAATTAATTTTCGCTTCATCCAGAGAAGTATATGGAACACAGACCAACTTACCCGTCAAACTTGATGCAGAATTAAATCCTGAAAATCCATATGCAGCATCAAAGTTAGCAAGTGAGGCATTAATAAAATCCTACGGAAAATCCTACAATTTATCTTACAACATTGTGCGAATGAGCAACGTGTATGGAAAGGGAGATGTTGAAAGAGTAATACCGGTGTTTATAGACATGTTCGAGAACAATCAAGATGTTGAATTATATGGTTCTGAAAAAATAATCGATTTTGTTCACATTCATGACATAATAGATGCATTTGTAAAATTAAAAGATAAGTCCGGATTAACATTAAATCTTGGATCCGGAATCAAGACAACGTTAGTTGAACTTGCAAACTTGATAAAGGAATTAACAAATTCAAATTCAAACATAAATATTTCTTCTGAAAGACAGGGAGAAGTTGGAAAGTTCCAAGCTGATATTTCTAAAACAAAAACAAAACTTGACTGGGAACCAAAAACAACGCTTCGAGAAGGATTAAAACAAATGATTAATTCTTAAAATAAGAAATAGTTTTCTTCAAACCCTCATCCAATTTAATTTTTGGCGACCAATTCAAAACAGAATTTGCACGATCAATATTTGGTTTTCTTTGTCGCGGATCATCAACAGGAAGTTCATGATAAACAATTTCAGAAGTTGAACTTGTCATTTCAATAACCTTCTCAGCTAACTCCTTTATTGTAAATTCATCAGGATTACCTAAATTAATTGGCATAATATCTTCACAATTCATCGTATTATATAATCCTTCAACCAGATCAGAAACATAACAGAAACTTCGGGTCTGATTACCGTCCCCATAAATTGTAATTGGTTCATGCTTAAGCGCCTGAATAATAAAATTACTAACAACTCGACCATCATTACAAGCCATATTTGGACCGTAAGTATTAAAGATTCTAACAATTCTAATATCCAAATTATATTTTCGGTGATAATCCATAAACAACGTTTCAGCAACACGTTTACCTTCATCATAACAAGCCCTCGGACCAAGAGTATTCACATTTCCACGATAGCTTTCAACTTGAGGATGAACTTCAGGATCACCATAAATTTCAGAAGTTGAAGCTTGTAAAATCTTTGCACCATTTACTCGTGCAAACTCAAGAACATTAACTACTCCGATAGTATTTGCTTTAATAGTTTCAATAGGATCAAACTGATAATGAATTGGGCTTGCTGGACATGCCAAATTATAAATTTCATCAACATGTTCTGAAATCTTCCCAATAAGAGGATCAGTAATATCATGAGACACAATCTTAAAATTAGGATTGCTTTCTAATTCTCTCAAATTATCAATCTGCCCAGTAAAGAAGTTATCTAGACAAATTACTTTATTTCCATTACGTTCCAAAAGAGATTTACAAAGATGACTTCCAAGAAATCCAGCTCCACCTGTAACTAGTATCGTGCGCATAATTCCAACTCAGAGAGAAACTTAAAAAGATATTGTTAAGCTACAACTTGACTTTGTAAATCTTACCCAACACATTACCTTCTCCATCATATCGCCAGACTTCAGTTAGATATTTATCTAGTCCTGAAGACCAAGGAGTTGAAAAACTTCGATAATTCCCGGGAGATATCAAAAGCAAATCAAAAGTTCTATATTCGTCACCACGAAGAGCAGGATCAACCCACGTATGTTGAGGGAAATATTGTACACCATTCTTGTTTAAAATTCTACGATTTTCCTCAGAATCAAAAACAATCAACGGATCAAAACTACCAACTACTTTACCCGAATTATCAAAAGTGTATTCACTTTGGAACCAATATTGATCCCAATACAAATAATCAACACTATATTTTTCAAGTAAATTTCTACGAACGACATCATCAGTTCCATACAAGATAATTGCATGGTCAATCTCACGAGAATCCATATCAATAAATGGATCATTTTGTGCACGACGCACCGAAATCAATTTTCTACCACTAAACGCATTAATTGAAAATCCAAGCTCCTTTGTAGTAAGAATAACATCATTAACATCACCAGTTCCAATCAAATAATCTGAAGCACCAACAACATGTATTGGCAACTCATTTCGCGCACCTTGGTACCACTGTCCATTAGACTTAACGCTATATGCGCTTACTTGAAAAACCAATAAAGCAAGAACTACAAGCGAAACACACTGTGTTCGTGTTAATTTGAAACTCTTACTAAATCTAAAACCAAACCGAACGCCATAAACAAAAAGTAAACTCCAAACTGGAAGCATTAACATTGTATTCATTCGATCTGGAATAAAGTGTATTCCAAACAAATTAGTAGTAACAAGATAATGAAGAGTAATAATTAATCCACTTGCTAGTAAAAACTTGAGATAACTTTCAGTACCAAATTCTTTAGATTTTTTATGTAGGAACAAACCAATCAAACCAAGCAAAGTAAATAATGAAACAAAAGCAATACTAACATTTCCAAAACTAAACAAACCTCCTACAATTACAGTTTTAACAAATTCAAATTGAAATCCAGAATCAGACCAATCAGGATTATTCCACTCATTATAATTTAAACTGGTCTGACCTTGATGAATAAATATTGGTCCAGCCCAGTAAGCCATTGAAATTAATCCACCAACAACAGCAACAATAACATAAGGCATCAACTTTGATTTTAAATTACCTTTGCTTCTCAAACTATACCACAAAAATGCCGAGAAGATTAATAAAGTACTCCCAATAAATGAAATACTATGTGCCAAACCAGCAAGACCGTAACCAATTCCTAAAATTATAGAATTCCTTTTTGATGTATCTTTCAAAAAATTAAACAATAGTAACATCACCAAAGGCATTATCAACATTTCTGCAAAAGGAGTATACTTCAAAATTGGAAATTTGTCGGCCATAAAGAACACCAATACTCCAACAACGCCTAGAATTTTTGAGTTGAATAATTTATTAACCAAATTATAAAATATAACTCCGCCAAGCAATAAGACTAAATATGAAAAAATAAAATGCGCAGCAATAACATCAAACCCTAATTTAGCAATTAAACCAGCACCCAAAGTATAGAGAACAAAATATCCTGGAAGCGCACCAAGAAGCGTTGCAGAATCAAGAGGACTTCCACCAAATTTGAAATGACTCGTCTGCCCAAGCTGATAATAATAATCACCACCATATATCGGGCTAGGCAAACTTTCCAAAGGACTCAAATATAAATAATTCAATGCAGCTAAAAAACCAAGAGCTCCCAAAAACATCCAATTCTGCTTACGCCAATTAATTAATCTCATGAATTATAATTTTCTTCAAACTCAGGCATCTTGCTACTATCTAAGAATCTATCTATATTTTCCAAATTGTCAGGATAGTTTAGTCTCCAAATTTTTACTGGACCAACCAACTGTCCATTGTAAATCATTATTGGAACATTTGAAGAATATGTCTGAGTGAATTCTGGAAGAAGCTCCCCGTTAATATAAAGTCGTGCAAACAAACCATCTTTAACCTTTTCAGACATAAATAACATTCCTGCGATAGGGTTCTGATATTCTCCCTGAACGCCAGGAATCAATCTAATACAACCATCAATAATTTCAAATTCTGTTTCAAACCGCGCACCAACACCTTCACTAACTAAGCAAGGAATCTCATATCTTTTCTCAAATCCTCCTGCCACAACAGTAGCAACTGGAGCTCTAATTATTTCACCTGAAGCATCAAGATATAATTCAACCTTATTTATTCTACCACCTCCAGCAGGAATAACCCGTTTACCGTCAATAATTGGAGAATCAATTGGCCAAGATCCGCTATAAGCGAGTTTCTGACCGTCTCGAGATTCATCCTGTCCCTGTAATGCAAAAGTACCAATAACTGAAAGTCGGTCATCATACTTATCAGAGCCCAAGGTTGCGAAAGCACCATATTTACCTAATTCTTCACTTGAATAAAGAAGATAATCAACTTCGTGTGCAGAAAAATATTCCATACTTTCTTTAATATTATCCCCAGTCATACCATATCTCGCTAGAGTATAAATGAAAAATTGTCCTCCAGGCTTACCACCATCACTAATTGATGGTCGATTTCCGATAGTTTGAGTCCAATAACCATAATCCCACCAATGAGCGATTACTGAACCCGGCGGAGTAGTTTCACGAATCCAATCCATCGAGTCTTCCCACATCCCCGGAAGTCCAGATTGCATAGAACCACTAACTTTTGCAGCCTGACCAAATGCACTGAACGCAAGTAAACCAATAATTAACACTACACCGAGTTGTGCAAATTTGTAACGCTTAGCATGTTTTAAGAAATCATCAAATGCAACTGCCGAAAGCAGTGCAATGGCAGGAGCAAATACAAAAATAAATCTAACTGCAGTTCGGGCAAGTAAGCCCATAACCAAAAAGAAAATAATTGGCATTACCAAATTAATATTTTTCAAATCAGATAAAACATCAAACGCCTTGCGTTTATTATAATATAAATACAAATAGTATGCAACAAGCCCAAACAAAATACTCAACATCAAATAAATATAATTGCTACCAAGAATTTCAAAATCACGACTCCAATTACCCATTGTTATGACAAAAATACTGCCAACTGCAAGTGAACTAAAAACAACCCTAATCTTCTTTCCAACATCCGAGAATAAATTCCAACTAAGGAAGAAAACACCAAACAATGAAATAAATGTTAAATAACCATAATTATCCAAATAACTATTTCCTGAAGTTACATACGTCCGTGCAATCTCTGAAGTGGTTCCGGCAAGTTTGTCTCCACCACCTGCATTCAATATATTCAAAATAAAAGTTCCAACATCAAAGAAACCAAATAAACTATTCAAAAATAACCCACCAATACCAACAACAAATAGCGATAAAATTGAATTGGGAACAAAGAATTTTCTATCCTTCAATAAATCATAAACTAGCAAGACACTAAATGCAAAGAAACCAATTAACCAACCATAACTTTTCCAATGTAATTTACCGGCTAACGACATCAACATAGCAAACGTCAAGAACCATACATATTTTGGATATCCATCTCGTTCTTTACTAAGCAACATCTTGCTCAATAAATATCCTGAAATAACAATAATCAGCATCGGATAACCAACCCAAGTTACACCCATTCCAAAGGCAGCAAGTCCGGACCCAAACATCATCAAATATTTGTTACGGGAAACGTCCATCAAATCAGCTTTGGTAAACAACCAAAGAGACAAGAACATAAACATAATTGAAATGGCTTCGTGGTCTGCAAATCCTGCTGCTGTTCTGAAAACAAACCCCGGAATTACTGCTAAAAATAATGAAGCAATAATTGCAATTCGTTTACCAACCAATAATCTTAACCATAAGTAGAAGAAAATCAAAATACCGATCATAGAAACTGGAGGATAAATGATATGAGCCAGCTCTCGCGAAACTCCAAATAGTGCTAAGAATTTTGACCAATAAGCCATTATGTATGGAAATAAATCAAATCCTCGTTCAGAACCAAGTGGAGGATTTCGCCAAGTATCAAATAACAATACTTTCCCATTTTCCAAAACATCTCCCGCAAGTCTGAAGTAATAATACGGATCAAGTCCAACCAAATACTTCCCATTCAAAGCACCAAGATTTCGCGTTCGAACAAAAAATGAAATACCAATAATAATTGATAAAATAATATGTTCAAAATATTTGTAAGAACTAAATTTATCCCAAGATTTTTTTACTTTGGCAATAGTTTCACTGAAGTCAATATCTTCATTATCTTCCTTATCGGACATAAATAACCCATAGAATTAAAGTTTAAAAAACTATGCGTAGAAAAGAGGCGAAATTAAAACTTCCATAGCACCACTAACTAAAACCAAAATAACTGCAACAATCAATAAAAATAGAGCATCTTTCATAACTACCATAAACCGCTCATCAAATAATTGATATCTCAGAACTCCAACTGAAATTATTCCACCTGCAAGTCCTGCAACAAAATATGCTCCAATCTCGGGGATACCATGAATTAAATATCTAGCAAAACTTATCGATACGGCACCAAAATAAGTACCAACACCAACAGCACCAACACTTGCGGCAGTAGCACCAACAATTTCCCGTATCAAGCTTCCAATCGCGACACCCAAAACTGATGCATTCCAAGTCAAAATAAAAATTGCACCAGACCCGTAAATAAAGGAAAATAATACTGCAAAAGTCATAACTTTAAGGTTATTAAAAATCACCAATGGAAAAAATTCCCCAAAGAATTGTCCCGAAAGCTGATTCATAATATTAGTATTGACGCTCTGAATTGTAGATATCTGAACGTTGAAAATTTGATTAACGGTAGCTTCAGGTAAAACTGTAAAAAAGAAAGTATATGCTGAAACCATCCCTAAAAATAAAAATATAAAGAAAGGTATTGTTGCACGATGAGTTGTTTCATGAGCACGAGTAAATAATTTACGTTCCTCAAGAACTATCAATTTAATCATCAAAGGTATTGCCGCCATAACTGTAAAAAAGACCATAGTCAAACCAGCATATTCAGCAAAAACCCACAATGAAAGTAAGATTGCAATTGTCGTATATGCAAAAGCCACAATAAACATTTCTGCCGGTCTCTTCTCAGCATACTCTGCACCAGTAAGTGACTCCAAAACCATGAATTATATTCTCAAACCTTGTTTTTAACATTTCCCACATAAAGCTTTTATACACTCGAGACTATAGTTTTGTATGAGATCACTTTTAAGAAGACTTCTCGGAAGATCTTCTACAGGCAGGTCAAAAAGAAGAACTGCTGCAAAAAGGACAACGTCAAGAGCTCGACGTTCTACAGCAGCAAGAAGAACAAGTGCACGGAGAACGACAACAAAACGACGAACATCAACTGCACGGAGAACTACTGCTGCAAGAAGAACAACTACGCGTCGAGCGAGAAAATAATCTCGCTCATTTTTTTATATGTTACAGACTCAAAGTTATTTTATGTAAGAATATAATAATTCCTCATGGCGCTGAGCACATATAACAAAGATCTTCTAGAATTTATGTACAATTTAACATTTACCCCAAAAATTAGACCGCCGCTTGACATATCAAAGTTTCTTGAACTAAAGGGGCAAAAAGTCAGCGAACGAACAATCAAAAGATGGTTTATGTATCTTGGAAATAATATCGCATATCACGCCAGGATAAATTATGCAAGTCTAAATCTACAAACAGTATATGTACTTCTAAAAGAAGCACATCCAAAATTATTAACCACAATACCTTATTCAGTTGTACCGTTCTACGGATACGACGCAACAAATCTAATAAAATATACTGGAACACATTTCCCAATTCCTATCGGAAAAGAAAAAGAATTGGAAGAATTCCTAACTAATGCAAAAGAACTTAATTTGTTACAAGATTTTGAGCTATTTCCATATAACCAAGTTGCAGATTCATACCTACCGTTCCATGAGGTAATTGATCTGGATGGAAATTTCAAGTTCAATCAAACATATGATATTTCACATTTCGAATCGCTATTTGATTATGCGATAAGAAAACCCTCCGAACAAAAATTGAGCAAAATAGTAGAAAAAAATCCAATTACGCTTCCAATAATTGTGGAGTATTCAAGAAAGAGGTGGTCGTCTCACAAAGTTTGGTTTGAAATGAGTGAGAACCTTGAAGATAATTTATGGAATTACATTAAACGGAAAAAGTCAAAAATTAGGGAACGACAAGGTGCAGGTGTTGCACTAGTACAAAAATCTGTACGAGACATACAATTGGCACATGATGAACTATTCAGACAAGTTAGAGTTTTTTATGGACCATTTAACGACGACAAGAACGTAGTTGCAAATATATTTATCAAACTAAAAAATCCAGAACAAATTAAAGAGCTGTTCAAAGAGATTGCACAAAAAGCAATAATAACTTCATTTTATTTACCAACTGATTTGACTAGCAAACTTAGAATCGCATTAACAACAAATATTGAAAGTCAAACAAAAATATCAAATGAAATTCTACCGAAGTATATCGACAAAGATTATGACAACAAAGTAATCTTCAGAAGAAAACAGAACAAAGAAATAAACATGAAATTAAATTATTCTGAACTCTTTAATCCAAAAACGTGTGAGTGGGAATTTGATTTAGAAAAATACAAAGAGAATCTTACTCATCTTTCTCCATAAGGACTTCCAACATTTTAGCATATGCAGGTCTAGTAACAAATACTCCAATTGTAACTCCAACAATTGTTGTTAAAGCAAAACCTTTCAGAACTCCGGCACCAAGAGAGAACAAAGGAATCATTGCCGCAAGCATAGTTATATACGCAGCAAAGATAATTAAGAAAGCATTCTTCATTCTCTTCAACCATTTCTCTTCATTTCTACGACCATGCAGAACTTCGTCAGTAATAACTATTTGATCATCTACTCCCGTTCCGACCGCTGCAAGAATTCCTGCAATCGATGCAAGATCTATATTGTGTCGAATCAAAGCAGCAAATCCGAGAATAATAAATACTTCACTCAGCCCAGTAATAATAATTGGGATAGAGATTGAGGCCTTTCTATACCTAACGAAAATAACACCGCCAACTGCAAATATTGCTAACACAATTGCCAACAATGAACTAGTAAAGAAATTATCACCCAGAGTTGGAGAGATAACATCAACTCTCTCGACATCAACCGAGAAAGGCAAACTTCCAGTAATCAAAAGAGTCTGCATCTTTTTCATACTATCTAATGCATTTCTAATTGCAGCTTCTTCAGTAATCCCGCTTCCTGGACCTTGAATTGTAAATGAAGTACTAACATCACCTTGCAAACCTTCAGAAATAAATAAACTATTTACTAACTCATCATCCAAATATAAATCAAGTTTCTCAGATAAATAACCATCAACAACATCCAACTCTGAAGTTAAATCAGCATGTCTTTCTGCAGACTCACGACTTATATCAACTCTGAAGAAATATTGACAGCTCCAACCATCGCCAGACGGACCACAACCTTGCTGCATCGGAATTCCCGAACATTCTCCAGATCTACAAACAGATTTAATATCTTTTCCACCAGTAAATACAACTTCCGATCCAATCTTCGCTTCAAACTTTCCTTGCTTAGCAACCAAATCTAAAACTTCTTCTTTGGAAGCTCCCGCAATTTCAGTAATAATATAATTTGTTCCCTCTAAATCTTTAGAATTACGAATTGAAAGATCAGCAACTCCGAAAACATTTAGTCGTTGCTCAATTAAATCAATCATATCTAAAATTTGAGCTTCATCATTAGTATCTGGTTTCAAGACAACTCTAACTCCTCCAACCAAATCAATACCCTTCTTCAAGTTGGAAGTAGGAATATCAACAACACTAAATCCAATCCCATTATCATAAACAATACTACTTTTCCCTTCATCAGTAACAACATCAATTATATCACCGTTCCTAAAAGTACTAATTGAATTCTGAAAATCATCCAACTCAGTTATTACAACACCATTCAAACTATGTAAAATCATATCAACTTCAATACCATTAACACTGGCACTACTATCTAATTCAACACGATTAATCTCAAGACCTTCAGCATCAAAGTTTGGTGCAATAGCAAATAAAGACATGAGTAAGACTGATATCAATACTAGAACTCTTCCAGAAAATAAAATTCTCATTAAATCCTTTTTCATCCTTTCTTCTCCAAATACATTCTCAATATTCCTGCATTCTGAATCCAAGTATACATCAAGTCAAGCAGTAATCCAATTATCAAAATTAAAGATATTGTTTTCAAAATCGCAGCAGTACTAGCCAAGTATAAAACAAACAATGCAACAATCGAGGTAATCGACATTGTCAAACCTGTCTTAATTGCAGAATAAATTCTATCATTCAGTGCCAACTCTTTTCGTTTTAATGCACGAGCTGTCAAAACAATATTAGAATCA
The DNA here is from genome assembly GCA_964010235.1 of uncultured archaeon. Classification (GTDB taxonomy): domain Archaea; phylum Nanobdellota; class Nanobdellia; order UBA10117; family ARS21; genus JAAZWY01. The sequence continues at coordinate 13,922 of CAXGHT010000002.1, read as the reverse complement.
ATAGAATAACCTAACAACATTAAAATCGCAGCAATACCAGATGCAGAAATACTAATCCCCATTAAACTCATTACTGCAAAAGTTCCAATAATATTCGACATTCCTGAAGCAATAATTCCTAGCGCAGGAACCAATTTTCTGAAATATAAGAACATAACTGCCGACATTGCCCCAATTGCAACCAATATTGCTCGAATGGTTCCATTCCAAAATCTTTCACTAATTGCACTTGAAATTTCTTCAACACTCATTCGGTCACGGTTAGTATTTCCAACCAAAGTTCCAGCTTCGCTCATCAAAGAATCAATATCATCACCTGCGTATTCAAAAGAATATCCTACGATACCACCAGAACCAAGACTGCTAAGTTCACGAATCTTAACCTGTTCATTCAAACTAGCACTTAACTCTTCCTCCTCAGCTGAAATATCAATCGGCATCGAACTTTCAATAGTAAGTAAGAAACCACCTTTCAACGAAATATCCTTTTCAATAAAATCTCCAGTTGAAGCATAATTATTCCCAAGTATAATAAGTGCAAAAATCAAAAATCCAATCGGAAGAATCATAAATCGTTTCCAATTCTTCTCATAGCTGGATTTGAGACCCATATCCAACTATTAATAGCCAATGTTTTAAATACTTCTTTCCCCTCAGAATTATATGAAAAAAGGAACCGCAATCCTACTCCTCAACAAAGAAGTTAGATATTTAGTCAAAGCTAGAAAAGAAATATTCCACACAAAAGAAGGAGGAATAGATCTTGGAAAAATTAAGAAGTTCGGAGATACTGTAAGCTCAACAAGCGGAACAAAATTCACTGCAGTTGAACCAACATTATTCGACAGAATGAAAAAAACAAAAAGAGGGCCACAAATAATTCTACCAAAAGACGCAGGATTAATAATCACAGAAACAGGAATTGGACCCGGTTCAAAAGTAATTGATGCCGGAACTGGAACGGGATGGATGGCATCATTCTTAGCAAATATTGTTGGAGAAAAAGGAAGAGTTGTAACTTATGAAAAATCTAAAGCAAATTTCAAACTATCAAAAGAGAATTTCAAATTTTTAGGATTAAAAGTTACATCAAAACACGGAAGTGCCTATAAAGATATCAAAGAAAAGAATTTCGACCTAATGGTGCTCGATTTAGCAGAACCCTGGAAAGTTAAAACAATTCGTCAAAATTTAAAACCGGGCGGATATGTTGTAGCGTATTTACCTCAAGTTTCTCAAGTCATGGATTTTTCTAAATTTTTGGAGAAAAACAATTTTCTAGTAGACAGAATCGTCGAAGTTCAAGAAAGAGAATGGGCAGTAAAAGAAAGAATTTCCCGACCAAAATCTCAAGCAATCGGACATACAGCATTCTTAGTTTTCGCCAGAAGACTATGATTAATAATTCTCAAAATCAGCCTCAGTCATACGTTTATGACCAACTTGTTTCTTAATAGATTGAGCAACCTTTTCACTTCCAATCAACTCAGCAATTTTTTCAGTACTAACATTCCTCAATCCAAGAACATTTTTAATTCCAGCATTAAACAATTTACGAGCCCGCACTCTACCAACTCCACGAATTTTAACAAGAGGAATCAATTCTTCCTTGATTCCATTCTTAATTCTGAACTTGAGTTTATTTATCCCAGAAATCTTTTCCATTTCACCCAACAAAACACATAATTCGGATGCACCATACAATAACCATTCTGCGGTTGAGATTTTATTCCTCAATTCACCTGGAGGAACATTATAATTCTCAAGTAAATAATCTTCATTCAATTCCATAATCCAATCTCTAACCAACACGGCCGTCTTAGTTTTCTTCAAGAATTCAACATATTCATAATCCCATTCTTTCGGAGCCTTTGTTACAATTTTATCAACTAGTTCTTCAGTAGTTTCCTCTAACCACTCATAATCTTTTTTCTGAATGTTAGTCCAAGGATACATTTCTGCATTGGAAGAAATCAAATGAAGCAAAACAATATCTTCAAAATCAGAAGTTAATTTCTTCAATCCTTGAATCAAATCAAAGGCAGCAGAAGGATCAAGATACAATTCTGAAACTCGACGACCAATCGGCGTAGCTTTCAATTCAGTTCCTTGAATATTCAAAAATCCAAACTTCTCAACATCTTTCAAAGCATCCTCAACCTTATATTCAAAACCAAAATCATCATTGTATTGATAACCATAAAAAGTGCCTTTGAAGAAATTAATTAACTCATCAATTTTAGTAACAAATTCTGATGCAACCAAAGACAAAATAGCACGACGCAATACGGGTTCAACAGACAACTTGGAAACAATTTCTTCAGGTTTACCTTCAATATATTTCTCTTTAATCAAATCTCTATCTTTCTCAGATACAGAGATACTAATTGCTTCACCAAACGCATTATCAAAATCAGGTCTACCTGCACGACCAGTCATTTGATGATATTCTAAAACTGGAATCCAATCCATTCCACTACGACCCGTAAACCGCTTCAAACTTTTCATAATAACTCGAAATGCCGGCAAGTTTACACCCATTGCAAGCGTTGGAGTACAACAAATAATTTTGATTTTATATTCTCTGAATCCATTCTCAACAGACTTCTTCTGTTTTTGAACTAATCCTGCATGATGAAATGCAACACCTCTTGAAACAACATCAGATAGTTTTCTACATTGAGCAGTCGGACTACTTGCAGATTTCAAAACAGATGCAGAAAGTTTAGAAGTATTTTCATCAGATTCAAGCAATTTGCTAATCTTCAGAGCTGTAGATTCTGCACTACGCCGAGTTGGACAAAATACCAATGCTTGTTTACCGTTCCTAATAGTATCAAGAGCAATACTCAAAGTTTCATCAGCAACCTTTTTACCAATTTCAATATTATCTTTACTTCCAAAGAAATTAATTTCATTCTCATAGAAATTTCCTTGGAACAATTCAACTGGACGCCAATCATCTGAAACTAACTCTGCATCCAACCATTCAGAAAGTTCTTCAGGATTTCCAATAGTTGCACTCAAACCAATTATCTGAGATTTTGGAATTAACTTTTTCATCAAAGTCAAAATAACTTCAAGAGTCGGACCACGATGGAAATCATTCAACAAATGGATTTCATCAACAACAACAGTTTTTACATCACGAAGCCAGGGAATTTTGTGCCGCATTAACGAATCAAATTTTTCAGAAGTACAAACAATAATATCATACTTGGCTAACCAACCTTCAGAAGAATCAGGATCACCAATTGAAAGAGCAGTTCTAATTCCAAGTTTCTCATATTTTTCTTTAAACTCATCTGCCTTTTCACTCGCCAAACTTTTCAGCGGAACAATGTAAACCATTTTTCCACCATCTTCAAGCAATCGCTTAATACCAGCCAATTCAGCAATGAAAGTTTTACCAGAAGCAGTTGGACTACAAACCACAACACTTTTTCCATCCAATAACCCTGCTTTAACTGCCTTTGCCTGACTTGGTCTAAATTCATCAAAAGTAAAAGTATCGTAAAATTTCTTTGGTAATCTATCTTTGACAGACTTAACTTTCATACTCTTAACTCTGACTAAACTTTAAGAAGTATATTATTTTGAATCAGATAGACCCATCATAATTAATATCTGAAGATTTGTAACTAACATTATATTTTTCATTAGAATGAGCGGTTTCATTCAATGAAGCCAAAGCATCCAAATATCTCTTCATCAATTGACCTTCAGGACCTGAGGCAATTGATTCAACATGATATTCTCCAACGCTCGTCACATTATCAAATCCATTTGAACCAATCAAAGAAGTTCCAAGATTTGCAGTAGAACTATTATAATAAACATCAATCGTCGTACAATTGTATCCTTGTGCAGTATTAATTATATTCAATTCAGCAAAAACCTCACAAGTACTTGTAGCAGCACTAACATACAAAGTTGTGTTCGGAGAATAAACATCCTTAGTACAATCTCCACCGCCTGATGTGAAATCAACAGACGTATTGAATATAGTTGGAGTTCCAACATTTCCACAAAGCAACAATTTCTTACGATTCAAAATTTCACCATTATCCCAATCGTTAGGAACCGCAGAATCATAAGCAAGTTTTATTGTCTCAAACTGAACTTTACTATTATAATCCTGTAACTCAATCGATAACAAATTTGCAGTACTTGCATAACTCATCGAGATAAGTAAGACTACCGAAACCACGAGTACGCTCGCGATAAAAAACTGACCTTTTCTCATACTTTGTCCCATATATACAATCTTATTGATGACCAGTTACCGCCGCTTGAACGATAAACTAGTTGAGCTGAAGCTAAATCCTGTTTCCCAAAATTAGCTTTCAAATTATCGAGATTATTTCCTCCTGACGAACCCAACGCACCATCATTAATTGGATAACAAACATTACTCGAAGAACAATAATCTAAGTCAAATTCTTGATAAGTTTCAGTAAATCCTGAAACAAAGTCTTCAATCAAACCCCAATCTTCAGGTTCGTAATCATTAACGATATCAAAATCATTAAGAGTTCGCAATATATCAAAAGCCATATATTCATTATTCAAGACAATGGAGTTATCCAAATTACTATTCAAAGTTGGTTTCATTCCAGAAAATAATAACGAAACAATCAATACTGCGAAGATGATTTCAATAAAATACATGTAACCTTTTTTTCCAATCATGATCCAATTAAGACTGAAAGTTCAGCAACCAACGTCGGAGTTATATTAACAACTCTTGCCGAATCAACAATTGACTGACTACTCAACCTCGTACCTCCTATAATTTTATACATACGATTATATTCACAAAGATGATCAGAACTGTCTCGCTGCTCAGCTCCAAAACTTCCCTTTGCTAAAGTATTATTTCCTAAGTAAATAGAATATTCTCTATCCAAACTAACGTTCTTTAATTTCAAATTCTTAAACATAATCAAGTTATTCTTTGTAACAATCTTATCAACATTCAAGAAAGTTGCCCCACCCGTTGTCCAAGTTGAATCCCAATTTGGAATACTCGTATCATTTACTGTATAAGCAACATACAAAATATCTTCATCAGAACCACCAATACTAAAATCAACAGTCAAACTTGCACCCTCAGTTCCATTACTAATTGTAACTAAATCTCCAGAATCCAGGCTTGAATTCTGAGTTCCAATTATAGTGGCGTTTGGAAAGAATAATTCAGTTTCAAATCGAGCGCCCGAAGCATTACTTCCCGCAGCAATTCCCAAAACATTATGAACAATATTATCGTTTGCAACACCAGAAGTGGCGTTCATCCAAATTTGTGCACGCGGAGCTTTATTAGTTAAATCTAATTTAGTAGAATAAATTGAACCAACATCGACACCAATAACTTCATGACTGATTTTGAAACTCTCTCCACTATTCAAAAACTGCGTAAAATTAATCAAACTAACATTATTAATCAAAAAATCTAAAGCAGTATAATCAACTTCATATGTATTTCCAGTAGAAATCCCAAAATGAGTCCAATTCTTTCTCAACTCCGTCAAAGAAGTAGTTCCACCAATGAAATTATTATAATCCTTTTTCCAAGTAATCTCAACCGGAGATTTATCTACAACATCACGAAAAAGACGCTCCGCTGATTCACAGGAAATATCAGAACTAATTTTATTTGCCTCAAAAGCAGTAGTTTCAGTAAGCTGACTAACCACTCCGACAATAAGCATTAAGAAAAAGAAACTAACTATGATATACTCTCCAATAACATATCCCTTTTTCATCAAAAATAAAAAAGCGTTCTGACTTGATAAAAACTACGGTTCTAGGACAGTAACTAAACTACTATAGTGATATACTTCTCGCTCATATTCCACAGTAATTCGAATTTGATAGTCTCCGGGCTCTTGCGGCGGCTCCCAACCATATCTAAATTCTCCAACATTGTCAGTATACAGATTAATCGTATTACCATTTGGTTCAATCAACGTAACTGTCGCTCCAGATGCAGGACCTCCCTCAATAAATGCGCTACCTGAAATTTGAATATCGCTATCTAGTGAAACTTGATTTGGAAATACTGAAATTTCTACAGATAATGCACTTGGGAATATAAACACAAAGAACAAAAACACACTTGCGGAAACCATTACTAAAACATGTTTAACTCCCGCAACAAGTCTTTCTTCAGAAATATAACCCGCAATCATTCCAGCACAAATTGCTTCAACCAAAGTCATAAGGAAAAATAAATTTCTGAAATACTCAATCGTCAAAGGAGCACCACTACTTTGGACACTAATCCCGCTGAATGCACCGATTTGTTGAATATATAAAATTGGAGATAAAATTTTGTATAACGCAACAATAACTGCAATGAAAACAAAGAAGATAACATACATGATAATAATTTGTTGCTGCATAATTGATTTACGCTCAGATTCCATATCTTTAATCAAAGTAACATTCGCTGAAAGTGAACCAAGCGTTTTCTTAATATCTCCACCACTATGAAATGCTTCTAAAATAATCGCATTGATTCGCCGAATCAAAACACTTCGCTTCAAACGATTAGTAAATCTTCCCCAGGCTTTTGGAAAAGTCTGATTCCAAGACAACCAAATGTTCAATTGTTTTACATATTTAGTCAGTTTTCCATAATCTCCTTGAGAAGCAACTTCAATTGCTTGAGGCAAAGTCATTCCAGAAGAAGCAGATTGAGACAAATCTGACAAGAAGTGAGGAAATTTATCTTCAGCATCTTTAATTTCTCGATATTCAAAGAAACTAATCAGTACAGATGGCAAAATAACTAATATGGCTCCAATTGAAACCAAGGCAATAGAGGTTGTACTTGAAGCACCAACTAAGAAAGCAACCAAACCAAGTAAAAATGGAAATGGAAAAGCTACAGCTGTCCAAAACAACCGCTTATTCTGCATCAATTTTTTTATATCTATTCTGCCCACGGCGACGAACTCCTAATTATAATTATTAACATGGCAGTCAGTACAGGCAATCCTAGAAAGATAACCAAGTAGTGTACGATTTTAATTGCAGTGGTTGAAATTCCGCCAACTGCACCCATCAAACTTGAAACAACAATGAAGAACACAGTTCCCACAATTATCAAAGTGATGTACATATTCATTAACAAAGTCAGAGTTTTACTGAAACTTTGCAACTTTCTACGATATTCTTGAACAAAACCGTGAGCTTTCTCTTCCAAATATTTTGATAAGTCTCCACCAACAACAACACTATTTCTTATTCCTGCCAAAAACTCAGTCCATTCAGGACTCGGACTACGTTTAATTGCCCGCTCAAGAACTTTTGATAAATTAGTCCCCAAGCGATTTACTTCATGATCAATTTTTTCTGCTTCTGCTGAAACTACAGAATAATCCTTAAACTTTGCTAACATTTCAAAAATTCTTTGAGGAGTAAAACCACTCTTTGCTAAAGTTGACATATAAATTGCAACAAATGCAAGTGAATTTGAAATTTTATCCTTTGTTTCATTTATCTTAAAGTTCGGATACAGATAAACAAATCCTGAAACGAATGAACCAATAAATATTGAAACAATTAAATTCAATAACAATCCCAGGAAACTAAAACCAAGCGCAACAATTCCAATAAGATTCAGAAACAGAAACGCAACTGCGGCGGATACAACTCCCATCATAATTACAAAAGAGGCATAAGCTTCAACAGGAACCTTTATTTTGGCAACTCTCAATTTAGGTTCAAGTGCTTCAAAAAAATATTTATGCTTCTTTACAAATCCCGAAAATACTTTTGACGATTTTTCATAAACATCCATTACTTTCCCATCCTTTCATGAATTGCCTGCGGATTGACATAATATGCATTAATTATTTTATTAACTTCATCAAACTGCGTTATTTCCTGTTCAGACATCCACTTAAGAATATTTGCACGACTCAAAACCTCATGACTTATTGCTTCAGGTTCCAGATTATGAACTCGAGCAATGTTTGACAAAAAGTAACTTTCATTCTTAGTTAGCTCATCCGTGGCAGGATCCCAAACAATAGCATCATTAACTTTCAACTCTTTTTCTTTAGCATCAAAATCTTCAACTTCAACGACTTTTCCAACACGTCTTACAAACTTACCTTCTCGTTTAATCTTTTCCAAGAATACAATAATATCTAAATTCTGTAAAACTGAAAGAGGTAGCTGAATCGGAGGAGTGGTCAAACGATCTATAACTGCACTCACATCATCAGCGTGAAGAGTTGACAATCCCGGATGTCCGGTAGCCATTCCCTGAAACAAAACATTTGCTTCAGCACCACGAACTTCTCCAACAATTAAATAGTCCGGTCTTTGACGTAAAGCAGACTTCAACAAAGTTTCCATATCTATTTGACCGTAATCACTTGGACCAAATCCTGGACGAGTAACTTGAGGCAACCAGTTAGCCTGGGAAAGTTTCAACTCTGAAGTATCTTCAATTGAAACAATTTTTGAATTGGGATTAATGAATGTGCTCAAAACATTTAGGAAAGTAGTTTTTCCAGTAGCAGTTGAACCAGCAATCAAAATAGATTTTTCCTTCTCAATACAGAACCACAAATAAGCCAAAGTAATTGCATCAACTGTTCCATATTTAATCAAATCAACAGGACTCAAAGGAGTGGTGAAGAACTTTCGGATTGTAAAATTACTTCCTCGACGAGAAATATCAGTGCCATACGTAATTTGTAATCTACTCCCATCTTCCAAAGAACCATCAAGTAAAGGATCAGCAACCGAAACTGTCCGATTTGCTTTCTGAGCCAATTTCATCACAAAAGAATCCAAAACTTCTTTAGTTTCAAAAACAATAGAGGTTGCCATTTCAGTATACAAAGGATTACGATGGAAAATAAATATAGGCAAACCAATTCCATCACAACTAATATCTTCAATGTTAGGATCTTGCATCAAAGCATCAATCAACCCATAGCCGGCAGTATCTCTAAAAACAAAATATTTCATTTTCAAAGCATGGTCGGCGGGCGGAACGATATTTAATTGTGCCCAAATTTCATCAACCTTACCATTCAAATATTCATACATTTCAGTCTTATCTTTAACATTACCTAACTTTATATCCAAACGCTCATGCAATTCTTCAATTGTTCGAGTTACAACTTCTTGGGAATATTCATCTAGAACTGGTTCAACCAAAGTATATTTCAAACTCTGAGCTTCATTATCATAAGCAATAGTTGCATAAGCCAAATGAACTTGTTTACCTTCATGTTCAATTGAAACTAAAGGATAACTTTCATTTACTTTCCGGATTTCTTCAGAAAAACTTTCAGGACTTTTCTTTGCAGCAACATGTTCTGCAGGTATCTGAACTCTCAAAGTTTTTTCAACAATTTCATCAATTTTAACTTCTGATTTTTTAGGAACAACCTCTTTCTGCGATTCATTATACCGATTTGCCAATTTTTTCACAAAAGCACGAGATTTAGGACTAGCCATAAAATTAGAACACTTTTCAGGTATATATATTTACTGACTATCTAATTTCAATGCCGGCACTTGAATTGTATCTAAGCACATACAGCTGATTTGCGGAATAAACTGAAGATACAATTATCGGCAAGTCCGTATTAATTGATTTAATAAAAATAGTCTTAGGTAAACTAAATTGATTACCACTTTCTTTAGAAATTATTATCTCAGAGTTATTCAAAAATGCTCCAGCACCATTTTGATTACCGTTGGCGTTCAAAGTTATAGTGTAGAACTCAGTCCCAATCCTTGAAGGAATAGAATTCCGTAACTCAAAAATAGTTTCAGAAGTATTGTCTTTAATGTTTTCAATAAAATAAATATCTGATTCAACCTTTTCAATTAACAAATCAATTTGAGATTCAGATAAAAAATCAGATTGTGATTCTTTAATACTAATGCTCCAAACTAAGACCAACGAAAAAATTGCAATACTGATTACCGTAAGAATTCCTAAATAAACCGTATTAACTTGACCACGTTTCATGATATATCAATTTTAACTGTTGGTTTCTTAACTGTAGGACAGGAAGCTTCAGCAGTAGTATTCAAATGATCATAAGTCAATAAAATATCATGATCTCCTTTTCCAACTCCAACATTATTTCCAAACTCAATCCGAATTGCTACACATTCATTATTTACTGTATCATTTAGCAACGGATAAAATATCTTGTAAACAACTGCACCTTGTTTTGTAACACAATTAGGACTATCTACTCCAACTACTCCAACACGACTTTCATTCAAACAAGCGCCGCCCGCAGTACGATTCAAACCTTTGATAACAATTTCAGTTCCACTTGCTCCAGGCAAATCAAAATTACTTGTAAATGAAATCGCTGAGCGATTGTAAGCAAAAAGATAGCCACCATCAATATCAAAACTTAAACTACGTTGAGTCTTCTGCGTTGCAACTTCACGAATTGCTGCATCCAACAAATACATATTCCCTTCGATCCTAGTAACTTCATTAACATTATTTGATTTTTCAATCAAAGGATTTGCCCAAATAAAAACAATAGCAGTAACTGAAAGCATAATTAAAGTAAGTATTGTAAAACCAACAATTTGAGCCTGCCCCCTCTTCATTTATTTGAACTCCGTAGCATTAACTTCAGCACTTGTTCCAGTTTTCTTCGTAAAGATTTCCAAGTTCTGGAAGAATTGACCAATTCCCAATCGAACGGTGAAAGTTGTTTCCGGAGCATAACCACTAATATCACAAGCGCTATCTTCAATAGACAAAGTCAAATCAGTACAATCTCCTTTCTTGAGCGCCACATCACAACCTTCTTTACAATAAGGTTTCCGGTCCGTACAGGCATTGTAAGAAAGCAATTTTTGAACGCTCGAATAAGTACCATCTGAGTACACAGTTGTAATATTTTCAATTGTTGTTCCGCTAAAGTCTAACTTCTCGATAGTTGCATTTGTTCCATCACTTCCTCCAACATAAATTGAATTACCGAGTATATCAAACGATTCCGGATTAATTCCTGAAGGCACTGGCGGAGAAATTAATTCCGAAGCGTAAGTCCCATCTGAATCTCGAATTCCAATAACTTGCGTACCTGGTGCTCCGACTGCTGCTTTCAAGAACAAAATAACTCTACTACTCGTTGAGTGATATTTCATATCAATTATATCATAAGAAGGATCTGCCCCGGCAGCAGTTAAATCAATACAATATATATTTGAACTATCTTGGACATAACCAGTCCAAAGAACTGCAGGAACTTTAGAACTCCCATTTGTCAAATTATTTACTGCAATGAAAACTGGAGCACTATTTACTTTAGTGCTATTTGTAAATTCAGGAACATGCAATATTTCAGGAACACCATCAATAGTAATGGAACATGCAATCGGATCAACAGTAACTCCACAAGCTGCAAAACTTGCCAAATCATATGGACATTTATGCGCATTAGGATAATCTACTTCTAGACCACCAATAATATCTTGAGTTTCATCAATAAATGAAATTCCACCAGCATTTGTGTCTCCAGTTACTCCAAGTAATAACTGATTCATATTCATCCTAATTATTTTTTGAATTGCAGTGACTTTTGCATTTGCAACAGGACGAGAAAGTCCAAACAAAGCTAAACGTGCAGGAACATCATAAGCAGTAAATTGTTTAGTTAGAATTGCTTCCTTCGGCTCTGAAGTGGCAGGATCAACCAATGCACCACCCCGGAATAAATTAAACAATCCGCCCGGAACATCTTGTAATAATGCAGCATCGTAATAAATTGTTACATTTTCATCCAAATCCGTAATATCATAACTACTTCCAACCAAATCATTATTTATTATTGTAAGAACTGATTTTCGATTGCCAGTTATTTTATGTCGCCCTGCACCCATCAACAACATATTCTCAGGATCAATTGTATCATTATTTCCCTCAATGAAAATATCTAAATAAGTAAAATTAAATTTTCCATAATCTCCATAAGCTGAACTAACTGCGGAAGTTGTCCAAGTTGTCCCGTCAGTGGATTTAGCAATGTAAACTCCGTTAGTTGAACCCGCCCCCCCTAACAGAGCATATAAAGTAGTTTCATTAGTAATACATCCCCCCTCAAATCCAGATTCAGCACAAATTATATTTGTCTCAGCACCATATCCTTCATACAATTCAAGACGAATATCTGAAGCATCCATTGGTATTTCTTTCTCATCTGCACAAAGTCTAGTTTTGTATTCAGCAAAATTATTTACATTAACTTCACGATTAGTATCATATACTGCATCAATAATTGCCGAAGTTCGGCTTACAACCTGATCAAAAACATCTGCTTGGAAACTTTCAGTTTTTATTTGAGCATCAGTTTGCCCAGCAGAATACCAATAATAAAAACTACCTGAAACTGCCACAACCATAAAAATTAACAAAATCAATCCAACAACTTCAGAAACTCCTTTTCGCATAAAAGATAGAACTGCTTTTCGTTAATATAATTTACTTTATAGAAACCTACTTCTCGAATTCTCCACCGGTAGAAGAAGTTCCACTAAAGTCAAGAGTATAAGCAAATTTAGTAGTATTAGAATAACTTGAAAGACTGCAATCGCTTGCAAGAGTCATTGCAACCAATTGAGTTTCACCAACATCAATAGAATCTCCACAACCTGAAGTACAAGATGCATGAGAACTATCGAGATATGTTTGACATATCACCTTTCCCGAGCTCTCTTGAAGCAATACGGTGGTTGTCGGGCTGGTTGAACCCGTTTTTACTGGAATATCAGTACCTCCAACATTTTTCAAATAAACATTCAAACTACTACCTTGTAAATCTGAAACCAAAACTTCCATTTTAGAATTAATTGTCTCAGATAATTGATTAGCGTGACTATCGGATCCGCCTTGCAATTCGCTCTGAATTCTTACAAACCAGAAAAAAGCAGCACCTGCTGCCGCAACAGTCATCATCATCAATAGAATAACTGCGATAATTGGAGTAATTCCCTTCTTGTTTTGCTTACCAATTTTTCTTAACTTCATTTTCTAAATGTACCTGCCGCAGTAGTCTTACCACTAAATGTTATTTTTGCAAATATTAATGTATCGTTTGCCTGACTCGAAATATCACATTCTGAGTTTGTTAAATTCAAAGTTACTAATCTCAATCCCTTCAAGGGCAAATCACTTCCACAACCAGTCAAACATTCAGTATCGTTTGTTCCGTCAGAGTCAGAATCCAATTTACTCCAATCTGAAGAACAGAGTATATCCTGCTCGCTATCGAGCAGAGTCCACAAAGTCTTGGGGTTTGTACCGGAATTCGAAATAGGAATCTTTGTAGTTCCAGTGTTCAAAAGAGCCAAAGTTAAAACTTCAGAAGTACGATTATAACTTGAATCTTGAAAAGCAATATTTGAAGTCATTCTCTCAAAAGTCTGTTCTTGGAATTGTTGTGTTCCTCCTTGTAATTCACCTTGGATTCTAACTAACCAATAAAAACTTGCACCTGCAGCAGCCACAGTCATCATTAGTAAAAGAATCATTGCAACAACTGGAGTTAAACCCTTTCGAGACATATGGTTTAGAAAAACCTTTTTTCTATATAAATCTGGCTATTTCGTCCGCCGATAAGTTACAGGAATGCCTTTAGGAAATCGTTCCTTAAAGTAAGACTTACGCTTCACAGATTTATGCAAAGCATCGGTTTTATCAACCAACTCCTTATTTGAACCTTCAAGCTTCTCAATTCGTTCAATCAATTCTCCAAGACGATCAACTTCTTCTTCCTCTTCACCACCCAATTCTTCAAATACCTTTATGATGCCTTCAAGCTTAGCAGTCATTTTAGACAAATTCTTAACAGTCAGTTCAAACTTATTTTCAATCTTCTGAACCGCATTCAAAATATTCAAATACTCTTTTG
>CAXGHT010000001.1:0-36502 GCA_964010235.1 uncultured archaeon | reverse complement strand
TCTCGAAACCTTTAAAAACACACTAACGTAGAATAAATTATGGCAGGAGCAGGAACTGGCAGAAAGGGCGGATTTCGTTCAGGAACCAGAAGCAAGCTAAGAAAAAGTGCAGGAACGCACGGAAAAGTGACTATCTCACGACTATTGAGAAAATTTGAAGTTGGAGAAAAAGTCAGAATAATCCAAGAACCGGCAGTCCAAAAGGGAATGCCACATCCAAGATTCCGAAACTTGATTGGAAAAATCCTATCAAAAGAAGGAACAAACTCATACTTACTACAAATCAAGCACGGTAATAAACCTAAGAAAGTTATTGCACGAGCAGTACATTTGGTAAGACAAAAATAAAATGGAAGTACAAATCATAAGCAAAACACCATTGACTATTGCTGAAGTCAAAGAAACACTTGACTCCTTAGAAAAGAAAGGTGAATTAAGTGGAAGTCAGCAAAAGATAAAGGACTTTGCAACACGGTTTAACAAACTTGATAAAGCTTCAGCAACTAAGTTAGTTAAGGAGCTTAGATCAGCAGACATTCCTCGAATGACTGAAGAGGCAGCTGTTGAAATTGCAAACATGTTACCAAAAAATGACGGTGAATTGAACACTGTATTTGCTGGAAAACAAATCACAGTCACAAAAGAGAATCTAAAAAAGATTCTTGACATCATAAAAGCCCAATGAAAACAATAGGAGAAATTCGAAATGAATCAAGAAAGACCACGGAGAGCAAAGGAAGAACATGCAATAGTACTCGATTTTCTCAAGAACGGTTATTCTTCAGATTCTAGACCTTTTCACCAAAAAGAGCCAATAATTCAGGCACTTGGAAAAGATCATTTCGTACTTTTAGAATTAGTTTCAAAACCTGAAAAGAGTTTCAAACCTCACGACGAAGTTTATATTGGCGATGATGATCGTCCAGATATCGCATATATTAAAGGTGCATTACAAACAGTTAAACTAACTCAAACAGCAAAAAGAGAATTGAACTTTATAGTTGAAAAATTAGTTTCAGAAAACGAAGAGAAATATCTAAATTTCTATAACAACTCTGGTCCAATTTCTTTGAGATCGCATCAACTTGAATTGCTTCCAGGAATAGGTAAACGGCACTCTAGAGAAATATTAGAACAAAGAACAATTGAACCTTTCAAATCTTTTGAAGAGATTAAAGAAAGAGTAAAAGCAGTTCCAAATCCAAAGAAAGCAATCATAGATCGAATTCTATTTGAACTTGAAGACGGTGATCGATACAAATTATTTGTTCGAGTTTAATTCTTCAGTATAAAGCAAACATCTTCTCCACAATCACGAGAATCAATTAATTTGAAATGTCTCTTTAGCATATCAGTAAAATCGAAACTTTTCAAATACGTAACAATAAATGTTCCGCCAGGTTTCAAAACTCGTTTAACTTCTTTTACCGCTGATTCAGGATTTTCCGCATTCATCAAAGCAGAAAAACTCAAAACATAATCAAATTTATTTGCTCTAAAGGGTAACTTCGCAATATCTGCCTGGACTCTTCTACCGCGACTCAACAAAAGCATTCCTTTTGAAACATCAACTTGATGAATTTTCTTTCCTAAAAATTTTGATAATAATCCCGTACCTGAACCAAGATCTAGAATTTCCCCGTCAAGTAATTGATCATGAAGTGCAATTTTATATTTCTCAAATTGAGTTCTTCTGTATCGAAGATTATACAACTTTGCAGTCTTATCATACAATTTTTTTGCCTTAATTGCTTTCAACATAACGAGTCATATCAATACGTTTTAATAAGGCATTCGAAAATTATACTCATGCAAATCGTAATTGATACGAATTCATTAATCTATGCTGCAAAGGAAAAGGTGGATGTAATCACAGAACTCAAAAAGATGGGTTTTACAAAAATTATAATTCCAAATGAAGTCCTAAAGGAATTGGAATTTATTCAAACTGATAAAAAACAAAAAGGTGCTGATAAAAATGCAGCAAAATTGGCAATTCAAATAATTAAATTCTCAAAAGTGGATACAATTCATCTAGGAAAAGGTCATCCAGATGACAAAATATTAGAATTTGCGGTGGCTAAGAACTTTTCAGTGCTTACTAATGACAAGATACTCAAAAAGCGTCTAAAGGCTGAATCTGTACAGATATTCACGATTAGCAAAAAACTGATTAGAAACGTTTAAAAAGCTACCAATCACATCAAAACTACAATGTATTACAAATCCGCAGTCGAAGGCGTTGTCAGAGTTGATCCAAGTCGATTCAGTGAAGACTTAAAGAAAGTTGTAACTGAAGAACTTAGACGAAATTACGAAAATAGAGTAATTGACCAACTTGGACGAGTAATTGCAATCCAATCAATAAAAAATATTGAAGATGGAATCATAATTCATGGTGATGGAGCAGCATTCCACAACGTAACATTCAACGTTGTTCACTATTTACCTGAAACAAATGATCTTATTGAAGGTGAGATTAAAGACATCGCAAAGTTCGGAGCGTTTGTTGACTTTGGACCATTCGAAGGAATGATTCACATTTCACAAACAATGGACGACTTTGTATCATTCAGCAAAGAAGGTACTCTTCTTGGAAAAGACTCAAAGAAGGTACTAAAAGTCAAGGACAAAGTCCGGGCAAGAATCATTGCTGTGAGCATCAAAAACACACAAGAACCAAAAATTGGTATGACTATGCGTCAACCATATCTTGGAAAATCAGAGTGGCTTGATGAAATCAGAAAAGTTGAGTCTAAAGTTAACTAAAAAATGGCAAAGAAAAAATTACCAATAATTGCAAAGGGATTGAAAGAATCAGAAACTTGGAAAGGTAGATTGGTTGTGTTTCATCCTGAAGAATCAGAAATAGCTAAAAAAGCTAAAATCTCCAAACCTGGAGAATATGGATTAAGATAATGAAAACAAAAGTATTACAAGAAACAGAAAATAAATTATTCTCACGTAAAGAGATCAATCTAGAAATTGATCACAATAATGCACAAACTCCTTCTCGTGCAGAATTATACAAATTCATGTCAGTTAAATTCAAATCACCGGCTGAACAAATTGTTCTGAAGAAAATGAAAACTGAATTCGGAGCAAACAAAAGCTTAGCAAAATTCTATATCTACGACAATGCAGAAGTAATTTCAAGAATTGAAAACAAGCACTTTGCAGCACGTAGAGAAAAAGCATTTGAAGCTGAAAAGAAAGCTGTTGAAGAAGCTAAGGAAAAAAAGGCTGAAGCTGAAGCGCCAGTGGAGGAAACTCCTGCTGAAGAAACATCCACGGAAGAAGTGGCTGAAGCTACAGAAACTGAAGAAACAAAAGAAGAGGAATCAACTGAATAATGGCAGACGAAAAGAAACCAGCATATCAAAGATGGAAACTTTACGAAGTCAAGGACGGACAACTAATCCGAAAGAATCCTCGATCGCCAAAAGACAATGGTTTGTTTATGGCAGTACACAAAGACAGAAAACATTGTGGTGCAACTGGACACACTGAATCCGATAATCAAAAACAAGAAGAAAAACCTTCTGAATAAAAAATTATGAAAGCTGTCAACGATTTAAACATAACTGAGAACACGACTATCAAAGAGTTAATTAATCAGTTTTCTGAGGCGGGCGGATTCTCAGCATCAAAAGTTGCAAAGGCTGCAAAGATAATCAAAAACATGCAATCTGACAAGGATTGTTTTAAAATTTTAAGTCATCCAGCATGTATTGTTTCAACAGGAACAAGAGGATTAATTCGAGATTTAGTTAAGAACAAAAAAGTTGACGCAATTATGACAACTTGCGGAACACTTGATCACGATTTAGCAAGATTGTGGAAAGATTATTACCAAGGTTCATTCATGATGGACGACAAAGAATTACATAAGAAGGGAATCAACAGACTTGGAAATGTTCTAGTTCCAAATGAATGTTATGGTGAAATTCTTGAAGACAATTTACAACCAATAATCAAAAAGCTTCACTCAGAAAGAAAGGAGTGGTCAGTTCACGAATTGATTTGGGCTTTCGGAGAAGCAATCCAAAATGAAAAGGGCGCAGAAGATACGATAATCTACTGGGCTTGGAAAAACAAAATTCCTGTTTATTTGCCTGGACCTCTTGACGGAGCGTGGGGGGCACAACTTTGGAATTATTGGCAAATGAACAAAGACTTTAAATTAAATTTATTTGAAGACGATCAAGATTTTTACGTTAGAGTAACTGGAGCAAAGAAAGCTGGAGCAATAATGCTTGGTGGTGGAATTTCAAAACATCACGTTATTTGGTTTAATCAATTCAGAGATGGATTAGATTACGCTGTTCAAGTAAGTACTGCTGTAGAATATGATGGTTCTCTAAGTGGCGCACAAACAAGGGAAGCAATTTCGTGGGGTAAAGTAAAGAAAGAAGCAAGTCACATTACTGTTGAAGGTGATGTTACATTAATTTTGCCGCTTATTTTATAAATTTAGTTTAGTTAATATTAATATGATATGCTTAGGAATTGAATCAACAGCTCACACTTTTGGGATTGGTATTGTAAATGATAAGGGAACGGTGTTAGCAAACCAACATAGCATGTACACTACCGAGAAAGGCGGGATACACCCAATCAAAGCAACCAACCATCACATTCTACTTTGCGACGAATTAATCAAGGCCGCTCTAAACGAAGCAAAACTAAAACTTTCTGACATTGAGTTAATTGCATTTTCTCAAGGACCGGGATTGGGGCAAACTTTGAGAACGGGAGCAGTAACCGCAAGGACATTGTCAAAACTTTTGAACATACCTTTAGTTGGAGTAAATCATTGTGTTGCTCACATTGAAATAGGAAAACAAAAAACCAAATTAAAGGATCCAGTCACACTTTATGTTTCTGGAGCAAATACTCAAATTATTGCTTATGCTGGAAACAGATATCGTGTTTTCGGAGAGACTCTTGATATTGGTGTTGGGAAATTCTTAGATACAGTTGGAAGATTTATGGGAACAGGTTTCCCTGGCGGGCCAGCAATTGAAAAATTAGCATCCAGCGGAAAAAATTACATTGAACTTCCTTACAGCATCAAGGGAATGGATTTTTCTTTCTCAGGAGTTCAAACAAAATTAAGACAGTTAGTTGAAAGTGGAAAACATTCAAATGAAGATTTAGCATTCTCAACACAGGAAACTGTTTTCGCAATGTTAACTGAGGCAACAGAAAGAGCTGTAGCACACATTGGTAAAAATGAAGTACTCTTAACTGGGGGTGTCGCTGCAAATAAAAGACTAAAAAAAATGCTTGAAACAATGTGTAAATCACGAGGAGTAAAATTTGAAGTGTGTCCGAGAGCGCTTTCAGGAGATCAAGGAGCAATGATTGCCTGGCAAGGAATTATTGAATACGGCGCCGGAAAAAGACAAGAGATTTCAGACACGGAAGTTGATGGAAAATGGCGAACCGATCAAGTTGAAGTTAACTGGATTTAATTTCAAACTTTTCTAATTCATTCAAAAATAATTCTTCACTTTTATAAATTTCTGGAGTAAATATTACTGTATTCCAACCGAGTTCATTTGCTGCAGAAGTATTTCTTACTTTATCATCAAAAAATAAAATCTCAGAAGGTTTTACTTTGTATTTCTCTACAACCGCATTATAGAATTTTTCAGCAGGTTTGCGTGCTCCAAAATTGTGGCTCCAGAAAAATTCATCAAAAAACTTATGATATTCTGAATCATTAAGAACCCATTCCATTTCTCTTGAACTATTTGATAAGACTGCAATCTTATAGTTTTTAGAAAGTCTTTCAATCTGCGAAAGTAAATATTTATTTTCAGTAAAAATCCCTTTGTCGAAAACTATCTTGGTTATCTTTGAAATCTTATCTCGAGGAACTTCAAGTATTGAAAAAACCTCATTCCAAAAAGTTGACTCAGTTAGGTTTCCCGATTTATAATCGTTGTATTTGTTATAAAACGTTTCAATAATCTTATCACTTTCAAGTCCGGGCACGATATCAATAAGTGATTTTGTAAGCATTTCAAATCTTGAACCATATAATACTCCGGAAAAATCAAAGACCAATACTTTAATCATGTAAAAATATTATTTTAAGATTATTAAACTGTTTGTACTATAAATAACCAATTTTCCATACACACGCTTTTATATAACTATTAAAAAAATTACACATGGAAGCCATTGGCACCGTTTCAGGTAGAACATCAACTACAAGTTTCAAATTCTTAGTAAAAAGTCTCGTAAATAAATGGGATTATGTTGAAGTTAATCATCCAGAAGTTGGTCCGGTTTTAAATCAGGTCGTGGAAGTTGAGAAAGTAGATAATATGACTTATGCAAGTTGTGCAATTATTGGTCACAGAACTGAACGAGGATTTTTACGACAACCAAGAACGCCTTTCGCTCCAGGAACTGAAGTATCTATAGCTGAAGATAATCTAATTAAGAGTATATTAGATTTGAGAATGAATGGTGTATATTTGGGTCGCCTTCAAGGAAAGGCAATAAAGGCATTTCTTGATCCAAAAAAACTGATTACAAAACATTTGGCAGTTTTAGCAAAATCTGGAGCAGGTAAATCTTATGCTGTTGGAGTAATTCTTGAAGAAATTTTAGACATGGGCGTTCCGGTTGTAATTATTGATCCTCACGGAGAATATTCTTCAATAAAAAGTCCAAATAACAACAAAAAAGAAACAGATTATTTCGAGCATTATGGTATTCAGGCAAAGGCATACGGTGACAAACTTATGGAATTTGCAGTGAACACTTCAATAAATATTGATGCACATCAGATTCGTCTAAAGATCCCAAATGATCCTTTCACATTAACTGAAACACTTCCATTCAAAGCGACAGATGCCCAGCGAGGATTATTATACAATGTAATAAATGATCTGGTAGAAAGGAAAGGTAGATTTGAATTTGACGAATTGATTAAAGAGCTTGAGATTGCAGAATCGACAGCAAAGTGGAGACTTATTGGAGGGATACAACAACTTGAACAAAGCGGACTATTCAGTCATAATGCAACCCCAATTAATGAAATTGTCAAACCAGGACAATTAACAATAATAAATTTCAAAGGCGCATCTCAAGAACTTCAGGAAATTGTAGCAAGAAGTCTTCTAACAAATATGTTTGAAGAACGGAAAATGGAACAAATTCCTCCGGGATTTTTGATTATTGACGAAGCACATAACTATTGTCCTGAGCGAGGTTTTGGAGAAGCAAAGTCATCAAAAATAATAAGAACAATTGCATCAGAGGGTCGTAAATTCGGTCTTGGCGTATGTATAATTTCTCAAAGACCTGCAAGAGTTGATAAGTCTGTTTTATCTCAATGTAGCAGTCAGATCGCATTACAAGTTACAAATCCTTCAGACTTAGCAGCAATTTCTCGTTCTTTTGAAGGTGTAACTTCTGAGGCAGAAAACGAAATCAGAAATCTTCCAATTGGAAAAGCGATGGTGATTGGTGCAACAGACTTTCCAATCTTCGTGGACATTCGAGTAAGAAAATCTCTACATGGTGGAACTTCAAAATCATTTGATATTTCTGAAGCAAAACGTGCAGATTTCTCAAAGGAAGGAAGACAAGTAACAGTCCAAGTACCTGCAAAAACTCAACAAACTGCAGTTGCAAGAAGCACACCTCAACCTTCACCAACAGTTTCACAATTAAGTATATTTGAACCTCGGATTTCAAAGAAAGAAATTGAAACTATTGAAAAAACTCCAATCAAATCTGTCTCTTTCGTAATGAAACCAGTATTAAGTACAATTTGTGAAAGGGCAGGAAACAATTATCACTTGGTTTTTGATCTTGAAAAATTCAGTGCACTTCATCTAAATCGTTCACTAAAAAGAATTAGTCTTAGTGGTTCAGCTCCAGCACTTTCAGGAAATCAACAAAAAATTATGAATTTGATTAAGGAGAAACCTAAAACTCCGCTTTCTGAAGTATTTGTAAAATCGGGATTAAGTTTCAGTGAAGTTGACGGTATTCTAAAATCGCTAGTTAGACAAGGTTCAATTCATGTTGAGAATAAAATAATTTCAGAAAAAAGCGCTTCATTTAATCCAAAGAATCTGAACTTCATATTAAAACCTAAATATCTCAACCTTCAGGGAGAGAAACGACCTCCAAAAATTCCTGAAAGCAAGGTTGTAGAATTTCTAAAATCGAAAGGTCTTGAAGTTCGTGCAAAAAAACTCACATATTTGCCATTTTACAAAGTTGTTACTGAATCTGGTACAAAGTACTTAGATTCGTTAAGTTACTCAATGAGACCTTAATCGAATAACAATCTTTATAAATCCGAATAATTAGCTCATATTACTACTTAGGTAGGAGCGTAAGCGAAATGGATGAAAAATCTATCAAAAACTCATTAACAGAATTAAGAAAAATTACTTCTAAGAGAAATTTCTCACAATCTATCGATATTATAATTACTCTGAAAGATATTGACATGAATAAACAAGGTAAAATTGAAGAATTTGTCAGACTTCCTTCAGGAAAAACTAAGAAAGCTAAAATTTGTGCTTTGGTCGGTAACGAATCTGAAGCGGGTGCAAAGGCGGCTGACAAAGTTATTTTATCTTCTAATTTCGAAAAATGGAAAAAACCGAGAGAAATTAAAAAGCTTGCTCGAGAATTTGATTATTTCATAGCTCAAGCAGATATGATGCCACAAATCGCTCAAGTTTTCGGTCGATATTTCGGTCCAATTAATCGCATGCCAAGTCCAAGGGCTGGAGCAATTGTTCCACCAAAGGCAAACTTAGAACCTATTGTAACAAAATTAAGAGATACTGTAAGATTGGTTGCAAATAAAGCACCAGTATTCCAATGTTCTATTGGTTATGAAGATCAAAAGGATGAAGAATTGGCAGCAAACATAATCAAAGTTGTAGGTGCAGTTGAACACGCCTTACCAAACGGAAGAAATAATCTAGGCAAAGTTTACGTAAAATCTACAATGTCAAAGAAGGTGAATATATAATGGCAGAAACAGCATACAAAACAAAGGCAGCAAGTTGGAAGAAAGATTTAATCAAATCCATGGCTGAAAACATCAAAGGTGCAAATACTGTCGCAGTTCTTAACATGAAAGATCTTCCATCACGACAACTTCAAGTTATCAAAGAAAAAATCGACCCAAAAGTGGATATTCTTATGTCTCGAAAAACTCTAATGTCTAGAGCATTAGAAAGTTCAGGAAGAGACAAAGCAGCAGAGCTTATACAACACTTCAAAGGAATGCCTGCAATTATAACTTCAGAATTGGATGCATTTTCATTATGGGCATTATTAAAATCTAACATGTCTCCTTCAGCTGCAAAAGGTGGTCAAGAGGCACCGTTCGATATTATCGTTCCAGCAGGAATGACTAACTTTGCTCCAGGTCCAATTCTTGGAGAACTTGGTGATGTCGGTATTAAAGCAGGAATTAATGCAGGAAAAATTGAGATCAAAGCAGATTCAGAAGTTGCAAAAGAAGGTGATATTATTTCAGCACAACTTGCAGCATTACTAGAAAGATTAGATATCAAACCAATGAAGATTGGTCTAAATTTAGTCGCCGCATTAGAAGATGGTACAATTTTTATGAGATCTGAATTAGATGTAGATTCAGACGAAGTAATCGCTCAAATTAAATCATTACATATTGACGCATTGAAACTTGCAGTTGGAACAGGATTAATTAACAAAGAAACAGCAGAAATTATGCTTCAAAATGCAGAAATGGATGCAATGAAACTTGCTTACTCGCAAGGAATTCTTGCTGATAAAGTTAAAGAATTGGTCCTATCAAAGGCTGACGCTGTTGCTTCAACTCTAAAAGAAAAGGTTGGAGAAGTTCCAGCAGAAGACCAAAAAGAAGATAAAGATAATGCTCCTGAAACAGAAGAGCATACAGAAGAAAAACAAGAAGCAGCTGAGACTGCTGAATCAGAAACTCCTCAAGAAGAGGAATCATCTTCAGATAATCAATCTGATAAGGAATAAAAAATGGAATACGTATATGCAGCAATGTTATTGAACAAGGCAGGAAAAGACGTTAGTGCTGACGCACTTACAAAGACTTTATCTGCAGCTGGCGTAAGCGTTGATGAAGCTAGAGTTAAGGCAACTGCCGCAGCTCTTGCAGGTGTTGATATCAACAAAGTAATTGAAGAAACTCAACTGGCAAGTGCAAGTGCAGCTCCAGCAGCTCCAGCAGCTAGCGCAGACGCAGCTCAAGAAAGTCCAGCAGAAGCAAAAGAAGAAACAGTAGAAGCTTCTGAAGAAGACGTCTCCGAAGGTCTTGGTGCATTGTTCGGTTAAAACCGGATAATGTATTAACCCGATTACCTCAAACCACGGAGGATACAAATGGATATAAATATATTAAAAACACAGGCAAAGGAACTCACTGGTTCTCTTAGAGAACTAGGCAGCAAGAAAGAACAAAAATATAGAGAAAAAACAAAACTTGGTGGAGTTCTAAACAAATTAATAAAGGAAGCAGTCGATTTGAATGCTCGCAAAAAAGAGATTGAAAAAGAACTATCTTCTTTGAAAAAACAGCGAAACAACAAAAACAAAGAAGTTCGTGAAGGTTTGAAGAAGCTTAAACATTTGAAAGTTCAACATAAAAAAAATCGAAATAAATCTCCAAAAATTAACAAAGAAAAACTTTTAGCAGAAATTCAACAACTAGACTACCAAGTTCAAACTGGTGCAGTCAGTATGACTAAAGAAAAAAATATAATGAAAAAAATTAAGTCTTTGAAAAAAACTATAAAAGATTATCAAGATTCACAAAAACCTTCTGTCGAATTCGAACAAGTCAAAGAACGAACTAAATTAGTAAAGAAAGAAGCAGACTCTTTTCATGATAAAATTCAAACTCTCGCAAAAGAATCAAGTCAAATTTTCGATAGACTCACTGTACTTTCTAAGGAAATCACAACAATAAAGAGACAAAGAAATGTTTCCAAACTTGTTCTGAATGGTCTAAAGGATCAAATAAATATAATGAATGCAAAACTTGGTGGAGTTCTAAGAGAGATGTCTAAACTTCCTGAAAGTGCAAGGAAATCTGCAATGGAAATCTTCAATAAAAATGAAGCAAAGATGAAGGTTGATGTTAAAGAAGCTTTGAAAACAGGTAAGAAATTGAGCAAAGATGATATTTTGAAACTTCAAAAAGGTTTAATGAAAAAATAATACAAACTCTTAATAAATTCTCTATCTAGTATTATTCATGAGCTTGAAAGAATTAAAGCTGGACTTGAAAAAGCAAGCAAGTAAAACTCCTGAGAACTTTTATCCCATTCAAGTTCTGAAAGATAATGGATTTAATAGAGCTAAATGTTCTAAATGCGATACTTTTTTCTGGTCAACAGTTTCTAGAAAAACTTGCGGCGAACCAGAATGTAGTGGAGGTTATTCATTTATTAATGATTCTCCAACAAAGTCAAAAATTGGTTATTTAGAAACTTGGAATAAATTTTCTTCAACAATGAAGAGTTTAGGTTACACTCCAATTAAAAGGTATCCGACTGTTGCACGTTGGAGAGACGATACGTGGTTTACTCAAGCTTCAATTTATGCATTTCAACCTTTCGTGGTTGGCGGAGTAGTTAGTCCTCCCGCAAATCCTTTAGTAATGTCTCAGCCATCTTTAAGATTTAATGATATTGATAATGTTGGAATTACTGGAAGACATTATTCAACACATTTTCATCTTGGTCAACATGCATTTCAATCTCCTGAAAAATATGATAAAGAAAAATATCTTTCAGACATAATTACTTGGCTAACAAAAGGAGTAAAACTTCCGTTAAATGAAATTCAATTTCATGAAGATCAATGGGGTGGTGGAGGAAATCTTGGTGTTTCTTTAGAATATTTTTCCCGCGGGGTCGAATTAGGAAATCAAGTTTACATGACTTACAAAGTTACTCCAACTGGTTACAAAGATTTAGATATAAATGTTCTTGATATGGGTTCAGGGCAAGAACGTTATCCGTGGCTGACTTCAGGAAAACCAATAAATTTTGAACTTACAATGCCTCAAACTGTGAAGTATCTTTACAAACAATCTGGGAGAAAACCAGATATGGATTTATGGACAAAGTTCGTTCCAGTTTCAGGAAATCTTAATGTTGATGAAGTTGATGATATAGAAAAAATGTGGACGAGTACTGCAAGAAAAATTGGGTATTCTAAAAACAAATTAAAAGAAGAAATATATCCCATCTCTTCACTATACGCAATCGCAGATCACTCTAGAACCTTATTGTTTGCATTGGCAGACGGAGCACTACCTTCAAATTCCGGAGGGGGTTACAATCTTAGAAGTATTTATCGAAGAAGCATGGACTTCGCAAACAAGTATAATGTAAAACTTGATTATTCCAAACTTATTGAACTTCATGCTAAAGAATTAAAACCTCAATATCCTGAACTATCAAAAAGTGTAAATTCAGTTCAAGAAATTCTTAAGGCAGAAGAAAGAAAATATAACCAATCCAAAATCGTAAGCAAAAGAATAATTTCAAAGGTAATCAAAACAACTGTTGATGAAACTAAATTATTAGAATTGTATGATTCTCAAGGTATTACTCCTGAAGAATTATCTGAAGCTTCAAAGGGAAAAATAAAGGTTCCATCAGATTTCTATATGAAGGTTGCAGAACGACATGAAAAACGAAGCGGACCAAAACTTGAGGAAGAGAAAGACCTAACTTTTGAAGGGATTCCTCAAACAACAAAACTATTCTGGTTGGATGAACGTGCAAGAGAATTTGATGCAAAAGTTCTCAAGATAATCGATAATCGATATGTAATACTTGATAAGACGTTATTCTACGCAACAAGTGGTGGGCAAAATTTTGACAGCGGTTCCTTAAACATGAATCGTGTTGTAAATACTTTTAATCAAGGACCTTACATAATGCATGAGGTTGAAAATATTGATTTCAAAGAAGGTGATGAAGTAATTGGTAGAATTGATGATGAGCGTAGGACAAACACGATGAAGCATCATACTGCAACGCACGTAATTGGTGGTGCAGCACGTAAAGTTCTTGGAAAACACATTTGGCAAGCGGGTTCAGATGTAAATGAAGAAAGAGGACGGTTAGATATCACTCACTTTGATTCTTTGACGGGTAAACAACTTAAGAAAATAGAAAAAGTTGCAAATAAAGCAGTCCAAGATAAAATTATTGTAGAAAAGGAAATCCTATCAAAAGATTTGGCAGAAAAAAGATTTGGATTTACATTATATCAGGGTGGCTTTGTTCCGGGTGGAGAAGTTAGAGTTGTTCATGTTAAAGGTTTTGATGCGCAAGCTTGTGGAGGAACTCATTTAGATAACACTAAAGAAATCGGTCAGATAAAACTTTTAGGTTCAAAAAGAATTCAGGACGGAGTAATTAGAATATCATACGTCTCTGGAGAGATTGCAAAGCAACTTGAGGAGGAAGAAAAGAGATTGGGTTCAGAAATACTTTCAGCATTTGGAGCAAGATCTGGAAATGTTACTCTTGAAGAAATTTATGCTGCTGCAAAAATATTGAAAGCTCAGAAAGAGCATTTACCAAAAACAATTGCTAGATTCATTAAGGAAATGCGAGAAATGAGTAAGAAATTAAATAAACCTGTTCCAAAAATTAAAGTTCAACCAATTCCCGAGGCTGTAGAAGAATTATTTTCAACATGGAAAAGTCTGAGAAAGGAACTAAGGAAATTTAAAAGAAAATAAAAAAATTACTTAGCAGGAATTAAATTATCCCACTTACCTTCGCCAATTAGTTTAGAAGCTTTATCAGGTTCTTCACCATTGACTTTAACTCCCATTGCGTTACAAACTCCAATAACTTCTTTCAGAGCTGCTTTACGAGACTTTGCTAAAATTCCTGAGAATTTAATATCTGCAACATTTAGTGCTTGTTCAATAGTCATATCTGCAACGAATTCTGTTCCTGGAGCTCCTGAACCTTTTTGGATTCCTAGCTCTTTCAGAATTAGACCTGCAGTTGGAGGTGTTCCGATTTCGATTTCAAAAGATTTATCATCAGTATTAATATGAACTTTGACTGGAATGCTCATGCCTTTCATCGCAGCAGTTTTTTCATTGATTGCTCCGACTACGTCTTGAATATTAATTCCTGTTGGTCCTAATTTTGGACCTAATGGTGGACCGCCAGATGCTTGTCCGCCTTTAACTTGCAATTCAATTGTTTCTGCCATTATTCTCGATTCTCCTTACCAACGACTTTTACTGAGTCAAGATTTAAAGTTATCGGAATAGGTACAGCTGCCTCAAGCAACTCAACAATAACTTCAGATTTTTCAGTCTTAAGTCTAGTAACTCTTCCTCGTTCACCTTTGAATGGACCGCCAATAATTTCGACAGTATCTCCAAGTTGAATATCTACATTTTCTGGTTTGAATTCAATCAAGTGATCAATAGCATCAATTGTAACTGGTTTTGTTAAAACTCCTCGAACATAAGGAACTCGATAAGAAATATGTTGCACATCAGTAACTGAGTCTGCTTCAATAAAGATATATCCCACAACTCCGTGTGGACTTAAAATAGCATGAATTCCGTCTGACTTTTCTGCATTAGTTGATAGAAAATCAACTACTTGTTCTTCTCTTCCAATTGCTGTTCTTATTGTAAATATTGTCATATTCCTAAGTTTCCCATTCCTTGGACAATCATGAAAATCACAAACCCAATTAGGCCAATGACTGCCATTCCCAATCCAGTTACTTTTACGATGGCTTTGAACTCATCCATAGATGGTTTCTTTGTAATAGATAGCACTCGCTTATACTCTCGAAGTTTTCTTTGCATCAAACCCGGCCATTCTTTTGGCTTTGGTATATGTATTTCTGGTGCGTCAATTTGAATAGGTGAAACCATACCTAAAACTGAGAAGTTTCATTTATAAAGCTTTCCAGTGAACTTAGCGATTATCACCGCTTCCGCTCAAAGTTCCACGTTCTTTTCTAGAGAATAATTTATCGAGATTATCGCTAGCCACCGAGCTTAAACTTACTCCCAACTCCGTAGCAAGAGCAGAAACATACCATAAAACATCTCCCAATTCTTTTCCCAAGTTATCCTTGGATTCTTGATTAATATCTCCTTTTTGGTCTCGAATAATTTTCTTTACTTTATTGGCAATTTCTCCAGATTCACCAACAAGACCTAACGTTGCATAACTTAAAGCTGTCATCGGATTGTCTCGCGGATAAATTGCAGTTTCTTTTGTTTTCCTTTGATATTCATCAAATTCCATCAGTCTATAAACTTAATTCCAAAGTTTCCTTCCATATCTTCTTGTTTTTTATGAGACATAGTTCTCTTAGGACCAAAAATTTGTGGAGATTTAACTCCTACAACTACTAACATTGTCCGTACTGAATTTTGTAACTCTGGACTCAATTGAGCTCCCCAAATAATCTTAGCATTCTCATCAAGACGTTCAGTAACATTTTCAACAACCTTCTTAGCTTCATCAAGAGTCATGTCTGGACCACCAATAACATTAATCAAAGCACCTGTTGCTCCAGAAACTTCAACATCTAGCAAAGGATTACTTAGTGCTTTTTCAACAGATTCAATAGCTCTGTTTTCTGTATCGCTTTCACCAAGTCCAATCATAGCAATTCCTCCAGAACTCATTACAGCTTTAATATCTGCAAAATCTAAATTTATTAGCCCGGGTTTTGTAATTAGCTCCGCAATACCTTTAACTGCATTAGTCAAAATTTCATCTGCAACTTTGAACGCAGTGTGTAGAGGTAAGTCTGGAGCAAGTTCAATCAACTTGTCATTCGGAATCAAAATCAAAGTATCAACTAAACCTTCAAGTTCTTCAAGACCGACCATTGCATTTTCGTGTCGAAGAACTCCTTCCATTTCAAAAGGCAGGGTGACCACAGCAACAGTCAAAACGCCCATCTTCTTTGCAATGCTTGCAACTTCAGGCATACATCCAGTTCCTGTTCCTCCTCCAAGTCCACCAGTAATAAATATCATATGAGAATCTTGTAAAGCTTCTTTAATTTCTTTTTGAGATTCTTTCGCAGCATCTTTTCCTATTCGCGGATCAGAACCTGCACCCAATCCTTGAGTCAAATCTTTTCCAATCAACAGCTTACGATCAGCAGTTGCATTTAGTAAATCTTGAGCATCAGTATTTATCGCGATAATTTCTGCACCAGTAACTCCGATTTCAGAAATTCTAGAAATTGTATTATTTCCTGCTCCTCCGCAACCAATTACTTTTATTCGAGCTTTACGATTTGCAAGAACTTTCTCAAGTTCTTCATCATCTTTGCTCAAGCTTGAAACATCAGCCGGGGCATCAAAGCCAGTATTACTAAAACTATCCTGTGCTGGTGCCGCAGGCTCATTCAAGAAGCTATCTGTTGAAGTATCACTTCCAAATGAATCATAACTTGTATCTGTAGAATCATAACTTGTGTCAGTATTAGTGTCTGGGCTAGTGTTGTAATCGACATTATCTGAATAATCGTCATAAGGGTCCATTCTAGCTTGATTTAGATATCATTCAGATTTTTATAAGCATTATTACGATTAAAAGAACACTACGCAACAGTAACAGATTTGACTTCTGGTACCATTAATTTAATCTGCTTCTCGAGCATGTCAAAGAATTTGTCGCCAAGCTTATCTTTGTTAGCTAGTTTAAGCGTAACTTTACCTTTATCTACTTTCAGATTATCTGCTTTGAATCCAATCAATTCCATAGCAAGTCCCACCTTTTCTTTAAGGTCTGAGATAATTTTTTGAGGTTTTAGCCAATAATTAACTTCTTTGCCTGAAAATGGGTGATTAAAGTCAAGAATAACTCTTCCGCCAGTAACTGATCTTACTACTGCAACTCTTCCATCAACATTTAATTGCATTCCAACAATTGGGTTCAAATTGTGCTTCTTCAATTTGTTAATTGATACAAGTTGAATTAATTTTGGATTACGTTTTCCAAAAGCTTCTTCAGCTTTCAAATCAAAATCTTGCTCAGCTCCAATTTCGGACCCAATTAATTTATTATCAATTCCTTTCAATAATTGTCCTGAACCAACAAAGACTTTCATCGGACCAAATTTAAAATTTTCCGGACCTTTTAGTTTTTCTTTCTTAGCAACTTCTTCAATAGTTAAGTCAAATACTTCGCCAGTTTCTTTGAATCTTCCAATGAAATCTAGTTCAATTAAGTCGCCCTTTTTGATTTTAACCATGGACTGAAGTCCAAATTAAGCTTTAAAACTCTTTTGAACTACGGACAGTTTTTTCACTTCAACAACTAGAATTACAGATGCTCCTATTAGAATTGCAGTTATCCAATCCATTGCTGACAATCCAACAGTTTCAAAGTAAACTTGGAGAACTGACCAATGAACAATTAATACTTGTAATGAAATTGAACCTAGTATTGCAAGCAGTAATGCTTTGTTATTGAAAATTGCATGAGTATCTTTCAGGATTGATCTCTCTGCTCGCGAGTTAAAGATGTTAAACATTTGGAACATTACTAGGGTAGTGAATGCTAAAGTTCGTGCATGTTCTACACTTCCGGCAAGATTTGCCCAGAAGACTCCAACTGTGCCGACCATCATAGTCAAACCAACTAAAATTGAAAACATCCAAGTACTTCGAGTGATTGCGCCTTCTTTAGGATCTCGCGGTGGTCGATTCATAATTCCTGAAACAGGAGGGTCAACACCTAAAGCAAGTGCAGGCAAGCCGTCAGTAAGAAGATTCATCAAAAGAATTTGAACTGCAATTAAAGGGAGAGGTAATCCAATTAGCATGGCTACAAAAATGGCCATAACTTCACCAACATTACTAGAAAGTAGATAGCGAATAAAGTGTTTGACATTATCGAAGATTCCTCGTCCTTCTTCAACTGCTGAAACAATTGA
Source organism: uncultured archaeon (assembly GCA_964010235.1). Lineage (GTDB taxonomy): Archaea > Nanobdellota > Nanobdellia > UBA10117 > ARS21 > JAAZWY01. Next base: position 18,526 of record CAXGHT010000001.1, on the reverse strand, counting down.
AGCAAAATTATCATCTGCTAAAACCATATCTGCAGAATCTTTGGCAACATCAGTTCCATTGATTCCCATTGCGACTCCAATATCCGCCGCCTTCAACGCCGGAGCATCATTAACTCCGTCTCCAGTCATCGCAACAACATGTCCTTTCTTTTTCAAAGCATAAACAATTCTTAATTTATGTTGAGGTGAAACTCTTGCAAAAACTCTAACCGTGTCGACAATCTTCTCAAGTTCTTCATCAGACATATTTTCCAAGTCCTTTCCAACAACAACTTTACCTTTATCTTCTAATATTCCGAGTTCTCTCGCAATCGCAGAAGCAGTACTTGCATGATCTCCAGTAATCATAATTGTTTGGATTCCAGCAGTAGTACATTTAGCAATCGCAGGCTTGGCTTCAGGACGAGCAGGATCAATCATTGCCTGAAGTCCGACAAAAACAATTTGAGTCTCAACTTCTTTAGCAGTGTACTTATCTTTTTCAGGTAAGTATTTGTAACCAACTGCTAAAACTCTTAATGCTTCATTTGACATTGCTTCCAAAACTTTGTGAATTTTTTCTCTCTCAGTTTTTGTTAATTTTTTAAGACCCTTTTCAGTATAAACATGACTTGCCTTTTCCAAGAAAATTTCAGGTGCTCCCTTAATATATGCAATACGTTTATTTTGTAATTCATATATCACCGACATCATTTTACGATTGGAATCAAAAGGTAATTCTGAAATAAACTTGTGTTCTGTTTTCAATAACTCTTTATCAATTCCCGCCTTTCTTGCAGAAACAATCAAGGCTCCTTCAGTAGGATCTCCATTAATATACCATCCTTTAGCATCATCGTTATACAAATTTGCAGTTGTACACAAAGTTCCGGAACGAAGTGCCAGAGTCAGACTCTTTGAGTTAGAAATGTTAAGTTTCTTCGAACCTAATGAAAAATCTCCTTCAGGAGTGTAGCCTTGACCGGAAACTTTAATCAGATTTCCAGAGGTGTAAATTTGTTCAACAGTCATCTCATTTTTAGTTAAAGTCCCAGTTTTATCTGAGCAAATAACTGTCGCACTACCTAGAGTTTCAACGACAGGAAGCTTTCGAATTAAAGCATTAGATTTAGCCATTCGTCTCAAACCTAAAGCAAGAGTAATAGTAACAACAGCAGGTAATCCTTCTGGAACTGCGGCAACAGCTAATGAAACTGCAGCGGTGAACATTTCAACAATTTGCTCGCCTCTAAGAATTCCTAATCCGAAAACTGCACCAGATACAACCAATGCACCGATTCCGAGATTCTTAGCAACAACTCCAAGCTTTTTTTGAAGTGGAGTTTCTGGTGCTTTTTGTTCAGAAATACTTTTAGCAATCAATCCAATTTCTGTTGACATTCCGGTTTCAACAACAATTGCAGTACCGCGTCCACGAGTAATTGTAGTATTCATGAACACCATATTCTTCTTATCTGCAACAGTAAGATTTGTATCAGTTAAAATTTCAGATTGTTTAGCAACCGGGTTTGATTCTCCAGTTAATGCAGATTCATCAACTTCAAGACTTAGTGCTTCAACCAATCTTGCATCTGCGGGAATTCTATCTCCTTCGGCAAGGACTAAAATATCTCCAGGAACAAGTTGAGTTGCATCAATTTCCTGAACTCTGCCATCTCGCATAACATGTGCTTTTGGAGCTGATAATTTCTTCAGAGACTCGACAGCTTTGTCTGCACGATATTCTTGAATAAATCCGAGCAATGCGTTCAGTACTATAATAACTCCAATAACATAAGCATCAATATGTTCTCCAATAAAATAGGAAACAAACATTGCTAGAAGTAATAATCCAACTAAGAAAGATTTGAATTGTCCCAAAAGAATCTTCAAAATTGTGTAATCTTTCTTTTTTACAAGCTTATTTGATCCGTAGGTCTTCAATCTTTGCTGAGCCTCAACAGAAGTTATTCCCTCTTTTGACGTACTAAGTTCAGTATAAATATTATCAGCTGAAGCAGTGTGCCACGACCTATTCACCATATAATCTTAATGTCTCGGGCGTATAAATAAATTACCTTAACAAAAACACTTATAAATCTCTCAGGCCGAGATTTCAATGGGACTGTAGCTCAGCCTGGGAGAGCGCCCGACTGAAGATCGGAAGGTCGCTGGTTCAAATCCTGCCAGTCCCATTCGCCTTCTCTCAGTTGCTTCGGCAACCCTCATAAACCCCGAGGAGAGAAGGTTCATACTCATGAAATGTCCATTTGATAATCCACCAGAAGATGAAGTTTTTATTAGAACTAAAAAATTTTATGGAATATACAATCTAAAACCAATTGTTCCGGGACATGTTATGATAATACCAAATAAACACAAAACAAGTTTAATGGACTTAAACAAAGCGGAACTAACTGAATTATTTGAAACTTGCAAAAAAGCTCTGAGAGCAATAGCAAAAGTATACAAAACGAACCAATTCAATCTAGCAATACAAGAAGGAAAAGATGCAGGACAAAGTGTAAACCACTTACACGTTCATCTACTCCCTAGAGAAAAAGGTGATCTCAACAAACCTTGGATTAAAGTCCTCGGTGAAAGTCATAAAAGAGCCGAAACTCCAAAAGAAGAAAGAGTTAAACAAACTAAGCTTTTGGAAACAGCAATCAAAAAAGTATAACTTTTTAAACTGCTGACCATAGGATTTTCTAGCGCCAAGGTCGCATAGCCTGGTATTGCGCAGGATTGCTAATCCTGTCCCTTCGGGGGTCGCGGGTTCAAATCCCGTCCTTGGCGTTACAATTTTATATAGTGAAATATTATTCTACTATGAAAAAAATAATTTTCTTTGATGGTGATGGAACTCTTTGGTATCCAAAGAAGACTAAGTATAAAGAGCACCCAGTTTGGTTATATATAGATCCTGTGACTAAAAAAACAATAACAAAATCTGCAGCTAAAAAAGTAGTCAAGCATCAAATGCTGATACCAACAGTGCTTCCTACTTTGAGAAAACTAAAGAAGTTAAATATCATCTTAGTTGTACTATCCACCAACCCTTATCCTCCTAAAGAAGCAGATGCCGTAATTAAGGGAAGAGTTAAACATTTTCAATTAGGTGATCTTTTTGATGAAGTACATGCAACCAGAGAGTATCATGGTTCTAAAGGAGAATTCATGCTAAAAATTTTACAAGAACGTGGAATTCCAAAGAACAAAGCTCTAATGGTAGGAGATAGTTATAATTATGATATAAAATCCGCTCTAAATGTTGGAATAGATGGAGTTCTAATTGAAACAAAATATGAGAAACATCCGGCAACAAAGAGAATTAAAAGAAAAATAAATAAAATGAGTGAACTTTTAAATTATATTTAGCTTCTAAAAAAATATAACCCAAATAACTGCAACAATTATAGAAACATAAATCAAATACTTCGAGTTTCCGAAGTTTACCAAATCATCCTTCGATACTTTCATAGTCTGGATAAGGTGGACCTCTCATATAATCGTCGTGGTTTTCAATAAAATGTAGAAGCTTATTTTGATTTTGCTCAATAAGCGTCGCCAATTCAGCATTGGACAATTGTCCATATATATCTCCGTTCTGAATTAAATCCACCAAATCTTTCTGAGGAACATTTTGACGACTGAATGACGCAATATTTCCTGAAAAAATATGAATATCCATATCCTTGTCTTGTTCCAAATCAAGATTTGTCATAATATGAACTGTGTAATCACCAATCTCAATATATGGAAAAATTGATCCGCTTCCAATTTTGTAACTCATAGTTTAGAAAACAGATTTACGTATTAAAATGTTTATATGATTTGAGAATATAAAGGGCACACTCAAAGGTGGACATTTCAAAAATGCAAAGTCTTACTGACGAACAACTCCACGCCGCTACTCCAAAGCACAAATAAACATAATTATGGCTGCTCGGTTCCCCGCCTGACCAGGTTCTCATCTTTAATCGCCAGAGGAGGCAACGCTTCGACGTCACACGCCAGGGACTAAGCATACAATCCATGCCGCCCTTCAAGCTTCAACATCTCAGCATACAAGATAACAGCCGCGCTTACCCGGCCTGTCTAGCCCAATAAAGCCCCTAAATCTTGGTTTAAAAGGATTACGATTATATAGTTTCAAAACATAATTCAATATGAAGATTCGGAAAATGCAGCAAAAAGACTACGAAAAATCTGCAAAACTTATCAAGAAAGTATATTTAATTAATAACAAACATGAAGGAACAAAGAAAGCGACACAAATGTATGTTGATAGATTTGATTTGACTAAAAAACGAAATCTCGCTATGTTCATTAGACCTACATTTAAACTTGTAGCCGAAGAAAATGGGCAAATAATTGGAGTATTAAGAGGTCATGGAAATAAACTTGGATCATTATTTGTAGATCCAAAACATCAACGAAAAGGAGTTGCAACAAAATTGTATAAGACCTTCGAAAAGAATGCTAGAAAATATAACACTTCAATTTACATAAAGTCTTCATTATTTGCTATTCCATTTTACAAAAGATTGGGATTCAAGAAAACAACAGGAATACGAAGTTGGAAAAATTTACCTGTAAAATTCCAACCAATGAAAAAACTACTCTGATTCCAAATAAGCAGTCAACTTTTTACCCATTTCAGGATTTTTCTCAAGAATAAAATTGAAATAAGGATAAAAGTCTCGCATTAAGGCATTACCTGAGGCATGTAGCTTTCCAGAAATTTGTTGTGATATTCCCTTAGCCTTTCTTCGTTTTGCAGCAAGAGAAAATATTTTCATTAATAGTTCAGGACGCATATATCTAGAAATGTTCTGAGTAACTCGCGTCTTTGCTTGTTGAACTCCTACCGAGACTACAAAATTCGGATAATATGCTAAGGACCAGTTTTGAGTTTTTGAAACTCTATTGTTAAACTTATCACCCAATGCTACATTTTCATATCCTTCTTTCAAAGAAATCGGATCTAAATATTCGTGATACATATTCTGGTCAATCCACATTAAGAACTCTGAAGAATCAATCTTTACGTTATTGAATGCCTCAAAAGCAACATTGCCATCAAATGATTTCAGAACCATCTTAACTGCGTAGAAAATATTCTCTTCTCGTTCTCTAAACAAATCAAAAAAATCTGTGTTTTTAACTTCTTCTTTATTTGTTGTGAGTACATCTAAATCCATAACTGCCGATCGTACATCTCCTTGAGATCTTGCTGCAATTTTTTTCAGAACTACGGGTTCAACATCAATCTTCTCAGACTGACAAATCTTAGCAAGATATTGTTCAATATCCTTCCAATCAACTTTATCAAATTCAATCATCTCACAGTATTTCCTCAAAGTCTTAAATTTAGAATTCCAGGGATTATTTGAAGTTAAAACAATTGGGTATTTTGTCTTTTTGATAACATCAATGAGTGCTCGGATTCCTCCTCGGTTTCCAGCACCAAAAGATTCCAACTCATCAATTAGAATTATCTTATTTCCTCCAAATAACGATGGTTGTTGAGATGCAACTCCTATTTTAGAAATAATTTCCTTTTTATCTCTCGTTCCAGACGGAGGAATTTCAAGTAACTCAAAATTTTGTTCAGTTGCAAAAACTCTCGCTGCCAACGTTTTTCCAACTCCAGGTTCTCCATAAATAATTACGGCTTTCTTGTTCTGACTTTTAACAAATCTAGAAAATTTAACAATTCCTTTATATTGTCCAATAATTTCCGACAATTTTTTAGGAACATGTTTCTTGATAAGCATGGAAAAAATCCACTATCAAAGTTTAAATAAATATAGCTGGAGAAATCAACTATTCAATTTCTCCTTAAGAATTTTCAGTTGTTTGCGTAGCATACCGATTTCTTGAGTTTTTTCCTCAAGAATCTGTATTAATATATCATCGTTATCTGCACTAGCAAGCTTGACAACTTCTGAAAAAGCATCACGATTCACGCTAGCAAAGTTGAGCATTTGATTAACCGTTACCATCAGTAACTTAACCTCCGCAAAACTTCTCCGAATATTTTTTCAACTTCTTGAACATTCATTTCGTGAGGCTCAAGGTTGTAAACTTCATTCACTCTACGAGGTAAGAATGTTTGCTCCACATTTCTAAGGTCTACGTATCCTCTTCCTGAATTTAGGAAGTTTCCTGCAAAGGCTCTTATCATTTTCATACTAATAGAAAAATAAAGACAATTATAAGGCGCGCACTGACTTGTCCAGTGTCCACTAAGAATTTCGGCCAGAAATCTCCAATAACTTAACATCAAATGTCAAAGTCTGACCCGCCAAGGGATGATTAAAATCAACCAAAACATCTTCACTCTTAATTTCTATAATCTTTCCAGTTAACTCTTCGCCATCTACTTTTCCTGCTACAACATCTCCAACTTTCGCTGCGCCCTCAAGACTGTCTCGGGAAACTTCCCAAATTAAATCGTCATGATAAGTTCCATATGCCAACGCAGGAGGAATTTGAATTTGTCTTTCCTCTCCGACTTCCATACCTTCTAGACCTTTATTGAATCCTGGAATGATTTCTTCAGAACCGATTTTCAATTTCAAAGGATCTTTACCTTCTGACGTGTCAAACATTTCTCCGTTTTCTAAGAAACCCGTAAAATGTAATTTTACCTCATCATTAACTTGCGCAGGCATAATCAGAAATAAATCAAGCTTCATTAAAAACATTATGTCAATTTAAAATGTAGTTCAGGAAATCTATTTTGGAGGCGATAGTTCATTCCCAATCAACACAACCTCTGCCAAGAATGCATTAAGTTGAACAAACTCATTTGCACCCTCAGTCAAACGATATTCGTACTCTCCACAGAATTTAATCAACTTAACTTTCAACTTGTCATCAAAATCTGGAGAATTCCAAATTTGTTTCTGGATTTGTCGAATTGCATCCATACCTGACAAACCATACTTAACCAAAACATCTGCCATCTTATCTTTAGCTGATTTGAAATTGCCTGCCAAAGCAAGTTTTAGTATTTCATACAATTCCGTTGGTTCAGCAAATGAAACAACTTCTCGCACAACATCAAGAGTAACATTATCTGCAATAGCAGAACATGCTTGTAGTATATTTTCTGCCTTCCGGCAGTCGCCTTCTGAAGCATCATAAATATAAGTTGAGGATTCTTCCGGAATTATTAGTTTCTCACGAATTGCAATATCTTTCAAAAGTTGAACAATAACTTCTCGCTTAAGTGGTCTAAATCTAAAAATTGCACATCGACTTTGAATTGGAGGAATAATTTTTGAAGAATAATTACAACTCAAACAAAACCGTACATTTGAAGTATAATCTTCCATAGTTCTTCTTAAAGCATGTTGTGCGTCTTTAGTTAGTGCATCTGCCTCATCCAAAAATATTAGTTTGAATGGGACTTTTTCAGAAACAGTTTTAGTTCTTGCAAAATCTTTAATTGAAGTTCTAACAATATTAATTCCTCGGTCATCTGAAGCATTAAGTTCAAGAACATTGTCTTTCCATTCGTCACCGTACAAATCTTTAGCCAAAGCGAGAAATGACGTTGTTTTTCCAGTGCCTTGCATTCCTGCAAAAAGTAGATGTGGCATACTTTTACTGGAAACAAAGGCTTTCAATCTATCTATAATTTCATCTTGACCTCGAACTTCCGATAAAGTTACTGGGCGATACTTTTCAGTCCAGACTTCAAATTTAACCTCAGACATAGAGAATCGTTCCAACTAGACTTTTAAAGATTTGTACAATACGGCATCTCAAAACTCTTTTAAATCTGTACCTAAACAATCCTACATGCGAAGTGGTTATCCCATTTGTTTATTCTGAGAACGATAACACTAACGGCACATATATAAATTTTCAGGAGGATAAATTTCTATGAAATATGACTTTCGTAAAGTAGAAAGTGAGATGAACAAGCGTTGGAGAAAAATAAATCTTTTAAAAATTCTTCAAAGAAAAAACAAAGACGGAAAACCATATTTTCTACTTGAGGGTCCTCCTTACGCAAACAATGATCCTCATGTGGGACACTTGAGAACTTTTTATTATAAAGATTTATCCACAAGATACGCCTGGATGACTGGTCGTTCAGTTTTATTTACTGCTGGATTCGATACGCACGGATTACCTATTGAAAATATGGTGGAAAAGAAACTGGGGTTCAAAAGAAAGAAAGACATTTTAGAATATGGTATTAGTAACTTTACTCGAGAATGTAAGAAACTTGCAAATCAAAACGTAGATGTTTGGATGGATACTTACAACAAATACGGAACTTGGATGGGCTGGGATAAAACTCCTTACTTGACTTATGATAATTCATATTTAGAATCTGCATGGTGGATTTTCAAGCAAATGTTTGATAAAAATCAAGTATACAAAGGAAAGAAACCAATTCACTGGTGCCCTCATTGTGAAACTTCGCTGGCTGGAGCAGAAGTCGAACAAACTGAAAAAACTGATCCCGGCGTATATGTAAAATTCAAACTAAAAAACGATGACGCATCACTGTTAGTATTCACTACCACGCCTTGGACTCTTCCTTCAAACGTTGCAATCGCTGCAGCTCCAAAAGGAACTTATGTAAAAGTTCAAACTAATTCAGGAAATTTGATTCTCTCAGAAGACCGACTTGAATTACTCGACTCTTTAGGAATAAAGTATAAAATTATAAGAAAATTCAAAGGAAAGACTCTTGACGGTGAAGAATATTCTCCACTATTTGAACTTCCAAGTCAAACTTCATTAAACAAAAACAAAAAAGCTCGTAGAATATATATGAGCATTCCAATTCTGAAGGAAAGAATTCCTCCAAAGACGGCAGAAAAGAAAGGAATCAAAGCAAAAGATGTATTTGAACAGCTTGTAAATGTTAAAGAGGGGACTGGTTTGCTTCACATGGCTACTGGACATGGTAAAGTAGACAACGAGGCCGGTAAATATTATGGTCTGCCTGAACTATCTCCGCTAGATGATGCTTGTAATTTCACTGAAGATGCTGGAAAATATCAAGGAATGTTTGTAAAAGATGCCGACAATTTAATCATAAAGGATTTGGAAAAGTCTAATAGTTTATTTCACAAAGAAAAAGTAAGACATAATTATCCAACGTGTTGGCGTTGTAAACAAGGATTAATTTTCAAACTATCAAACCAATGGTTCTTCAAGACTGATAAAATTAGAAGAAAGCTTCTTTCAGAAAACAATAAAGTAAAATGGAAACCCGGGTTCGGTCGAGAAAGAATGAATTCTTGGTTGATGAATTATGGTGATTGGAATTTCTCAAGACAAAGATTTTGGGGAATACCTATTCCAATTTGGGTTAATGAAAGTAATCCAAAAGATATTATTGCAATTGGAACAAAAAAGGAACTTGAAAGACGTTTGGGAAAAAAGCTTCCAAAGAATTATGATTTGCACAACGTATTGGAATTAACTTTCAAGAATAGAAAAGGGCAAGTCTATAGAAAGATTCCTGATATTTTTGATGTGTGGTTTGATTCTGGTGTAGCTACTGCAGCATGGATGGGCGCACCATTACAAAATAAAAAACAATTTGAGAAATATTTTCCAGTAGATAGAATTTCAGAAGGAGTAGATCAAATAAGCGGATGGTTTACTGCATTGCTTTTTACTTCAGTCTCAGCATTCGGAAAATCACCTTTCAAATATATTAGTATGCCTGCTTTTGCCGTAGACTCAAAAGGTGAAAAGATGTCAAAATCCATCGGAAATGTGGTTTGGGCAAGAGAGGGAATTAAAGATTTGGGAGCAGATTTAATCAGACTTTATTACACAAGCAATGTTCCTCCTTACGAATTGGCAAAATTTAACATTGATGAAGTAAAGAAAGAAACATTTGGCGTAGTAAACACGCTTTGGAATTTACACAACTACTTACTCACTGAATATCCTTTTGTTACTGTAAAGAAAATAACTGTGCCTGAAGACAAATGGATAATTTCAAAACTGAATTCGTTAGTCGAAAAATATCACAAATCTTTTGACGAGTTTGAATATCAGGAAATGGGAAGAGGTTTAACAGAATTTATAGTTAAAGATTTAAGTCGAAGTTACATTCAATTGGTTCGTTCAAGAATTGAAGAAAAGGATCCAAGCGTTGGTTATGTATTATTCAGATGTATAACTGAAGTTCTAAAACTACTTGCACCAATCAGTCCGTTTGTTGCAGATAAAATTTATCAAAATTTGAATGTATATGATGGTGTAAATGAAAAATCAGTTCACTTGGAAAGACTACCAAGAACAAAGAGATATGAAATTAACAAAAATTTAGAAAACGAATTTGAATTGATTCAAAGTGTAATTTCAGACACACTTTCATTAAGGGATAAAATGAATCGGACTTTAAGATGGCCAATCAAAGACGTGATAATTGCAACACCTTCAAGAAATGCAACCGCTACAATAAAAAAATATTCAGATCTAATAAGTGCACAAGTCAATACAATGAATATAACTACTCGGCAATCAATTTCAGGAGTTAATTATTCAGTAAAATTAAACTTCAGGGAAACAGGAAAAACTCATGGAAAACTGACCAATGAAATTTCTAAAGCATTAGGAAGGGTTCCAACTAAAAGGGCAATCTCAGAAATATCAAAAGGATCAATCAGAGTTAAAGTTAAAGGGAAAACTATCAAACTCGGTAACAAAGAAGTGATTGTGGATCGGAAATTGCCTAAAGGATTGCGAGGAATTTCAAGATCCAGCTATATTCTATATTTGAATCCAGATGAAAACAAAGAAATGTTAGTAAAGGGATACACTCGAGAATTAACTCGTAAAATTCAAGACTTAAGAAAAAGTGCAAAGTTAAAGAGATCTGACAAAATTTTAGTACAGATTAATGTTGGTAAAGAATTAGGTATAAATGATGTTGAGTTGAAAAGAAAAACAAATACAAAAGAAATTCAATTTAATCTTAAAAAACCAGCAAACCCAAATCTAATAATTAGAAACACTGGATTCTTGGTAAAAATCAGACGGAACTAGCTTTATAAAGGAGGGTTTATATATCTTTCCTACAATAAAAACTAATATGGCACCTGAAGTCGATAAACGAGTTTGGTCAAAGACACAAAATGTAGTAGTATCTGCAAATATTTTTGCAAAGTTGCCATTAGAAAAACTTGCAGTTCTTTTAGATAATTCAGATTATACTCCTGAAACTTTTCCAGGGTTAATTTACAAAGTTGAAGATTCAGAACTTTCATTCAATAAAGCAAGCTATTTACTTTTCAGTTCAGGACGAGTAATTTGTACTGGAACAAAATCAATCAAAGATGCACGTGCAGCAGTAAAACATGTAATTGATGATTTAAAGGAAGTTGGAATTGAAATCACAAAAAAGCCTGAAATCAAAGTTCAAAACATGGTTGCATCAGGTTCAGTTGGTGGACGATTAAACCTAAATGAGATTGTATTCCTATTTGAAAATACCGAGTATGAACCAGAACAATTTCCGGGACTTGTTTACAAGCTAAAGGGTGAAGAAGTTCTTCAAAATATTACATTCTTACTTTTCGGTACTGGAAAAATTGTTATTACTGGTGCTCGATCTGAAAAACAAATTAAAGACTCAGTAAAATTCTTGAGAGAACAACTTATTGATGTTGGTGAGCTTGATAAGTAACTCCACCAGATAAATTCTTTTTAACCCAAACTGAAGAGTCAATATTCTAGCATGGAGTCTAAAACTTTAACTCAGTATAGAACATTTCTAGAAAAATATTACAAGAAAGAACTATTAGATGTAGCACAAAAGGGAGGTAAGAGTCTCCAAATTGATTGGAATATTTTATCTAAGTATAATCCTGAATTGGCAGAGAGTATTTTAATGTCTCCAAAGGAAAGTCTTGAATATATAGATAGTGCGATCGCCGAGGAGGAATTGGGTGATCTGAAGACTGCAATTGGAGCAAGAATTATCAATCTTCCTCCATCTCAGAAGCTTAGAATTCGAGATTTGAGAAGTAGAAATCTTGGGCAACTAATAACATGTAATGCATTGATTCGTCAAGCGTCGGATATTCGACCAATGATCACTATTGCAACATTTGAATGTCCAAAATGCGGCTCACAAAGCAAACTTGAACAACATGAGAATAAATTGGCGGAACCTGGGCTATGTGGACAGTGTAAACATAAGGGGAAATTCAAAATGGTTGAAAAACATCTAAGTGATGTTCAACAATTGGTTGTAGAAGAACCACCAGAATCTTTAGAAGGTGGGGCGCAACCTAAACGAATAAGATGTATTCTTCATGATGATTTATTGGAACCTGAATTGGAAAGAAATCGCTTTCCGGGGAACAAAATTAAAATTGTTGGTGTAGTAAAAGAGGTTGCAATTACAACGAGAACTGGTGCACAATCAACAAAATTTGATATTATTTTAGAAGCAAATTCAGTTGAATCTATGGAAGAAGAATTTGAAGAACTTGATGTGAATACAGAAGAAAAGGATGAAATTATGAAATTGGCAAAAGATCCAAAAATCTACGAAAAATTAATTCAATCAATTGCACCAGTAATTTATGGTTACGATGAAATAAAGGAAAGTATTGTATTACAACTTTTTGGAGGAGTAAGAAAAGTAAAAAGTGATGGAACTGAATTAAGAGGAGATATTCATGTCTTATTAATGGGTGACCCAGGTGCAGGTAAATCAATTTTACTAAGATATATTTCAAACTTAGCTCCAAAGGCAAGATATGTGGCAGGACGCGGAGCTTCAGGTGCAGGACTTACTGCCGCAGTTGTGAAGGATGAATTCTTGGGTGGTTGGGCACTGGAGGCGGGAACTTTGGTTCTAGCAAACAAAGGTATGGCTTGTATCGACGAACTGGACAAGATTTCTCATGATGATCGAAGCGCAATGCACGAAGCAATGGAGCAACAAACAGTTTCTATTTCCAAAGCAAATATTCAAGCAACATTAATGTCACAAGCATCTGTTCTAGCTGCTGCAAATCCAAAATATGGTAGGTTCGATCCATATCAACCACCACCAACTCAAATTGATCTTCCTCCAACATTAATCAACCGATTCGACTTAATGTTTGTAATCCGAGATATTCCAAATATTACTACTGATGAACGTATTGCAAGTCACGTACTTAAGTTGCAAGGAGATATTGAATCAGCAAAAAGTGAGATTGAGCATTCTTTGTTAAGAAAATATATTGCATATGCCAAACAAACTTGTTTTCCAAAACTTGGAAAAGAACCTCAAAAACTAATTAGAGATTATTATGTTAAAATTAGAAGTACTGCTGCGGGAGAAGATGGGATTAAAAGCATTCCAATATCTGCAAGACAGCTTCAAGCAATTATTCGTTTGGCAGAAGCCTCAGCAAAAATTAGACTTTCTAAACAGGTTACAAAAGAAGATGCAGAACGTGCAATTCGATTAGTGGAAGAAACACTAAAACAACTTGGAACTGATCCTGAAACTGGAAAAATTGATATTGATAGAATTACAAGCGGAATTACTGCCACTGAGAGAAGTAGAATTTCTAGCATTAAACAAACTATGACTGAACTTGAAGCACAATTTGGTAAGGCAATTCCAAAAGATGATTTAATTAAAGCTTTAGAAGATAAAGGAATGAGTAAGGAGAAGATCGAATCTGAATTGTTAAGATTGAAGAAAGCTGGAGAAATATTTGAACCTAGACACGGAGTATTACAAAAAGGATAGAACTAAATCAAACAAGAATATTTAAACTAAAACTCAAGTAAAAATAGATGGCAATTACTAGATCGACAGCATATAGAGTAAGAATTTCTAGCCTAATAAATGGAGAATTCCTTCGACAAGAAGGTTTCAATCCAAGTTATATTATAATTGATGAAAATCAAGTTTCTCGAGTAAATATAATTGCCACAGTTGTAAGTAAATATTTAACAGAAGATGGAAATTATTGTGCGTTAACTATTGATGATGGTTCAGAAACAATCAGAGTAAAAGCCTTCAGTGCCGATGTTGCAAACATTAAAGATGTGAAAGTTGGTTCATTTGTAAGATTTATTGGAAAAGTAAAACACTACAATGATGAAACATATTTGGTTCCAGAAGTTATAAAACAAGATTTAGATCCAAACTGGTTAATTGTTGATCATATTGAGCTCGGAAAGCCAGAATTCAGAGAGATTGAAGAAAAACCCAAAGCTAAATCTGCTCCAAAGGAAGAACCTGAAGTGATGGAAATAACAGTGAGTGATAATCCAAATACAAAAATTATCGAATTGATTAAAGCTCATGATTCTGGTGACGGTGCTCCAATGGATGATGTGATGAAAAACTCAAAGATGGATGAAAAAGAAGCAAAGGATATTGTTCTAAAGCTTCTAAAATCAGGTGAAGTTTTTGAACCAAAGAAAGGAATTCTTAAATTATTGGAATAATCACCTAAAAATTTAAAAACAAGTTAGGTGTTAATAGAGAATGACGTTTAAATTAAATTTTGAGTCAATGATTGAGGAAAATAATCAGTTACAATTTACTTACAGTGTAGCTGGCAAATTACCTATTGAAGGATATCGCTTAAGAGATCTTTCATTTACTTCAGGAAGACATACTTTTGATGTAAATTATTCAATAACTGGAAGTTTTATTGTAGAAACCGATCTAGACTATTTACAAAAAATAGAAGAAAATGTAAATAGACTTAATTCTGAGATTGTGGATCCAATTGATCCCTTACATGTTAGAGTTCAGAGATTGGTCTCTGAAAGAATTGGAGAAATTGAAAGGAATCTATCTAGTCTTCAATTAACTCTCGACGAGCTATCTGACTAATTCAAAACCTTCTTAAATGCCTCAAGAAACTTGAAAACATGGCTTGGAATTATAAATATGATGAATTGTTAAAGAAAGCTTATGCATCTATTCCGAAAGTTTCAGAAGCAACCAGTAGATTCGAAGTTCCAACAATTTCTGGAGGTTTTGAAGGAAATAGAACGCTTGTATCAAATCTAAATCAAATTTCTTCAAAATTAGGGCGAGATGTTAAACACTTGTTAAGATTTATGTTAAAGGCTTTAGCAACAACAGGTGAATGGAAAGGAAGTAAATTCTATTTCATAGGTAAGTTCAACTCCCGATTCTTGAATGAAAAAATTGAAAAATACGTAAAGGAATTCGTGACTTGTACACAATGTGGAAAACCAGACACTGAACTCCATAAAGAAAAGGGAATAACATTTAAACAATGCCAAGCTTGTGGTGCACGAAGTTCGGTAAGATCAATTAAGTAAAATGTTTTACTACAAATTACACAAAACAGATTTCGGAACCATGATTGCAATTTGTGATAAAGAATTGCTTGGGAAAACTTTGAAAAACAAAGATTTAGATTTTTTTGTAAATCCAAGATTCTATGGTGAAGAAGAAATTAATGAAAAAGTATTAGAATTAATTGTGGATGTCAATGATGGAAATGTCGTTGGAAATAAAATTGTTGGATTATTATTAAAGAATAAAATAATCGCCAATGATTCAATTATAAAAATTGGAAAGATTAAACATGCACAATTTACAATTCTATAAAATTGGTATAAGTTTAATCGTTGTATAAACTCCAATTATTGCACCAACAATTATCTGATTGTATGTATGACCTGTAACATGTTCAAATTTACTCCACGCGGGTTTATTGAAATCAAAAACAACACTAAACATATCATTGATATAATCTGATGCTTTGTCAAAGTGGAATTTCAAATCTACAACAGTCTGAATAATTATAATTGTGAATATAATTGAAAGCATAAACAAATTGGTAACTCCGCCATCAAGAATATAAATTGCAGTACATGCTGCACTCATAAATGCGGTGTGAGAACTAGGCATTCCTGCTTTATTTCCGTAACCTTTCCACAAAACATGAATAAGAAGTTTTCTTGTTTTGAATGAATATAGAAGCATCTTAATAAACTGAGAGGCTCCTGCAGAAACCAGGCTCACGATTAAGATTGGATGAAAAAACATCTCACTGAGTAAACTTATCATAAAGATACTACGTCGTGCGAATTTAAAAGTATTGCTAGAACATAAACTTATAAATCTAGAATATGGAGCTGTTTCATAGCTCTGTAGTGTAGCGGTCAATCATCTCTGGTTCTGGGCCGGAGGACCTCGGTTCAAATCCGGGCAGGGCTAAATTTTTATTGTCTGAAGATTTACTTATTTCATGAAAAGATTGCTCTTAATACTACTTTTGTTACCGGCAGCATTTGCGGCAGCAGATTATATTGCATATGATCAAGTAACTTTAGGTGAAGGAGAGTCTATTGAAGTCGCAGGTAGAAATATAACTTTGCTAGATGTGTTCTCAAACACTCAAGTAAGAATCAGTGTTGAAGATACTTGGAAAATATTTAATGAAAATGAAACAAAGTCTATAAACAAAGTAAACATAACCGTAAACGCAACATTGTATGTATCTGAACAAAAGACAAATTATGCATCATTACTAATTCATGTTCTTCAAAGACTTGAATGTAATGTTGATTCTGATTGTAATGATCAATTGGATTCTACAATCGATACTTGTATGGAATCTATAAATAAATGTTCTTATGAAACAATCGTAAGTTGTACGGATAATGACGGATACTGTCCAAGTTTTTGTAGCAGATATAGTGATTCTGATTGTGTAATTCAAGACACTTGTGAGCTAGACAAGGAATGTGATGATAGTAATCCGGGAACAAAAGATAGTTGCGAAGGCTCATATAATCAACGATCTATTTGTAGACATGATCCAGTTACTGAATGTAAGTCGGGAGATGATTTCTGTCCATTAGGTTGTAAAAATCAGCAATCATTATTTGGAACAACTCATGATGCGGATTGCTCAATAAATAACTCCTGTATTCAACACTCAGATTGCAACGACGATAATGATGCAACGATTGATCTTTGTTCAGGAGATGGTACAATTGAACGAGCATGTACAAATGAACTAACAGTAGAATGTAGTGCAGGTGATAATTACTGTCCGGCCGGGTGTTCTGCCGAAGAAGATTGGGATTGTTTTGTCAGTGAACCGGCAACATTCGAAACAGTTTCAAGTCAAACCGAAATCTGTAATGAAGATGGTATGATTGTAAACAATACTTTCTGTCAAGATGGTGTTTGGAAATATCAGAAAGCAGGAAGCTCTTCATGTAATGAAGATTATCAATGTCAAACAGGTGTTTGCAAAGAAGATAACTCCTGTTTATCTGATAAAGAAATTACCGACCAAAGAAAAACCCTGATAACTTCAATGATTATTGCAGGATTCTTGGCACTTACAGGAACCTATTTGTTCTATTTATTTAGAATAAAGAACAAACTGTAAATAACAATCTTTAAAAGTTTAAACAACGCGAGAATATCACAATGATGATCGTTGGTGATAAGATTACAAAAGTAGATGCCCAAAGAGGCAAGCTTGAAGCAGGAATTAAAATCGAAACAAAGCCTGAAATTACTAAGGTTACAACTGAAGACTTGTTTGCTGCTGGTGAAAAACGAACTGGAGCATTAGTTGAATTTAAAGTTAATACTTCTTACGGAAAATCAGGACACATCAATCTTGAAGGTGGATTATTCATAACGGGTGAAGATAAAGAATTGAAAGATCTTCAAAAGGGATGGAAAAAGAACAAAAAAGTTGATGAAAGAATTGCCGCAGTGCTTCTGACTAAGGTTCTTGAACTTGGACTTGTAACTGCAATTCCATTATCAAAAACACTTGGACTTCCGGCACCATTACAATTACCAAGAGTACAACCTAAGCAGTAAAAGAACTGCTGCTTAGTGATTACATTTTTTCTTCAGAAAAAACACACCACTTAGGACTTGAAGAAACCGTTATATATCTTTCTCTATACAGGTAATTATGGCACTACTTTGGTGGAAAAAAGGAAAAAGTTTTGAAATATTCTTGAGGGATAAGCCCGTTGAACTGTTACTTTGTCTTACTCGACAAAACACGAATAAATATCCTTCTATGTTAGCTAAGGAAGCACGATGCACATACTCACACACCGTTCACTTACTTCAAAAGATGGAACAACAAGGTCTAGTTCGATTCGAAAAGAAAGGTCGACTTAAGATTGTCCAACTAACTGGTAAGGGCGAAAAGGTCGCGAATAAATTCGAAGATCTTGGAAAATTATTGATGTAAGAGCTTCGGTTCTTACATTAACTCTTCTAGAGAATCTGTAGTTCTTGATAAGTAAACTTTCTTACCTACAATTTCTACAGCACCATAATAGTTTTGTATTCTTTCATTAAGAGATTTATTTTTGTTTCGTCTAAATTTAGCCAACTGAGAATAAATCGGAAGTCTTAATCCTAAAATTCTTAACTCACCAATTTTAGGCCAAAAAAGATCTCTCTTTTTACCTTCAGCATCAACACCTTTTCTAATTCTTCCAATCAAATCGTCTTTTGTAAATCTGTTTGACATACTATTCTCCTCCAGATTTGCTTTATAAA